>NZ_BTGO01000012.1:0-115453 GCF_042846595.1 Microbacterium sp. MTN4-26
GCACGCGCACGGTGTCCACCGCGCGCCGATCGATCTCTTCCCAACGCAGTTCCGACACAGAGGGCCTTTCTCGAGGGTGCGCTGACGCGCGCGGATCCCCGAATCAGCCAGTGGCGAGGGATGGGATCGGCGCGTGCGGCGCGCGTGTCCTCTCAGCATAGCGATTCGCCCTCAGGCCGTCACACGGCCGTGATCCGTGCCGGCGCTCGCGGCGGAGGTCGCACGTCGTCGGAACGGCGTGGGGTCGCGCGGGCATGCCATAGACTGAAGTGATTGTTCAGGCGGCGATGGCGGGGGAGATGCACACCACGACGGCTCAGACCGGCACCCGGCAAACCGAGGGAACCCGATCGATCCGCCGGACGATCCTGGCTTACGTCGCCCTGACGAAGCCCCGCGTCCTCGAGTTGCTGCTGGTCACGACGGTGCCGGTGATGATCCTCGCCGAGGGCGGTCTGCCCGATCTGTGGCTCGTGTTCGCGACGGTCATCGGCGGCTCGATGAGCGCCGGTTCGGCGGCGGCGTTCAACATGTACCTCGATCGCGACATCGATGCGCACATGCAGCGCACCGTCAACCGCCCGTTGGTGACCGGCGAGGTCTCTCCGCGCGGGGCCCTCGTTTTCGCATGGGCACTGGCCGTGGGCTCGACCGCGTGGCTGTTCGTCACGACGAACGCTCTGGCGGCGGCGCTGTCCGCGGGCGCGATCTTCTTCTACGTCGTGATCTACACGATGCTCCTGAAGCGCCGCACCGAGCAGAACATCGTGTGGGGCGGGATCGCGGGCTGCTTCCCGGTGCTCATCGGCTGGACCGCCGTGACGGGTTCGCTCGCGTGGCCTCCGGTCATCCTCTTCGTGCTCGTCTTCCTGTGGACACCGCCGCACTACTGGCCGCTGTCGATGAAGTACAAGGACCAGTACGACGACGTCGACGTGCCGATGCTCGGAGCGACCCGGAACGGTTCGCAGGTCGGGCTGCAGGTGATCCTCTACGCGTGGGCCACGGTGGTGTGCTCCCTGCTGCTCATCCCGGTCGCGTCGATGGGCATCGTCTACACCGCATCAGCCCTCGTGTTCGGCGGGTGGTTCGTCTACGAGTCGCACGTTCTCTACAACCGAGCCGTCCGCGGCACGGAGCCGAAGCCGATGCGGGTGTTCCACGCGTCGATCACGTACCTCACCCTGCTGTTCGTCGCGATCGCCGTCGACCCGCTGCTGCCTTTCTGAGTCGCAGCGGGCCGCGCGTGCGGTCAGCCGACGCGGACGGTCTCGCGGTCGGTCTCCGCGTCCGCTTCCGGGCGCGTGATCTCGGGTTCGCTCTGCGGCGCATCCGGCGTCAGGTCGTTCTCCTCCGAGTCGGCCGCCGGGTCGACAGCCTCGACGATCTCCGGTGCGGGATACGGGCGCAGGGTCGCCACGGCCGCGACGGCGAGGGTCAGCAGCACGCCGATGACACCTGCGCCGACGAGCACGGCACCGATGATCGCCGTCGATTGGCCGACGTAGACGTCGACGCCGGTCGCCGTTCCGTCCAGGAGGGTCGTGGTCATCGAGTCGAGCGTTCCGGTCACCATGCTCGCGCCGTAACCGGCCGTGCCGAGGGAGCCTGCGAGAAGGATCCAGAACGGGATGCTGCGCACGAGGCTGGGACGGGTGGTCATTGTCATCTGCTCCTCACGTGCGACCGGTCGGCCGCGACCGAGGACACGATTCCGGGAGCGTCCGTGCGCGCGGTATGCGGTTCCTCGGTTGCGGGTGGGTGAATCCGATGAGTCCGCTATGAGCGCGCGGCCGGGTCTGATCGCGGATGCGTCGCCGGCAGCGACTGGTGCAGGACGACGGCGGTCATGGCTGCGACGAGGACCACCGCGAGCACCATGTGGATGTTCACCAGCACGATCGGGAGGCCGGCGCGTGCCTGCCACAGGCCCACGGCGATCTGCGCGGCCTCGGTGAGAAGGAGCAGCCCTGTCCACAGCGGCAGCCGAAGGGGGGCCGGCATCCGGAAGGCGAGGGCGAAGATCGCCAGTGAGAGCGCCAGCGTCACATAAGCCGGCCAGGAGTGGACATGCTGCATGAGTTCCGGGTCGAGACCGTTCCGTGCCGCACCGCCGTCGCCGGCATGCGGCCCCGAACCCGTGACGAGGATGCCGACGGCGACCGTCACCAGCACGCCGACGGCCGTGAGGGCGACAAGCGCGCGGTACGTCCGGGGTACGGCGACGCGTCGCGGACCCGGCACGGCGTACACCCGCACCACGAGGCCGGCCGACAGGGCCACGAGCACCACGGACGCGAAGTAGTGCAGGCCGACGACGTAGGGGTTGAGGTTCGTCAGGACGGTGATGCCGCCGATGATCGCCTGCAGCGGCACGTAGAGTCCGATGGCGAGGGCGAGCCAGAAGAGGTCGCGACGGCGTCGACGCATCCGCACGACGAAGAGGAACGTCACGATCGCCACCGCCACCAGCACGAACGTCAGCAGGCGGTTCCCGAATTCGATGACGCCGTGGATGCCCATCTCCTGCGTCGCCACGAACGATTCGTCGGTGCAGCGCGGCCATGTGGGGCATCCGAGACCGGAGCCCGTCAGTCTCACGAGACCGCCGGTGGCCACGATGCCGATCTGCACGACGAGAGTCGCCCAGGCCGCGGCCACGACACGCCGGTCGACACGGTCGGGGAGGAACGCGACGATCCGCCCACGGATGCCACCGGAGGACTCGACGGAGGCGTTCTCGACGGGGGAGACGGAGGAGGGCATGCGCGGCCTTCCGGGTGCACGGCATCGGGCCGCTCTCGGTGCGGCCGCCGGTGAACCCTGTAGAATCGAGTGGTTCGGGATGCGACGCTGTCGTGTTTCGCATCACTGACAGTCTAGGCGCGGTAACGAGGCGCCTGTGATCGGGCCCACCGAGCGGCATCCACCTTCCAAACTCCCGAAGGGCGGGGAATGCCGGGGCGGATGACACCGTTGCGGCCCAAGAGAGAGGAGTTGAGCCATGTCGGATGTGCTGATCGATCGTCCCGAGCTCGATGGCCTGGGGGTGTACGAGTTCGGATGGCATGACCCGGACGTCGCCGGCGCGAGCGCGAAGCGCGGCCTCTCGGAGGCCGTCGTGCGCGACATCTCCCGCCTGAAGAACGAGCCGGAATGGATGCTGAAGGCCCGCCTCAAGGGTCACCAGCTGTTCGAACGCAAGCCGATGCCGACGTGGGGCGCGGACCTCTCCGACATCGACTTCGAGAACATCAAGTACTTCGTGCGTTCCACGGAGAAGCAGGCGCAGTCGTGGGAAGACCTTCCCGAGGACATCAAGAACACCTATGAGAAGCTCGGCATCCCGGAGGCGGAGCGTGCGCGCCTCGTCGCGGGCGTCGCGGCCCAGTACGAGTCCGAGGTCGTCTACCACCAGATCCAGGAGGACCTCGAGCGTCAGGGTGTCATCTTCATGGACACCGACACCGCGCTGCGCGAGCACCCGGAGTTCTTCGAGGAGTACTTCGGCACGGTGATTCCGGCGGGTGACAACAAGTTCGCCGCTCTGAACACGTCGGTGTGGTCCGGCGGGTCGTTCGTCTACGTTCCGAAGGGCGTGCACGTCGACATCCCGCTGCAGGCCTACTTCCGGATCAACACGGAGAACATGGGTCAGTTCGAGCGCACGCTGATCATCGCCGACGAGGACTCCTACGTCCACTACATCGAGGGCTGCACCGCCCCGATCTACAAGAGCGACTCGCTGCACTCGGCCGTCGTCGAGATCGTCGTGAAGAAGAACGCCCGCGTGCGATACACGACGATCCAGAACTGGTCGAACAACGTCTACAACCTGGTGACCAAGCGCGCCGTCGCCCACGAGGGCGCGACGATGGAGTGGGTCGACGGCAACATCGGCTCCAAGGTCACGATGAAGTATCCGTCGATCTTCCTCATGGGCGAGCACGCCAAGGGCGAGACGCTCTCGGTAGCCTTCGCCGGTCCTGGTCAGCACCAGGATGCCGGGGCGAAGATGATCCACATGGCGCCGTACACGCAGTCCTCGATCGTGTCGAAGTCGATCGCGCGCGGTGGCGGGCGAGCGGGCTATCGGGGCGAGGTCCGCGTGGCGGAGAACGCGCATCACTCCGCCAACACGGTGCGATGCGACGCCCTGCTGGTCGATACCATCTCGCGCTCGGACACCTATCCGGCGATCGACATCCGGGTCGACGATGTTCAGCTCGGCCACGAGGCCACGGTCTCGAAGGTCAGCGAGGAGCAGCTGTTCTATCTGCAGTCGCGAGGTCTCGAGGAGGACGAAGCCATGGCGATGATCGTGCGCGGCTTCATCGAGCCCATCGCCCGCGAACTGCCCATGGAGTACGCCATGGAACTCAACAAGCTCATCGAGATGGGCATGGAAGGATCCGTCGGCTAGATGACGACCACCACTCAGGCACCCGCGACGGTGCCCGGATCAGTGCCGCATTCGGACGGGGCAGGATCGTTCGTCCCGGTTCAGACTCGCTCAGAGCGACCGACGTCGTTCGACCCCGCGGACTTCGAGCGTCCCACCGGCCGCGAGGTCAACTGGCGCCACGCGCCGCTCGACCGCCTCGCGACCCTGTTCGTCGACGAGGAGACCGACGGGCAGGGAGAACCGGCCGTCTCCGACGACCGCGAAACGATCGCCGACCTCATCGTGGCCGCTGACGATGCCGGACCGCGGGGCGAGGTCTTCCGGCCCGAGGATCTCATCAGCGCGATCGCATGGAAGCGGGGCGCGAACGCGCTGCACCTGCGCGTGCCCGACGGCGGCGAGTTCGACGAACCGTTCGTCCTCTCGCTCCGCGGCGCGGGCGCCGAGCGTCACGGCAACGCGCATCTGGTCATCGAGGCGGCTCCGAACTCCCGCGCCACGGTCGTCCTGGACCACAGCGGATCGGCGGCTTACGCGCAGAACGTCGAGGTGATCGTCCGCGACGGCGCCACGCTGAAGCTCGTGACCGTCCAGCGATGGGACGACGACGCCGTGCACGCCGCATCGCATCAGGCGAGAGTCGACAAGGACGCGACGCTCACGCACGTCGTCGTCACCTTCGGCGGCTCCGTCGTGCGGGTGAACCCGTCGGTCGAACTCGCCGGTCCGGGCTCCGAGGCGCGCCTGTACGGGCTGTCCTTCGCGGACTCGGGTCAGCACCTCGAGAGCCAGGTGTACCTGCACCACAAGGGCCCTCACACCGTCGGCGACGTTCTCTACAAGGGCGCTCTGCAGGGGGCTTCCGCCCGGAGCGTCTGGATCGGCGATGTGCTGATCGGTCCCGATGCGGTGGGAACGGATTCGTACGAGGCGAACCGGAACCTCGTGCTCACCGACGGTGCACGAGCCGACTCGATCCCGAACCTCGAGATCGAGACGGGCGATATCCAGGGCGCCGGGCATGCCAGCGCGACGGGTCGCTTCGACGACGAGCAGCTGTTCTACCTCCAGGCTCGCGGCATCGCCGAGGACGAGGCGCGTCGGCTCGTCGTGATCGGCTTCCTGTCCGAGATCGTGCAGCGGATCGGCATCCCGGCGCTGCAGGACGAACTGACGGCCGCAATCGAGCGCGAGCTCGAGGACGGCGCCGCGTGAGCGCACAGCGAGCCTGTTCGCTGAGCGAGCTCGAGCAGGATACCGCGCACCGTGTGGAGCTCGACGGCGTGCCGATCTCGGTCGTCCTGGATGCCGAGGGCGTCGTTCACGCGATCGGCGACACCTGCACCCACGGCGACATCTCGCTGTCCGAAGGATTCGTCGAGGGGGACACCCTCGAATGCTGGGCGCACGGCTCGGCGTTCTCGCTCATCACCGGCAGACCTCAGAACCTTCCGGCCTTCGAACCGGTCCCCGTCTACGTCGTCGAGATCGACGGCGACGACGTGATGATCGATCCGGCCGTGACCAAAGACCTGACTTGACGAAGGAACACATCATGACTGTCCTCGAGATCCGCGACCTGCACGTGACGGTCGAGACCGAGAAGGGGGCCACCCCCATCCTGAACGGCGTCACGCTGACCATCCGAACGGGCGAGACGCACGCCATCATGGGCCCGAACGGGTCGGGAAAGTCGACGCTCGCGTACACGATCGCCGGACACCCCAAGTACACCGTGGCGGGCGGATCCATCACGCTCGACGGCGAGGACGTGCTCGAGATGTCCGTCGACGAGCGCGCCCGCGCCGGGCTCTTCCTGGCGATGCAGTACCCCGTGGAGATCCCCGGGGTGACCGTGACGAACTTCCTCCGCACCGCCAAGACCGCCATCGACGGCGAGGCCCCCGCGATCCGCTCGTGGACCAAGGACGTCCGCGAGTCGATGACGAATCTCCGGATGGACCCGACGTTCGCGCAGCGCAACGTGAACGAGGGCTTCTCCGGCGGCGAGAAGAAGCGCCACGAGATCCTGCAGCTCGAGCTGCTCCGCCCGAAGCTCGCCGTGCTTGACGAGACTGACTCCGGGCTCGACGTCGACGCCCTCAAGATCGTCTCCGAGGGTGTCAACCGGGCGAAGGAGCAGACCGACCTCGGTGTGCTCCTGATCACCCACTACACCCGCATCCTGCGTTACATCCGGCCCGATCACGTGCACGTGATGGTCAAGGGCCGCATCGTCGAGGAGGGCGGCCCGGAACTTGCCGACCGGCTGGAGGACGAGGGCTACGATCGCTTCGTTCCGCAGGTCGCTGAGCCGACCGTCGACGCCGGCGCGTAGAATCGTTACATGACCGTGACGCTCACGACCGAGAAGTACGACGAGGTCTCCGAAGCGCTCAAAGACGTCATGGATCCGGAGCTCGGGATCAATGTCGTCGATCTGGGGCTCATCTACGACCTCGCGTGGGACGATGACAACGACGCCCTCGTGATCCACATGACACTCACGTCCGCCGGCTGCCCGCTGACGGACGTGCTCGAGGAGCAGACCGCGCAGGCGCTCGACGCCGTGGTGGATCGATTCCGGATCAACTGGGTCTGGATGCCGCCGTGGGGTCCGGAGCGGATCACCGACGATGGGCGCGACATGATGCGTGCCCTCGGTTTCGCGATCTGACGCGCGCTCCTCGTGACGGAGGTGAAGGGCGCGACCGCTTGCGCGGTCGCGCCCTTTCTCACATCTCGGCGCGGCCGAGGCGCCAGTAGCCCATGAAGGCGACCGCTCGGCGATCCACGCCGCGCTCACTGACGAGGTGACGACGGAGCGCCTTGATGCCGCCGGCTTCCCCGGCAAGCCACGCGTAGAGCGGTGCGCTCTTCAAGGCGGCGCCGCCCTTGGCCGTGCGCGGCACCTCCCAGAGGAGCTGGGTGTCGATGTCGATCTCTTCGACGTCGGCTCCCGTCCCGCCGGGCGCGAGACGTTCGGCGACCTGCGGCACGGTCGTGGTGAGGAAGTCGTGCCGCGTGTCGGCGGTGCGGTGGCCGATGGACATCCCGAACCCGGGATGGGTCGGCATGTAGGCCGCATCGGCCGGCTCGGGCAGCTCGAGGACGACGTGTCCGCGAGCTTCCGGCGGGAGCTGTTCGAGGATGACCGCGATGGCGGGGGCCGCGGTCTCATCTCCAACGAGCAGAACGGCGTCGGTGCGCTCAGGCGGGACGAAGTCGATGCCGAAGCTCACGCCGGTCGCGGCCGTGGACGGAGCGAGGATCAGCAGCTCGTCGCCGATCCGCGCGTCGTCGATCCATTGGGAAGCGGGGCCCGTGACGTCGTGCACGACCATGTCGACATCCACCTCTCGCAGGTCGTGACGCACGCGCCGCGTGGTGTAGGTGCGGATGTGGGGGCGGGTGTCCGACGGGAGCTCCCGCCACTGCGCGTACCAGTCGTCTCCGGTCGGCATCGCCTCCAGCGGTGCTGTCACGGTGGGGAAGATGAGCTTGATCCGCTGATCGAAGCCCGGGTCGCCGTAATCGTCGAGGTCGTCGCCGGTGAAGGTGAAGCGTCGGAAGCTGGGGGTCAGGTCACTGATGGCCCTCAGGCGCACCCGGAAGAACCGGTAGGGCTTGTCTGTCATGGTGTCACTCCGTCCAGGGGGTCGAGGATGTGGTGGCGTCCACGGGGCAGGACCATCGGAGACCCCGAGACCGGGTCGGCGATGACGAGGGAGTCCAGGTCGAAGACGTCGCGAATGAGCTCCCGGGTGATGACCTCCGAGGGCGGACCGCTCGCGAGGAGTCGACCGCGTCTCAGGGCGAACAGATGGTCGGCGTACCGCGCCGCGAGATTGATGTCGTGCAGGACCATGACGATGGTCGTGCCCCGCCGGCGGTTCAGGTCGGTGAGCAGGTCGAGCACCTCGACCTGGTGACTGACGTCGAGGAAGGTCGTCGGCTCGTCCAGCAGCAGCACGCCCGTCTCCTGAGCCAGAGCCATGGCGATCCACACGCGCTGACGCTGTCCGCCGGACAGTTCGTCGATCGGGCGGTCGGCGAGGTCGTTCACGCCGGTCGCGTCGAGGGCGTGCGCGACGGCGACGTCGTCCTCGGTCGTCCAGGACCGGAAGAGCTTCTGGTGCGGGTGCCTCCCGCGTCCGACGAGTTCCGAGACCACGATGCCCTCGGGGGCGATCGGCTGCTGCGGGAGCAGCCCGAGCGATCGGGCGAGTTCCTTGGTGGGGATCTGGTCGATGCGACGGCCGTCGAGGATGACCGTCCCGCTCTCCGGCGTGAGCAGCCTCGACATCGTCTTGAGCAGCGTCGACTTGCCGCACGCGTTCGCGCCGACGATCACACTGATCCTGCCGGCGGGCACGTCCAGGTCGACGTCATCGACGACGACGGCGCCCGCGTAGCCGGCGACGAGGCTCTCCGTGCGGAGCTGGTGTGCGTGGGTCATGAAGAGCCTCCGCGGCGGCTGGTACGGATGAGCAGGTACAGGAGGTAGGGAGCTCCGAGGATGCCGGTGATGACGCCCACGGGGAACTTCGTGTCGAAGGCGAACTGGCCCAGGAGGTCGGACGCGAGCACGAGGCACGACCCGGTGAGCGCCGCCGGGACGACCACGGATGCGCCCGCGCCCACGATCCGAGTGGCGATCGGGCCGGCGAGGAAGGCCACGAAGGCGATCGGCCCGGTGGTGGCGGTGGCGAAACAGGCCAGGGCGACCGCCGAGACGACGAGAAGGAGCCGCGTGCGGTCGACACGCACCCCAAGGGCGGCGGCCGACGCGTCACCGAGTTCCAGGGCGCGCAGATCCCTGCCGAGCAGCAGCACGACCGGCACCAGGACGAACACCGCGACGGCCAGCGGCGTCACGTCCTCGATCCGCGCACCGTTGAGGCTGCCCGCGAGCCACCGTGCAGCGACGGCGACGTCGTAGACCTGGGCGCGGACGAGGAGGTAGGCCACGACGGCGTCGAGCATCGCGCCGATGCCGATGCCGATGAGGATCAGGCGGCCGCCCGTCGACGTGCCACCACGAGCAGCGATGTAGATGACGACGGCCGTTCCCACGCCGGCGAGCAGCGCCAGCGTCATGGTGGCCCCGCTGCCCCAGCCCAGCACGATGAGTGAGAGGATCGCCGCAGCGCTGGCACCGGAGGTGATCCCGATGACGTCCGGACTCGCGAGAGGATTGCGCAGCATGGTCTGGAAGGTCACGCCGGCGACGCCGAACGCGATGCCCGCGAGGACACCGGTGAGCGTACGGGGTATTCGGAGTGTCCCCACGGTGAAGGATGCCCCGGGAACGTCGTAGCCGAGCATGACCGCGATCACATCGCCGAGCGGGTAGACGGTGTTGCCCAGTGTGAGCATCGCGATGCTGAGGCCGATCAGAAGGATCACCAGTGCGGCGACCGCGACCGTGCGGCGACGCGTCCGTGCCCGGCGGCCGGCGCGGACCGCGGCGGCGGTTCCGTCGATGATCTCTGCCGTCGCGGTCACAGCGCCCGCATCCTGGTGCGGCGAGCGATGACGATGAGAACGGGGGCCCCGACGAATGCGGTGATGATGCCCGCCTCGACCTCGCCGGGAGAGCCGATGACACGTCCGATCGTGTCTGCCGCGACGAGGAGGATGGCGCCGCCGATCGCGGAGAGAGGGAGGAGCCACCGTTGGTCCGGCCCGGAGACGAGACGCACCACGTGCGGGACCATGAGCCCGACGAAGCCGATCGGGCCGGCGACCGCGGTGACGGCGGCGCAGAGGGCGACCCCCGCGATGGCGGCGACGATGCGGATGCGCCCGACGTGCACGCCGAGGCCCGTCGCCACGTCGTCGCCCATCGCGAGCGCGTTCAGAGCCGAGGCGGAGAAGATGGCGACGATGGCGCCGAAGACGAGAACGGGCGCGACCACCGCCATGGTCTCCCATTCCGCTCGTCCGACATTGCCCACCTGCCAGTAGCGGAACTCGTCGAGCACGTTCTGACGCGGCAGCAGGATCGCTGACACGAGCGACGTGAGGGCGGCGGTGGCCGCAGCTCCGGCCAGCGCCAGCTTGATGGGTGTCGTGCCGCCGGCGCCGACCGACCCGACGAAGTACACGAAGACGGCGGTGAGGCCGGCGCCGATGAGGGCGAGGCTGAGGTAGCCCCACGTGTCTGCCAGGCCGAAGAAGGCGATGCCGATGACGACGGCCAGCGCGGCGCCGGTGTTGACGCCGAGGATGCCGGGGTCCGCGAGCGGATTTCGGGTGATCGCCTGCATGAGGGCGCCGGAGATGGCCAGTGCCGCACCAGCGAGCATGGCGAGCGCGGTGCGGGGGATGCGGCTCTGCACCGCGAGTGCACCGATGTCGGTGGGTGTCTGCCCGCGCAGCCACGTGGTGACACCGTCGACGACCTCGGTGACGGTGACCGGCCTGGAACCGAATGCCAGCGAGAGGATCACGGTGACGACGAGGAGAGCGAGTCCGATGACGAGGGCAACGACACGCGGCCGCGCGCCCGCACGAGAGGCGGGCGCGCGGCGCGTGTTCGCGGCGAGGAGCGTCACTGAGCCTGCGAGGCGGCGTCCTCGAGCATCGCGACGTACTCGTCGAGGACCCACGGGATCGACAGTGCGGTCGGGCTGACGGCGGCGCTCAGGGCGTCTCCGTTCCCGACCTCCACAACGGCGCCGTTCTGCACGGCGGGCAGGGTGCTCCACAGGGGGTCGGCCTGCATCGCCTCGAGGAGGCTGCCGTCGCCGTAGCTGACGATGACGTCGACGTCGGCCAGCTGGTCGGCGTTCTCCGCGCTGAAGTCCTGGTAGAAGGAACCCTCCGCCGCGGCGTCGATCGCGACCTGCGGCAGATCGAAGCCGAGGTCGTTGAGGAAGGCGGTCCGCGAGTCACCGCCGGTGTAGAGCGAGACGGTGGAGAGGTCGGCCGGACTCGCGTAGAAGAACGCCGCCGTCTTCCCGGCGAAGTCGGCCTCCGCCGTCGCGTCGGCGATCTGCTGCTCGAGATCGGCGACGAGCTCGTCGCCTTCCTCGGCCATCCCCAGCGCTTCGGCGTTCAGGGCGATGGTGTCTCGCCACGGCGTGAACCAGGCGATCTCGGGATACGCGACCACCGGGGCGATCTCGCTGAGCGTGGCATAGTCCTCCTCGCTCAGGCCCGACTGGGCCGCCAGGATCACATCGGGGGCGGTGTCGGCGATGGCTTCGAAGTCCACACCGTCGGATGAGGAGAAGATCACGGGCTCCTCACCGCCGAGCTCGTCGATCGCATCCTGCGTCCACTCGTAGACGCCGAGCTCGGCGTCGCCGGTCCACGCCCACACCTGAGAGTCCATCCCCACGGGAACGACTCCGAGGGCCAGGGGGACGTCCTGGTTGCTCCACGCGATCGCCGCGACCCGTTCCGGCTGTGTCTCGATGACCGTCTCGCCGAGAGCGTGCTCGATCGTCACGGGGAAGGCGTCGCCGGTCGTCGACGACGATGCATCCTCGGACTCTTCGACACCTGTTGCGCAGCCTGTGAGGGCGATGCCGAGTGCGGTGGCGGCCATGGCCGCGAGCGCGATGCGTGTGCGGGGGGAGCGGAACAAGATTCCTCCTAGGTGTTAGGGCAGGCTTACTTTACCCGACATTCGGAGTGCTCTCGAACCCCTCAGCTCGCAGCGGGGAGGCGAATCAGTCGCGGGACGTGTCGACCCGGCGCACGAGAGCCCAGGCTCCCGGGATGACCGCCGCGGCGATCGCCGCTTTCACCGCACCGCCGATGATGAAGGGGAACAGTCCCGCCTGGAGGAGCTGCCACAGCGACAGCTCCAGTCCCATCACACCGTTCAGGATGAGCGCCATGTAGGGGATCCCGACGACGAAGGGGACAGCGCTGGCGGCGACGAACCCGATGAAAGCGAGCCAGGGCTTGCGGTCCCACGCGCGCTCGGCGAACCAGCCGGCGACGAATGCCGCCCCGATGAAGCCGAGGATGAATCCGAAGCTGGGCTTGGCGATCGCCGCGACCGTTCCGGTGAAGTCCGCGAAGACGGGGACTCCGGCGAGCCCGATCACCAGGTAGGCGAGAAGGGCGAGCGCGCCCCGCCGTGCGCCGAGGGCGGCGCCGACGACCACCACAGCGAGGGTCTGACCCGTGATCGGGACCGGCCACAGCGGCACGGACACCTGCGCGAGCACGGCCACGACGGCGGCGCCGGCGAGGATGAGCGCGGCGTCGGTCGCGAGCGCACGAGCGCGTCCTTCGGGCCGTGCGATGACGTCAGCCAGCACGCGTCGACGGGCAGGGGAGGGGGCAGCGAGGGTCATGGCGCTCCTTCGGAGGTCGTGCCCGGCGGTCTGCGGGCCGTTCCCGACTTATACTAGGAGGCTGGCCGCCGGCCTCCCTTGTCCCCTGTCACCAACGAAACGGACGATCGCTGTGCTTGCCGTGCACGACCTCGAGATCCGCGTGGGCGCCCGCGTGCTCATGTCGGAGGTCTCCTTCCGCGTCTCCGACGGCGACAAGATCGGGCTCGTCGGGCGCAACGGCGCCGGAAAGACCACGCTCACCAAGGTGCTTGCCGGCGACGTGCTGCCTTCTGCCGGGCGCGTCGACCGCTCTGGCGAGCTGGGCTACCTGCCGCAGGACCCTCGGTCCGGCGATCCGGAGATGCTGGCTCGCACGCGGATCCTCGACGCCCGCGGCCTGGGCACGATCGCGATCGGCATGCGGGAGACCTCCGAAGCCATGGGTTCGGACGACCCTGCCGTCGCGGAGCGGGCGATGCGGAAGTACGCCAACCTGACCGAGCGGTTCGAGGCCCTGGGGGGCTATGCCGCGGAGGCCGAGGCGGCCTCGATCGCCCACAATCTCTCCCTGCCGGACCGCATCCTGGACCAGCCGCTGAAGACGCTGTCGGGCGGGCAGCGCCGGCGCATCGAGCTGGCGCGCATCCTCTTCTCAGACGCCCAGACGATGATCCTCGACGAACCCACCAACCATCTCGACGCGGACAGCGTGGTGTGGCTGCGCGAGTTCCTGAAGTCCTACAAGGGCGGGTTGATCGTGATCAGCCACGACGTGGAGCTCGTGGGCGAGACGGTCAATCGCGTGTTCTACCTCGATGCCAATCGTCAGGTCATCGATGTGTACAACATGAACTGGAAGAACTACCTGCGACAGCGGGTCGCCGACGAGGAACGGCGCAAGAAGGAGCGGGCCAACATCGAGAAGAAGGCGACCGCGCTGCAGCTGCAGGCGGCACGCTTCGGTGCGAAGGCGAGCAAGGCGGCCGCCGCGCACCAGATGGTCGCACGCGCCGAGAAGATGCTCTCCGGTCTCGACGAGGTGCGCCAGGAAGACCGCGTCGCGAAGCTGCGCTTCCCCAAGCCCGCCCCGTGCGGCAAGACCCCGCTGATGGCCAAGGCCCTGTCGAAGTCGTACGGGTCGCTGGAGATCTTCGCCGATGTCGACCTCGCGATCGACCGCGGCTCGAAGGTCGTCGTGCTGGGCCTGAACGGCGCCGGCAAGACGACCCTCCTTCGCATCCTCGCCGGCGTCGACCGGGCCGACACGGGTGTCATCGAGCCGGGCCACGGTCTCAAGGTCGGTTACTACGCGCAGGAGCACGAGAACCTCGACGTGAACCGTTCGGTGCTCGAGAACATGATGTCGGCGGCGCCCGACATCACCGCGACCGAGGCGCGCAAGGTGCTGGGGTCGTTCCTGTTCACCGGTGACGACGTGCTCAAGCCTGCGGGTGTGCTCTCGGGCGGAGAGAAGACCCGGCTGTCGCTGGCGACCCTCGTGGTGTCGTCTGCGAACATGCTGCTCCTCGACGAGCCGACCAACAACCTCGACCCCGCTTCGCGCGAGGAGATCCTGGGAGCCCTCGCCCACTACGAGGGCGCGGTCGTGCTCGTGTCCCACGACGAGGGCGCCGTGGAGGCGCTGAACCCGGAGCGGGTCCTCATCCTCCCCGACGGTGTCGAGGACATCTGGGGGCGCGACTACATCGAGCTGATCACGCTGGCGTGATCACCGGCCGAGGGCGTCCACGAGCGCGTCCTCGGCATCCGCATCGTGGTCGAGGCGTCGCCGGGCGATGGGCCCGGTCGTCTCCGCCTGCTCCTCGTCTTCGTGATCGTCGCGCCGCGCGCGGATCTCGGTGCGGATCATGTATCCGATGAAGACGAAGCCCATGATCGCGAAGAGGATCCACTGGATGGCGTACGAGAGGTGCGGCCCGGGGTCGGCTGACGGATCGTCGAGTGCGCCGAGCGTCGTCGCCGGCGCGGGCTCTTCCGACGCCAGCGCGCCGTAGGCACTCTGCTCTACTCGTTCTCCGTCGGCGACGACCCCCGCGATGAGCGGCAGGTTGACGGTCGGGATCTGCCCGTCGTCCACGGACTCTCCGGACGACGTGAGGGGCTCGCCCGGTCGCAGGCGCACCGTCACCTGGACAGTGCCTTCCGGAGGGGCCGCGACGGCGTCCGGCTCGCGGCTGCTCTCGCCGGGAGGCACCCACCCGCGATCGACGATCAGGATGCGCCCGTCCTCGAGGCGGAAGGGAACGAGCACTTCGAACGCGGCGGTGCCGCCGTGGGGACGGTTGCGCACCAGAAGCTGATCCGCCGGGAGGTACTCGCCGGTCATCACGACCGGGTGCCACTCGTCTTCCGGGTCGAGCGTCGACCCCTCCGGGACGAGGTCCTCCAGAACCACCGGCACGGCGTCGTAGTTGCGGTCGACGAGCTCGAGTTCGGCGGCACGCGACTCGTTCCGCTCGAACTGCCAGTGGGACAGGAACGCACAGGCGATCGCGAACAGGACCGCGACGGCGATGTATCCCGACCACCGCACGGCCGTCGGCGCCGCGCGCCGACTCATGAGGCGCCCTCGAGCTCGGAGACGTCAACCGGAAACTCGCGCGCGGCGAGGAAATCACGCAGATACGCACGGTGCGCATCGCAGGCGACCCACGTCTTGCGACGATCCGCCGCGTGGATGCGCGGGTTCCGCCAGTCGATGCGCCAGAGCGCCGCCTCGTGGCATCCCGCGCGAGAGCAGCGGGCGTCACCCACGCCCGTTCTCGCCTTCGCGACGTGTCTCCTTGATGCGGATGACCCGGGGCGGTACCTGCACCGCGGCTTCGTCGTCATGCTCCGGAACGGATTGGGCCGCCGCTGCCGGCAGCGCGCGCTCGGGGCTCTCGACGCCGGTCTCGCGAACGTCGGACCCGACGTTCGCGAACACCACGGCGATGTAGGGGAGGAAGATCGCCGCAGCGGCGAAGGCCCACGTCCACCATCCGTACGGGGTGATGAAGACCATCATCGCGAAGCACAGCACACGGATCCCCATGGTGACGAGGTAGGTGCGCGCACGGGAGTCCGCACCCTCGCGCGGTGCGCGGGGGAGGGACGTCGCCGACGGCGTGTGGTGCGAGTGCTTCACGGTCCCTCCAGGGTACGCCCGCTGGGCACCCGGGAGCCCGCTGCTCAGCTGTAGGTCGACTGCGACACTGCGGTGAGGAAGACGCCGAAGAACAGCATGACGGCGATGATCCCGATGACGGCCAGAGCGAGGCCGACGTAGCCGACGATCAGGCCGGCAAGGGCCATGCCGCGACCCTGTTCGCCGGTGCGGGAGATCTGAGACAGCGACATGTGCCCGGTGATGACGCCCGCGAGCGAACCGAGGAAGGGCAGGATCACGAAAGCACTGATCGAGGCGATCAGGGAGACGATCGCGAGAGTGTTTGTCCGGGCGCCCGCAGGTACACCCGCGCCGTAGGGCGGTGGTGTCGCACCGTGAGCCGGCGGCGGATACGCGCCGGGCGTGGGTCCGCCGTGGGGGTCGGGCTGTGTCATCGGAGGCCTTTCTCGAGGGCGCTTCCAGCGTGGCAGTGCCGGCGGATGGGTGTCAATCGCGTGCCCGCTAGGCTGAGGCGGATCGCCGCCCGCAGCATGAAGGAGCATCAGCTATGTCCTCTGAGCACGTCGTCCTCGTCACCGGGGGAAATCGTGGCATCGGCCGCGCCATCGCCGAGCGGTTCGTCGCCGAGGGCTACCGGGTCGCGGTGACCGCGCGCAGCGGGGAAGGCCCGGAGGGCACGCTCACGGTGCGGGCCGATGTGACGGACGCCGCTGCCGTCGACGCTGCCTTCACCGAGGTCGAGAGCGCGCTCGGACCCGTCGACGTGCTGGTGGCCAACGCGGGCATCACACGCGACACCCTCCTCCTCCGGATGAGCGAGGACGACTTCGACGACGTGGTGTCCACGAACCTCGGCGGATCGTTCCGCGTCGTCAAGCGCGCCTCGAAGGGCATGCTCAAGAAGCGCTGGGGTCGGGTGATCCTGATCTCCAGCGTGGTCGGGCTGCTGGGCTCCGCCGGTCAGATCAACTACAGCGCGTCCAAGAGCGGGCTGGTCGGCTTCGCTCGGTCGCTCACCCGCGAGCTCGGCGCGCGCGGGATCACCGCGAATGTCGTGGCCCCGGGCTTCATCGAGACCGACATGACCGCTGGACTGCCGGAGCAGACCCAGGCCGACTACAAGAAGAGCATTCCCGCCGGTCGCTTCGGATCATCCGATGAGGTCGCCGGTGTGGTCGCGTGGCTCGCCTCCGACGCGGCCGCCTACGTCTCCGGCGCGGTGATCCCGGTCGACGGCGGGCTCGGCATGGGTCACTGACCCGCCGGGTGCCCGGACTCCTCGCCGGGGGCGCCGGGGGGCTCCCGCACCGCTTCGAGGAGCGCTCGAGCCGTTCGCTCCGGAGCTGAGAACTGCGGCCAGTGCCCTCCTGGCGCACCGTCGTCGTGGAGCTGGATGATGCGGAGATCCTCGACGGCTGCCAGCTCCGCCGCCCACGGGGCGGGGTCCGCCGCGATCTCTCGGATCACGTTCGCCGGCACGGTCCCGGTCACGATGGTGACGGGCACACCGCGACGCCGCTCGTCCGTCAGCCGGAGGGCGTCCGTGGGCACGTGCCGCGGAACCGAGCTCGTGCGGGCCCCCGCGCGGGCACGCACTTCCGGCGAGAGATCGGCGACGTCGTCCTCGTCGAAGAACTCCCACCCGGGGAACGGCACGACACCGTCGACGACGGGGAAGTCCGAGATGCCAGCTCCCGGAACGGGCGGAAAGGTGTCGAGCAGGATCACGTGCGCCACGGCGTGCGGGCGCCGGTCGGCAGCCGCGTAGACGAGGTTTCCGCCCCCGCTGTGTCCGATCAGCACCACGGGATGCGTCGCATCGTCGATCTCGCGGACGACCGCTCCGACCCAGTCGTCGATTCCGATCTCGTCGCTCTCGGATGCCGGGGCGCCGGTGCCCGGCATCGTCAGCGGATGCACACGGTGACCGTTCGCGACGAGTGGCGCGGTGACATCGGACCACGAGGAGGCATCGAGCCAGAGGCCGGGAACGAGAAGGATGTCCATGAGCCTCACGGTAGCGTCAGGGGCCGACACAGGCGGGAGCTGTGTCAGGGCAGGAGCGAGATCGCTTCCCGCAGATCGATCGGGCCCACGACCAGATCCGCGTGAGCGCGCACGGTCGGCTTGGCGTTGAAGGCGACGCCGAGTCCTGCCACGCGCATCATCTCGAGGTCGTTCGCCCCGTCACCGATCGCGATCGTCTGCCGAAGCGGGATGTGCTCCTGATCGGCCCACTCGCGCACGGCGTCGGCCTTCGCCCGAGCATCGACGATCGGCCCGGAGACGCGGCCGGTGAGTGCTCCGTCGCGCTGGTCCAAGCGGTTCGCACGCCACCGATCGACGCCCAGCGATGGGGCCACCGTGTCGAGGATCTCGTGGAACCCGCCGGACACCACCGCGGCGACGCCCCCGCGGCGATGGATCTCCATGAGGAACTCCCGCACCCCCGGGGTCGGCTCGATGCGGGCGATGACCCGCTCGAAGGCCGACACCGAAACCCCCGCGAGGGCCTCGACGCGGGAGCGGAGGGAAGCGGCGAAATCAACCTCGCCGCGCATCGCTGCCTCGGTCGCCGCGGCGACTTCGGCGCCGCGGCCGGCTTCGTCGGCGAGCAACTCGATCACCTCGTTCCGGATGAGGGTCGAATCGGCGTCGAGCACGACGAGGAACGCGGGGGAGTCAGGCACCCTCACACGCTACTTGCGCTCAGGCCTCGACGTGCACGCCCTTGCCGACGATCGTGATGCCGGAATCGGTCACCGTGAAGCCACGGGCCAGGTCGCGATCGCGATCGACGCCGATGGTCGCCCCGTCGGCGAGCACGACGTTCTTGTCGAGGATCGCCCGGTGGATCCGCGCCCCCTGTCCCACGCGCACGTGATCGAACAGCACCGCGTCCGTGATCGTGGACCCTCCGCCCGCGAGCGTCCATGGCCCCACGACGCTCCGCTCGATGTGCGTTCCCGACAGAACGGAGCCGAGCGAGACGATCGAGTCGATCGCGTTGCCGATGCGTCCGACGGAGTCGCGCACGAACTTCGCCGGCGGCGAGTTGACCGTCTGCGAGTGGATCGGCCACTCGGTGTTGTAGAGGTTGAAGATCGGCAGCGTCGAGATCAGGTCGCGGTGCGCATCGAAGAAGGAGTCGATGGTTCCGACGTCGCGCCAGTAGTAGCGGTCGCGATCCGTCGATCCGGGCACGTCGTTGCGCTTCATGTCGTAGACGCCCGCTTCGCCGCGACCGACGAAGTAGGGGACGATGTCGCCGCCCATGTCGTGATTCGAGGTGGGGATCTCACCGTCGGCCTCGACCGCCTCGATGAGGGCGTCGGTGTCGAAGATGTAGTTCCCCATGGACGCCAGCACCTCGTGGGGCGAATCGGCGAGGCCGATCGGATCGTGGGGCTTCTCCAGGAACTCCCGGATCCGTGACGGATCATCGGGTTCGACGTCGATGACGCCGAACTGGTTCGCGAGCTCGATCGGCTGACGGATGCCCGCCACGGTGGCGCGCGCCCCCGACTCGATGTGCGCAGCCAGCATCTGCTGGAAGTCCATGCGGTAGACGTGGTCGGCGCCGATGACGACGACGATGTCGGGCTTCTCGTCGTTGATGAGATTCAGGCTCTGCAGGATGGCATCCGCCGACCCCGAGAACCACCGCTTGCCGAGTCGCTGCTGCGCCGGAACGCTCGTGACGTAGGAGCCGAGGAGCGCCGACATGCGCCACGTCTGCGAGATGTGACGGTCCAGGCTGTGCGACTTGTACTGCGTGAGCACGACGATCTGGCGCAGGCCGGAGTTGAGCAGGTTGGAGATCGCGAAGTCGATGAGTCGGTACTGACCGCCGAACGGCACCGCGGGCTTGGCCCGGTCCGCCGTCAGCGGCATGAGTCGCTTGCCCTCGCCGCCGGCGAGGATGATTCCGAAGACCTTCGGCGTCCGTGGCATGGCTCCACCCTAGGGTGCGCGCGAGCGTGCGGACCAGGGGTGGCGTGTGATTCGGACAGGGGTGTAACGGCTCACCCGCATGCACTAGCGTTCGACCCATGCGCGTGGACATCGTCAGCAAGGAGTACCCGCCCGAGATCTACGGCGGGGCGGGGGTGCACGTCACCGAGCTCGTCGCGGCGCTGCGCGGATCGATCGAGGTGCAGGTGCGTGCCTTCGGCGCGGACCGTGACGAGAAGGACACGACCTCGTATCGCGTGCCTGCCGAACTCGCCGGTGCGAACGGCGCCCTGCAGACGCTGGGCATCGACCTCGAGATCGTCGGCGACATCGGGGGAGCGGATGTGGTCCACAGCCACACCTGGTACGCGAATTTCGCCGGTCATCTCGCGTCGCTGCTGCACGGCATCCCGCACATCGTCACCGCGCACAGCCTCGAGCCGCTGCGCCCTTGGAAGGCGGAGCAGCTGGGCGGCGGCTACGCGGTGTCGAGCTTCATCGAGAAGACCGCCTACGAGGCGGCGGCGGCGATCGTCGCCGTGAGCGACGGCATGCGTCGGGACATCCTTCGCAGCTACCCGGCGCTCGATCCCGACAAGGTGCGGGTCATTCACAACGGAATCGACGTCGCCCAGTGGCGACCCGTGCGCGACGACGCGTTCCTGAGCACGGCAGGCATCGATCCGGACCGTCCGTCAGTGGTGTTCGTCGGTCGCATCACACGCCAGAAGGGGCTGCCCTATCTCCTTCGCGCCGTCGAGTCGCTGCCCGCCGACGTGCAGGTGGTCCTCTGCGCCGGCGCTCCCGACACGCCCCAGATCCTCCAGGAGGTCGAGGGACTCGTGCGCGGCCTGCAGGAGACCAGGGAGGGGGTCGTCTGGATCGATCGGCTCCTGCCACGCGACGAGCTCTGCACGATTCTCGCCGCTGCCACGACCTTCGTGTGCCCGTCGGTCTACGAGCCGCTCGGCATCGTCAACCTCGAGGCCATGGCATGCGGAGCGGCCGTCGTCGGCACGGCGACCGGCGGCATCCCCGAGGTCGTCGTCGACGGCGTCACGGGCCGTCTGGTGCCGATCGAGCAGGTGCAGGACGGCACGGGAACGCCGGTCGACCCCGACGCGTTCGTCGCGGATCTCGCTCGCGTGCTCACCGAGGTGGTGGCCGATCCCGCACGTGCCCGCGCGTACGGCGATGCGGGACGCCGTCGAGCCGCCGAGCATTTCAGCTGGGGCGCCATCGCCGAACAGACCGCCGCCCTGTACCGCGAAGTGGCCGCCGCCGGCCGATAGGCTGGGATGCATGCCGCAGGTGCTCGAATACTCCGACGTCGTCGTCCGCCGCAACGCCAGGGACATCATCGATCACCTCGATTGGTCGGTGAACGACGACGAGCGCTGGGTGATCCTCGGCCCCAACGGCGCCGGCAAGACCACGCTGCTGCAGATGGCGGACACCATGATGCACCCGACGTCGGGCACCGTCACGATCCTCGGTGAGCGGCTGGGGCGCAGCGACGTGTTCGAACTGCGGCCGCGCATCGGATTCGCCTCCTCCGCGCTGGCTCGTCGCGTGCCGCCGGAGGAGACGGTGCTGAACGTGGTGCTCACCGCGGCCTTCAGCGTGCTCGGGCGCTGGCGCGAGGACTACGAGGACATCGACGAGCGCCGTGCGCTGCGGGTGCTCGCCGAGTGGAAGCTCGACGAACTCGCCGACCGCACCTTCGGCACGCTCTCCGACGGCGAGCGCAAGCGCGTGTCGATCGCCCGGGCCGTGATGACCGACCCGGAGCTGCTGCTCCTGGACGAGCCGACCGCGAGCCTGGACCTCGGCGCACGGGAAGAGCTGCTCTCCCTTCTCGGCGGCTACGCACAGGCGCCGACGACGCCGGCCATGATCATGGTGACGCATCACGTGGAGGAGATCCCCGTGGGCTTCACACACGTGCTGCTGTTGCGCGACGGCCGTGTCGTCGGTGCCGGGCCCCTCGCCGACACCCTCACCTCCGCGGCTCTCACCGAGGCGTTCGGGGTCCCGATCGACCTCACCGAACACGACGGCCGCTACGCCGCCCGCGCGGCGCACTGACCTCGATTCCCGGCGCCGAGGCGATCCCTGGTAGACTCGTGCGCTGGTGCCGTTGCGCCTCGACTTTCACCGGTCCCTCAGAACCGAAGGGGCCCGACCCCTCAAGGAACGCCATGAAGACTGACATCCACCCCGACTACCAGGCGGTCGTTTTCCGCGACCTCGGCTCGGGCGAGACCTTCCTCACCCGTTCGACGGTGACCAGCGACAAGACCATGGAGCTCGACGGCGTCGAGTACCCGGTGATCGACGTCGAGATCTCGTCGTCCTCGCACCCGTTCTACACGGGCAAGCAGCGCATCATGGACTCGGCCGGCCGCGTCGAGAAGTTCAACCAGCGCTTCAAGAACTTCGGCTCCAAGTAAGCAGCCCGTTCACGACAGCCCCGCTTCGGCGGGGCTGTCGTCGTTGTGCGCACGGCGTCCCGCGTAGACTCGGCGGGTGTCCGCTCCGCACCCCTACGCCGCGCGTCTCGCGGCGATCCCGGTGCAGCGACACGAGACCGAGGTGCTGGGGTCGCCCACCGTCTGGTGGGAGTACGGCGACAGCGATGCCACGACGACCATCCTCGCCGTCCACGGATTCCGGGGCGAGCACCACGGTCTCGAACCGGTCGTGGCGTTCCTGCCGGGAGTGCGCTTCGTCATGCCGGATCTGCCGGGCTTCGGAGAGACACCTTCGATCCCGGGCCTCACGCATGACATCGACACCTACACGCGGTGGTTGATCGCCTTCGCAGCGGCGGTCGCACCCGGCGCGGTCGTCCTGGGGCACTCCTTCGGCTCGATCATCGCCGCCTCCGCGGTGGCAGACGGGCTGGCGACCCCGCGGCTCGTCCTGGTGAACCCGATCGGCGCGCCCGCGCTCGAGGGGCCCCGCGGCATCCTCACCCGCCTTGCCGTGCTGTACTACCGGGCCGGTGCGGCCCTTCCTCGACCGCTCGGGGAGGCGCTGCTCCGCAACGGCGTCATCGTGCGGGTGATGAGCGTGTCGATGGCCAAGACGAAGGATGCGGAGGTGCGTCGGTTCGTGCACGACCAGCACGACACCTACTTCTCCCGATTCGCCGACCGCGACGTGCTCCATGACGCATTCGTCGCCTCCGTCTCGCACGACGTGCGGGAATTCGCCCCGCGCATCACGGTGCCGACGCTCCTGATCGCCGCTGACAGGGATGACATCACCCCGATCGAGGCCGAGCGCCTGCTCGCGGCCACGTTCGCGGAGTCGACGCTCGTGGAGATTCCCGACGTCGGGCATCTCATCCACTACGAGACGCCCCAGGCGGCGGCGGCGGCCATCGAGGCTTTCCTCGCCGCGTGAGCGTCTTCCGCGCGGCTCAGGCTTCGCGGGTGGCGAGATCGATCAAGGGCGCCACGCGGTACCCGATGACCTCTCCCATGATGAGAGAGGTCTCGGTGCGCTCCACACCGTCGATGGCCAGGATGCGGCCATCCGTGTCGAAGAGGTGCTGGGTGTCGCGACATGCGACGCGTACGAGCAGATCGACCTGACCGCTCAATCCGTCCGCCTGAACGACCTCGGGAACGCGGGCCAGTTCCGCGCGGATGCGGGGCAGGTCCGCCTGCCGCACCATGACACTGATGAACGCCTCGATCGGGAAGCCGAGGGCCGATGCCGAGATCGCGCGCTCGTAGGACAGGAACACACCGGAACGGTCGAGTCTGGCCATGCGTGCCTGGACCGTGTTGCGCGAGAGGCCGAGTCGTTCGGCGAGGGCGACGACCGTCGCGCGGGGGTCGGCGGACAGGGCCGAGAGCAGTTCCAGATCGGTGCGGTCCAGAGTGGTCATAGTGCGAGACATTAGCACGCATGACGGGGGTGGATGTACGCAACATGCTCATGGTGCGGGCGCATGCTTGAGCTAGGTGTTATACCGCCGTATCGTCGGCAGCACCGGCGAGGATGCCGGCCGACGCGGCGGATTCGGCCTCACGAGGGCAGGACCGCCGGAAGGGATGACGACGATGCACACCCTGAATCCGACCGCTGATCCCGCGACCGACATCGACGAGGTCGCCCGTCTGATCCGCGCTGACGGCACTCGCGTCTGCGACGGTGAACTCGATCCCTGGGTCGACGACGTCGATCATGCGTTCCTGCGGGACCTGTACCGGGACATGTCGCTCGTCCGGAGCGTCGACACCGAGGGGGTCGCGCTGCAACGTCAGGGTCAGCTGGGCCTCTGGGCACCCTGCCGAGGGCAGGAGGCGGCGCAGGTCGGCACCGCTCGCGCCCTGCGGCCTGACGACTTCGTGTTCCCCAGCTACCGCGAGCTCGGAGTCGGGCTCGTGCGCGGCGCGGAGCCCGCGGATGTCGTGCTCTCCTGGCGTGGTGAGGTCCACGCGACCTACGACCCGCAGCGCATGCGCACCGCGCCCCCGCAGATCATCATCGGGGCGCAGTCGCTGCACGCGGTGGGGTACGCGATGGGCATCCAGCGCGACCGCGGCGGGGAGATCGCCGTGGCCTACTTCGGCGACGGCGCCACGAGCCAGGGCGACGTCAACGAGGCGATGGTCTTCGCGTCGTCCTTCGCCGCTCCGGTCGTCTTCGTGTGCTCCAACAATCAGTGGGCGATCTCGGAGCCGGTCACGGTGCAGGCGAGGTTCCCGATCGCCGGGCGCGCGCCCGGCTTCGGCATCCCGAGCATGCGGATCGACGGGAACGACGTCCTCGCGTGTCTGGCCGCCATGCGGTGGGCAGCCGATCATGCGCGCTCCGGAGCGGGCCCCGCCTTCCTCGAGGCCGTGACGTATCGCATGGGGCCTCATACGACCTCCGACGATCCGACGCGGTATCGCGCTCCGGAAGACCTCGAGGCGTGGGCACAGCGCGACCCGATCATGCGGCTGGAGGCGCTCCTGAAGGCCGAGGACGCGTGGGACGACGCCTTCGAAGCCGGCGTGGCGGACCGGGCGGATGAGCTCGCGGCAGCGGTTCGGGACGCGGCACTCCACGCGCGCTCGCGGGAGCCGCTCGCGGTGTTCGACGACGTCTACGCCGAGCCGCACACCGCGCTCGCGGCACAACGTCGCCGGTTCGGGGCGTACCTCGACGGATTCGCCGACGACGAGGAGGACGCGCGATGAGCCGGTTGACGATGGCTGCAGCGCTCGGCCACGGTCTGCGCAGAGCGATGCGCGACGACGAGCGCGTCGTGCTGATGGGGGAGGACATCGGGCGTCTGGGCGGCGTCTTCCGCGTCACGGACGGGCTCCTCGACGAGTTCGGGCCGGCGCGCGTCGTCGACACCCCTCTCGCGGAGGCGGGCATCGTGGGCACCGCGGTGGGGCTGGCCTACCGCGGATTCCGACCCGTGGTCGAGATCCAGTTCGACGGGTTCGTCTACCCGGCCTTCGACCAGATCGTGTGTCAGGTGGCGAAGCTCCACTATCGCACGCAAGGACGCGTGCGCATGCCGCTCACCATCCGCATCCCCTGGGCGGGAGGGGTGGGGGCTGCGGAGCACCACTCCGAGTCGCCGGAGGCCTACTTCGTGCACACGTCCGGCCTTCGGGTGATCGCGGTGTCGCAGCCGCAGGATGCGTACGTCATGCTCCGGCAGGCGATCGCGTGCGACGATCCGGTCGTCTTCTTCGAGCCGAAGCGGCTCTACCACCGCAAGGGCGACGTCGATCTCGCCGACGCCTCGCCGATGGGCCTTGCGCGTGTCGCCCGCCCCGGACATGATGTGACGCTGGTCACGTACGGGGCCCAGGTGACGACGGCGCTCGATGCCGCGGCCGCCGCCGAGGAGGACGGCGTGTCGATCGAGGTCATCGATCTGCGCTCCCTGTCACCCGTGGACTACCGCACGCTCGCGGCATCGGTGCGACGTACCGGCCGGGTCGTCGTCACCCACGAGGCCGGCGGTGAGGCCGGGATGGCGGCCGAGGTCATCACCAGCCTCGTCGAGCGATGCTTCCACTACCTCGAGGCGCCGCCGGAACGGGTGACCGGGCACGACATCCCCTACCCGCCGGCGAAGCTCGAAGCACTGCACCTGCCCGATCTGGATCGGATCCTCGATGCGGTGGACCGGGTGCTGGGACGACCCGCGAGCCCGACGGGGTTCGAGGACGAGGTGGTCATCCCGGAGGCGGAGGAGGCGGTTCGATGAGCGAGGACTTCCGACTCCCGGACCTGGGCGAGGGGCTGCCCGAGGCCGAGATCGTGCAGTGGCACGTCGCCGAGGGCGACACGGTGTCCCTGAATCAGACGCTCGCCGAGGTCGAGACGGCCAAGGCCGTCGTGGAGATCCCCTCGCCCTTCGCCGGGGTGGTCAGGACACTGCACGCGGCGCCGGGCGACGTCGTCGACGTGGGTGCCGTCCTGGTGAGCGTCGACACCTCTGCTGCGTCGGGCGACGCCGGAGGAGACGGGACCGGCGGAACGGGCGAGGGCCAGGGGGATGCCGTCGAGGTCGCTGCGACCGGGGAGGCGGAGGATGAGCCCGCGCCGGCAAACCTCGTCGGCTACGGAGCGGCCGTCGGCACACCCGCACGGCGACGTCGTCGCCGTGCCGCGGCCGGGGAATCGAGCGCCGGCGCCGACACGGCGATCCTCGAGGCCGCACCTCATGACGCGATCCGCCTGACCGACACGGCCGCCGACACCCTCGCCGAGCGACCGCGGTCCACTCCACCGGTGCGGAAGCTGGCCAAGGAGCTCGGCGTGGATATCGCCCTGATCACGCCCGCGGGTCCCGACGGGCTCATCACGCGTCGAGACGTCGAAGACGTCGCCGGACGGGGACGCACGCCGGCAGCCTCGCGCGAGCGCGCCCCCTCGCAGGAACCGGCTGGCGAGCGGGAAACGCGCGTACCGGTCCGCGGCGTGCGTCGGCACACCGCGGAGGCGATGGTCGCCAGCGCCTTCACGGCGCCGCACGCCACCACGTTCCTGACGGTGGACGCGACCGAGACGATGGAATTCATCGCGCGCGTCCGGGGGGATGCGGTGCCTGCCCGGATCGGTGTGCTGGCCGTGGCCGCCAAGGCCGTCTGTCTGTCGCTCCGGCGCCACTCGTCGCTCAACGCGCGGTGGGACGAGCGCGCCGGCGAGATCGTGGAGTTCGGCTATGTGAACCTCGGGATCGCCGCCGCGACCCCGCGCGGTCTTCTCGTGCCGCGCATCGCGGATGCCGACGCGATGACGCTCGCAGAACTCGCGACCGAGCTCTCTGCCCTCACCGAGCGTGCCCGGTCGGGGCGGTCGACGCCCGCCGAACTCACCGGCAGCACGTTCTCGATCACCAACGTCGGCGTGTTCGGCGTCGATGCCGGAACGCCCATCCTCAATCCGGGGGAGGCCGGCATCCTCGCCCTGGGTGCGGTCCGCCGCATGCCGTGGGAGCACGAAGGCGCGATCGCACTGCGGAGTGTCATCACCTTGAGTCTGTCCTTCGACCATCGCGTCGTCGACGGCGAACAGGCTGCGTCGTTCCTGCGGGACGTGGGCGCGCTGCTGGCTGACCCTGCACGCGCGATGCTCCTGGCGTGAGCGCCCCGATCAGGCGTCGGCATCCGCGGTGAGGGCCGCCAGCGCCATCGCCTCCAGGACCGGCGCGGCTGGGCCGTCCGGGACACTCCAGCGAACGCCGCGCACGCTGTGCGGTGTGGAGTTGATGAGACCGAAGCAGGCGTAGACGCGCACGCGCAGCTCGGCCGGCTCCGCGTGCGGCAGCAGCGCGCCGAGGGTGTCCGTCCAGATGGCGACGTAGTCCCGCTGGAGACGCCGCACCGTCCGGGCGTCGCCATCGGAGAGATTGGCGAGATCGCGGTCCTGCACGCGGATGACGTCGGCTTCGGACAGGGCGAAGGCGACATGAAAGCGCGCGAGAGCGACCAGGCGGTCGGCGGCCGTGTCGTGCGCGGCGGCGACCTCCGTCCCACCCGCGTGCAGTCGCTCGCTGACGCCGACGAGGATGGCCGCCAGGAGAGCCTGCTTGCCCGAGAAGTGCCGGTAGACGGCCGGTCCCGACACGCCGACGGCGGCGCCGAGGTCCTCCAGACTCACGCCGCTGAACCCGCGATCGGCGAACAGTCGTGCGGCCTCGCGGAGCAGCGCGTCATGGCGATCCGCTTTGGCGCGCTCACGATCCGTGGCGCTCCTTGTCATCTCAGTTAATCCTCGCTAACGTGGTGCTCAGTTAGTCAGCGCTAACTGTGATGTGAACACTAGCCAACGCTCGTCATCGGCGACAACGTGCGTGACGAGATCGTGACGTCGAAGGAGACGGGCATGGAGGCATCCTCGGTCCAGGCGCCCCGCGCCCAGGCGTCGTCGGGTCAGGCGGAGCTCGCGGACCGGCTGCGCCGGCGGCTGTCCGAGGTGGCGCGCGGCGGCCCGGACGCGGCGCGCGAGCGACACGTCTCACGCGGGAAGCTGCTGCCGCGCGAGCGCATCCGGCGCCTGCTGGACCTCGGCAGCCCGTTCCTGGAAGTGGCGCCGCTGGCGGCGGACGGACTGTACGACGGCGTCGCGCCGGCCGCGGGCGTGGTCGCCGGGATCGGGCTCGTCCACGGTCGCCACGTCATGGTCGTCTGCAACGACCCGACCGTGAAGGGCGGCGCCTACTTCCCGATGACGGTGAAGAAGCATCTGCGCGCACAGGAGATAGCGGGGGAGAACAGACTGCCGTGCATCTACCTCGTCGACTCCGGCGGCGCATACCTGCCGATGCAGGATGAGGTCTTTCCCGATCGCGACCACTTCGGGCGCATCTTCTACACCCAGGCTCGACTGTCGGCCGCCGGCATCCCGCAGATCTCCGCCGTTCTCGGCTCGTGTACCGCCGGCGGAGCCTATGTGCCCGCGATGAGCGACGAGACGGTGATCGTGCGAGACCAGGGCACGATCTTCCTCGGCGGTCCACCGCTGGTCAAGGCGGCGATCGGCGAGGTGGTGACCGCCGAGGACCTCGGCGGGGGCCGACTCCACGCCGAGCGCTCCGGGGTGGTGGACCACCTCGCCGACGACGATGATCACGCCCTCCAGATCGTGCGCGACATCGTCTCGACCCTTCCCGCCCCGCCGCGCACGGAGGCGGTCGTCGTGCGTGACCCCGGTCGCCCGGCGACCGACCTCTACGACCTGGTCCCTCTCGACGTCAATCGGCCCTACGACGTCCGCGATGTCCTCGCGTGTCTGATCGACGGCGAGGACTTCCACGAGTTCAAGAGTCGCTACGGCACCACACTCGTCACGGGCTTCGCGCGCATCCACGGTCATCTCGTGGGAATCGTCGCCAACAACGGCGTCCTCTTCAGCGAGTCCTCCCTCAAGGGCGCGCACTTCATCGAGCTGTGCGACCAGCGTGGTGTTCCGCTGGTGTTCCTGCAGAACATCTCCGGGTTCATGGTCGGCAGCGGCGCCGAGGCCGGGGGGATCGCGAAGGACGGCGCGAAGATGGTCACCGCCGTCGCCACGACCCGGGTTCCGAAGCTGACCGTCGTGATCGGCGGATCATTCGGCGCGGGCAACTACTCCATGTGCGGACGCGCCTCCTCACCGCGCTTCCTCTGGTCCTGGCCCGGCAGTCGCATCTCGGTGATGGGCGGGCGTCAGGCCGCGGCGGTGCTCGCCACCGTGCGCGAGGATGCGATGGCGGTGCGGGGCGAGGAGTGGACGACAGACGAACGGGAGGCCTTCGAGGCCCCGATCCGATCCCGCTACGAGGAGCAGGGCGATCCGTACTATGCCACGGCCCGACTCTGGGACGACGGCATCATCGACCCCGCCGACACACGCGATGTGCTGGGGCTGGCGCTCGACGTCGTCACCCGCGTTCCCCTGGCCGAGCCACGACTCGGACTGTTCCGGATGTGACATGAACGAGAGTCCCTTCGCCACCGTGCTCGTCGCCAACCGCGGCGAGATCGCCCGACGTGTCATCCACACGCTGCACAGACGCGGAATCCGCAGCGTCGCGGTCTACAGCGACGCCGACGCCGACGCCCCCCACGTGAGGGAAGCCGACGAGGCGGTCGGGATCGGCCCGGCGCCGGCGATCGCCAGCTACCTCGACGGTGACGCGATCATCCGCGCCGCGCGTCGGACCGGCGCGGAGGCCATCCACCCCGGCTACGGATTCCTGTCGGAGAATGCGGGGTTCGCGCGGGCGTGTCACGCGGCAGGGATCGTCTTCATCGGTCCGGGCGATCGCGCTCTGGAGGTGATGGGCGACAAGATCCGCGCGAAAGCTCACGTCGCGGCGCACGGGGTGCCGGTGCTGCCCGGCTTCGAGGTCGGAGCCAGCACGGAGGGGAAGATCTTCCGTCAGGCCCAGGAGATCGGATACCCGCTGCTCGTGAAGCCCTCCGCCGGCGGTGGAGGCAAGGGCATGCAGGTGGTCCGCGAGCAGGACGGGCTGCTCGACGCCATCGCCTCCGCGCGGCGTATCGCCCGCGCGTCGTTCGCGGACGACGCCCTCCTGATCGAACGACTCATCGAGGCGCCGCGGCACATCGAAGTGCAGATCATGGCCGACGCGCACGGCGGGGTGATCCACCTCGGCGAACGCGAGTGCACGCTGCAGCGGCGGCATCAGAAGGTCATCGAGGAGGCGCCCTCGCCCGCGATCGACGATGAGACGCGCGCCCGGATCGGCGAGAGCGCGTGCGCGGCCGCGAGATCGGTGGACTACCGGAGTGCGGGCACGGTCGAATTCCTCGTGGCGGCGGATCGCCCGGACGAGTACTTCTTCATCGAGATGAACACGCGGCTTCAGGTCGAGCACCCCGTCACCGAGATGATCACCGGGCGCGACCTCGTCGCCATGCAGCTGGATGTCGCCGCGGGGGGACGGCTGCCGATCGCGCAGGCCGACGTGCGCCTGGACGGTCACGCCGTCGAAGCGCGGGTCTACGCGGAGAGCCCGACGCGGGGATTCCTCCCCGAGACCGGTGAGATCGCGATGTGGCGGGCGGCGCCGGGGGTGCGCACAGATGCTGCTGTGGAGACCGGTGCCACCGTGACGGAGCACTACGACCCGCTGATCGCGAAGGTGATCAGTCACGCGTCCACACGGGAGGATGCGTGGGACGCTCTGGACCGAGCCCTCGCGGAAACGATCGTGCTCGGCGTCGACACGAACATCTCCTTCCTGCGCGCTCTCGCGCGTGACGCGGATGTGCGCGCCGGTCGCCTCGACACCGGACTCATCGGACGACGTCAGATCCCCCGAGTGACCCGACCCGACGCGGACGTCCTCGCCCGGTGGGCGGCCGCGGAGCTGGGCCGGCATCCTGCGCCCGCGACCGGCTCGCCGTGGGGCCGCCGGGACGGATGGCGCCTGTCCGGCGCCGACGGCGCCCGCATCCCCTTCCTCGTCGAGGACGACATCGAGGAGGCCGCAGCGGATGACGCCGCGGCTGCCGAGGCGATCGTGGCACGCGCCAGCGACGGCACGTGGTGGGCGCATCGACGCGGCGAGACGGTGTCGGCGAGGCCGCTCACCCGCAACGAGGTCGCACGGCGCCGGCGCACGGCGTCCGGCGGGAGCACCGGCGTCGACGCCCTCGATGCCGTCGCGCCGATGCCGGGCTCGGTCGTGGCGGTCCACGTCACTGACGACGAACAGGTCGCCGCCGGTGCGGTGCTGGTGACGATCGAAGCCATGAAGATGGAGCACCCGGTGCTCGCGCCGCGTGCCGGGCGAGTGCGGCTGCGCGTCGCCATGGGCGATCACGTGCGCCGCGGCGACGTGGTCGTCGACGTGGCCGGACCGACCGACGCATGACGCGGTCGCGTGCTCAGCGGAGGGAGAGGGAGACATGGAACATCACGGGTTGAGCGACGAGGAGCGCGAGCTCGCACGGTTGGTGCGGGAGTTCGCCGAGGACGTCGTCGCACCCCAGTCCTACGAAGCGGACCGCACCCGGACGCTGTCCATGGACGTGGTCGCACAGATGGGCGAACTCGGCCTGTTCGGACTGCCGTTCCCGGAGGACGTCGGCGGGCAGGGCGGCGACCTCTTCGCGCTGTGCCTGGCCGTGGAGGCCCTCGCGCGCGTCGACCAGTCCATTGCCATCACCCTCGAGGCGGCGGTGAGCCTGGGCGCGATGCCCGTGCACCGCTTCGGCTCGGAGGAGCAGCGACAGGAGCTGCTGCCCGACCTCGTCGCGGGGCGAGCCCTGGCCGGCTTCGGCCTGACCGAACCCGAGGCGGGATCCGACGCGGGCGCCACGCGCACCACGGCTCGCCTTGAGGGTGACGAGTGGGTCATCGACGGCGCGAAGCAGTTCATCACGAACTCCGGCACGCCGATCACGCGTTTCGTCACGGTGACCGCCGTCACGGGTGAGCGCGACGGCCGAAAGGAGATCTCGACGCTCATCGTGCCCAGCGGAACACCGGGCTTCACCGTCGGACCGGCTTACGACAAAGTGGGTTGGCATGCTTCCGACACGCACCCGCTCGTCTTCGACGGGGTGCGTGTGCCGGAGCAGAACCTGCTGGGCGAGCGCGGACGCGGGTTCGCCGCCTTCCTGAACATCCTCGACGAAGGGCGGATCGCGATCGCGGCGCTGGCCACCGGGGCCGCCGAAGGGTGCCTGGAGGAGGCGATCGCCTACGCGCGGCAGCGCGTCGTGTTCGGAGAGCGTCTGGCCTCGCGTCAGAGCATCCAGTTCACGATCGCGCGCATGCAGGCGCGCGTGCACACCGCGCGCCTGGCATGGCACCACGCGGCCCGGCTGTGCGGCGCGGGTCAGCCGTTCACGGCCGAGGCGGCGATCGCGAAGCTCACCGCCGGGGAGGCGGCGATGGACAACGCCCGCGACGCCACGCAGATCTTCGGGGGCAACGGCTTCATGAACGAGTTCCCCGTCGCGCGGCACTACCGCGACGCGAAGATCCTCGAGATCGGCGAGGGCACCACCGAGGTGCAGTTGCTGGTGATCTCGCGGGCGCTCGGACTCGCGGGGTAGCGTGGCCGCGATGGATGCCGCCGACGCTCGTTCCTCCCACCCGCCGTCCGACCACGTGGTCGAGCAGCGCGGTCTCTACGCCGACGAGCTCGTGGTCGGCGCGCGATACCGGCACCGACCGGGCCGGACGGCGACCGAGACCGACAACACCCTCTTCTCCGCTCTGACGATGAACACTCAGGCGCTGCACCTGGATGCCGCCTACGCTGCGACGCAGCCGTTCGGCGAGCGGCTGGTCAATTCGATGTGGACCCTCGCCACGATGGTGGGGGCCTCGGTGACCCAGATCACGCAGGGCACGCTCGTCGCGCAGCTCGGACTCACCGACGTCACGTTTCCGGCCCCGCTGCACCACGGTGACACGCTCTACACCGAGACGGAGATCCTCGCGGTCAGACCATCCGCGTCGCGGCCGGGACAGGGCGTGGTGACGATGCGTCACACCGGACGCAACCAGCGCGACGACGTGGTCGCCACGGCGACGCGCACGGCACTGATGTGGTTCGCACCCGATCCGGAAGGGGAGTCATGACTGACGCACCGTGGGGACCGGCTCTGCTCTTCTGCCCCGCCGACAGGCCCGAACGCTTCGCCACCGCGGCGGCTCGCGCGGATGCGGTGATCATCGACCTGGAGGACGCGGTCGCCTCAGGGGCGAAGACGGGTGCACGCGGCGCCCTCATCGAGGCCGAGCTCGACCCCGATCGCGTCATCGTGAGGGTCAATGCCACGGGCACGGCGGACTTCGTGGCGGACATGGCGACTCTCTCGCAGACCGATTTCCGGACGATCATGGTCGCCAAGGCGGAAGATCCGCGCCAGCTCGCGAGAATCGACGCGCGATTCCGGGTGATCGCACTGTGCGAGACGGCCACCGGAATCGTCGCCGCCGAGGCGTTGGCGTCGCTGCCGAACGTCTCCGGCCTGATGTGGGGCGCCGAAGACCTCGTCGCCAGCCTCGGGGGCACCTCCAGCCGGAAGAAGAACGGACGCTACCGTGACATCGCACGCACAGCGCGCGCCCGGGTCCTCCTGGCGGCGGGGGCCCACGGCGGGATCGCGGTGGACGCGGTGCACCTCGACATCGCCGACACGAAGGGTCTCGCACGCGAAGCGGTCGACGCGGCCGCCTCCGGCTTCTCGGCGACCGCCTGCATCCATCCGTCGCAGGTCGAAGTCATCCGCCGTTCCTATGCGCCCGGTGCCGATGAGACGACGTGGGCGCGGGCGGTCCTCGCGGCGGCCGAAGGGGAGCGGGGTGTCTTCACCTTCCGCGGACGGATGGTCGACGAGCCCGTGCTTCGGCATGCGCGATCGATCGTTCGACGCGCGGAGGTCGCCCCCGGCGCGTGAGTCAGGCCGTGCGGCCGGCCGGCGCGACGGCCTCGGTGGTCGCGGTCATGCGCAGCGCATCCTCGGCGGCTTCGTACGAGAGCAGACTCAGATGGTCGTGCTCGAAGCGGAGGCGGTGGATCGAGCCGTTCGGCAGGCGCTCACCGTCGAGGGGGAATTCGCCCGCGCTCGCGTGGCGGATCACCTCGCGGATGAGCGCGCCGTGGCTCACCACGATGACAGTGCTCGTCCCCGGCGCCGTACGGCTGCGGGCGTCGCCGACCGCCGAGCGCAGGCCGCGCAGGGCGCGGCGTCGGACATCCGGCCACGCCTCGGCTCCGGGCACCTCCGCGCGGTCCCAGGAGCCCCACCGTTCGGAGAACTCCTCGGGTCGAAGGCCCTCCGCCTCACCGTAGGCGCGCTCGCGCAGATCGGGGTAAACACCCACGCCGCCCACGCCGAGAGCGTCGGCGATGATCTGCGCGGTCTCGCGAGCGCGACCCAGATCGCTCGCGGCCATGGCGACGGGCGCATTGGTCTCGAGGATGTCGCGCAGGTGGCGCGCGGCATCAGCGGCCTGCGCCCGACCGGCTTCGTTGAGGGGGATGTCGGTGGAACCCTGGATGCGCCGCTGGCGGTTCCAATCGGTCTCACCGTGGCGGACGAGGAGGAGGGAGGTCACCCCTCGAGACTAGACGCGCCGCCGACCCGGGCGGGCAACGCGGCGGCGAACGCCTGGAGCACTTCCGTCGTGCCGGCGTCGACCTTCACCGTCGCCCGGCGGTCGCCCCGGGTCTGCCCGCGGTTGACGATGACGATCGGGAGTCGGCGACGACGGGCCCGCTCGAGGAGCCGGATGCCGGAGTTGACGACGAGGGAGGATCCGGCCACGACGAGGGCATCGCTGGCTCGGACGAGCTGCTCCGCCTCGCGGAACTTCTCGGCGGGGATGAACTCGCCGAAGAAGACGACGTCGGGCTTCAGCATCCCGCCGCAGACGGTGCACACCGGCACGACGAAACCGTCCGTGGTTCCGGGAAGCACGTCTCCGTCGGGCCCGAGTTCCACGCTGTCGGGAACGGTGATCCAGGGGTTCTCCGCTTCGACTCTCTCGGCCAGGTCGCGACGATCGAAGACCTGTCCGCAGTGGGTGCAGAAGACACGTCGCATCGTGCCGTGCAGCTCCACGACGCGGCGGCTCCCCGCGCGCACGTGCAGTCCGTCGACGTTCTGCGTGATGACTCCCGTCGTGACGCCGTGCTCCTCGAGTGTCGCGAGTGCGGCGTGCCCGGGATTCGGAGCGGCACCGGCGAAAGCCTGCCATCCCAGGTGGCTGCCGATCCAGTATCGGCGCCGGGCCTCGTCGCTGGAGAGGAACTGCTCGACGGTCATGGGGGTGCGCACGGGCGCCCCCTCGCCGCGGTAATCGGGGATCCCGGAGTCGGTCGACACGCCCGCGCCCGTCAGCACGGCGACCCGCCGCCCCGCGAGGGCGTCGATGGCGTCCGCCACCGTGGGGGAGAGCGCCGCACCGCCCGCCGTCGTGAGTGTCACCCGGTCACCTCCGATGCGAGTGTATTCGCCTGCAGTTGCGAGGATGTTACGTCAGGGCCGAGGAAGGGAGCCGAACGTGCGGGTCGAACGCGTGGACGATGCGGGGGATCCCCGGCTGCGGGACTACCGCGACCTGACCGACATAGCGCTCCGACGCGTGAGCGAGCCGCAAGGCGGTCTGTACATCGCGGAGTCGGCGAAGGTCATCGCTCGCGCTCTCGGGGCCGGTCACGCTCCGCGCTCGCTTCTGGTGCAGCAGAAGTGGCTCGACGACGCGGACTCGCTGCTCGCGGCGCATCCGGATACCCCCGTGTACGTCGTCCCGGCCGAGATCGCCGAGCAGGTCACGGGCTACGCGGTTCACCGGGGCGCTCTCGCCTCGATGGCGCGTCCGGCCCTTCCGAGCGTGCATGAGACCGTCGCCGGAGCGCGTCTGGTCGTGGTGCTGGAGGACATCGTCGACCACACCAACGTCGGAGCGGTGTTCCGCAGTGCCGCGGCTCTGGGAGCAGACGCCGTGCTCATCACGGAGCGGTGTGCCGACCCGCTGTACCGGCGCAGTGTGCGCGTCAGCATGGGGACGGTCTTCCAGGTGCCGTGGACCCGCCTTCCGGCCTGGCCGCAAGCGCGCACGATGCTCCACGCATCCGGATTCCATCTCGCCGCTCTCGCGCTGTCCGACGATGCCATCGGCCTCGACGCGTTCGCGGCCGCCGATCACGATCGAGTGGCGCTCCTGCTGGGTGCCGAGGGTGACGGGCTCAGTCGCCGCGCCGTCGAGGCCGCCGACAGCGTCGTGACGATTCCGATGGCCGGCGGCGTCGATTCCCTCAACGTCGCCGCAGCCGGTGCGGTGGCCGTCTGGGCGCTCAATCCCCGTCGTCGATGACGCGGCCGGCCGCACCACCGAGCGGCAGGGCATCGGGACGCTTCGCGGTGACGTGGTCGCCGGAGGACTGATGCCGCACGCGGCGCAGCACCCACGGCACGAGATACTCCCGCGCCCACACCAGGTCGCCGGACCGGGCCTTGCGCCACGTCTGCCGGGGGAGCGGGTCGGGCTGCATGGCGAGCAGATCGTTGGGCACGTTCAGTGCCCGAAGCACCATGCGAGCGACCTCGTGGTGACCGAGCGCGTTCATGTGCAGGCGGTCGTCGTCGAAGAACCGCATGTCCTGCACCTCCTTCAGCGCCCACTGGTCTGCGACGATCGCGTCGTAGCGGTCGGCGATCGCGCGGATGTTCTCGTTGTAGATCGCCACCTTGCCGCGGATGCCGCGGAACACCGGCGTGAAGTCGGTGTCGATCCCGGTGAAGACCACGAGGGTCGCGCCGTCGCGCGACAGGCGTGCGACGGCGTCCTCGAACAGCTCGGCGACGGCATCGGGGTCGCTCCCCGGGCGGATGACGTCGTTGCCCCCCGCCGAGAACGTCACGAGGTCCGGCTTGAGCGCGAGCGCGGGTTCGACCTGTTCGGCCACGATCTGCCCGATGAGGCGCCCCCGCACGGCGAGATTGGCGTACGCGAAGTCCTCCACCTGGTCGGCGAGCACCTCGGCGACCCGATCCGCCCATCCCCGATGCCCACCCGGCGAAGCCGGCTCCGGATCGCCGATGCCCTCGGTGAACGAATCGCCGATCGCGACGTAACGACGCCACGGATGCGGTCCGGTGTTCTCGACGAACGGGGTGCGGTTCGCGCTCGCGCCTGCCATGGATCTCCTTCGGTTCGTGACCGATACGAGGCTATCCCCGCGCGGCCGCCGCCGGGAGCCGACGTCGCGGGGCTCGTCTAAGGTAGTCAGTCGCATCAGCGGATCACACGACAGGGAGGGATGCCGGGTGCTCGACGAGTCTCCTCCCGCCGACGGCGCGCATCCTTCCGACGCTCACCTCGGGAGCTTCGCGGCCGAACACCTCTCGCCCACGTACCCGCAACGCGCTCCGTGGGGCACCGCGCAGCGTCTGCGTGCCTGGCAGGCCGAAGCGCTCGACCTGTACTTCTCGATGGACGGCCCCGATGGTCCGGGTTCCGGTCCGCGCGACTTCCTCGCTGCCGCGACCCCCGGCGCCGGCAAGACCACGTTCGCGCTTCGCCTCGCGACGGAACTGCTGCGGCGGGACGTCGTCGACCGCATCGTCGTGGTCGCCCCGACCGAGCACCTGAAGACGCAGTGGGCGGATGCCGCTGCCCGGGTGTCGATCCGCCTGGATCCCGCCTTCAGCAATCGTCACGTCGCTCCCGCTCGGCACTACCACGGTGTGGCCGTCACCTATGCCCAGGTGGCCGTCAAGGCCTCGGTGCACGAGCAGCTCGTGCTCGACCGTCGCACGCTGGTGATCCTCGACGAGGTGCATCACGGCGGCGACGCTCTCAGCTGGGGGGATGCGCTGCGGGAGGCGTACCGACGCGCCACGCGTCGTCTGCTCCTGTCGGGCACACCTTTCCGCAGCGACACCGCGCCGATCCCGTTCGTCGAGTACCACCCCGACGCGAAGGGCATCCGACTCTCGCGGACCGACTACAGCTATGGCTATCGCCGCGCGCTCGAGGACGGCGTCGTGCGGCCGGTGATCTTCCTGGTCTACGCGGGGCAGATGCGCTGGCGCACCAAGACCGGTGAGGAGATGGAGGCCCACCTCGGCCAGGACAACACGAAAGACATCACGTCCCAGGCATGGCGTACGGCCCTGAACCCGGAGGAGCAGTGGATCCCGGCGGTGCTGCGCTCGGCGGATCGACGGCTGAGCGAGGTGCGCGAGCATGTGCCAGACGCCGGAGGACTCGTGATCGCGACGGATCAGATCGCGGCGCGCGCCTACGCCGCGATCCTCGAGCAGATCAGCGGCGAGGCGCCCACGGTGGTGCTCTCCGACGAGGCCGAGGCGTCAGCGCGCATCGAGGAGTTCGCGCGCGGTGAGAAGCGCTGGATGGTCGCGGTGCGCATGGTGTCCGAGGGTGTGGATGTGCCGCGCCTGGCCGTCGGCGTGTACGCCACCTCCGCATCCACACCCCTGTTCTTCGCGCAGGCCATCGGGCGGTTCGTGCGCGCGCGCCGTCGCGGCGAGACCGCGAGCGTCTTCCTGCCGAACGTCCCCCAGCTGCTCGCTCTCGCCAACGAGCTGGAGCGCCAGCGCGATCATGCCCTCGATCGCGATTCCGACGGCGACGAAGACTGGAACGCCGAGGAAGACCTCATGGACGCGGCCGAGCGCGACGAGAAGGCTTCCGACGCGCTCACCGAGGAGTTCTCCTATGAGGCGCTCGGATCGTTCGCTCATTTCGACCGCGTGCTCTACGACGGGCGCGAATTCGGTCAGCTGGCCGTGCCGGGAACCCCGGAGGAGGAGGAGTTCCTCGGTCTGCCCGGACTCCTCGAACCCGAGCACGTGCACGAGCTTCTGATGCAGCGTCAGGCCCGACAGGGCCGGCATCGCAAGGAACGCGAGTCGAGGGAGTCGGCCACCGATCAGCCGCCTTCGCCGGAACAGACGCTCCCGCCGGCGCTGCACCGGACGCTCCGCGAACAGCGGCAGCTGCTCAACAGCCTCGTGGGACTCTATGCCCGGCAATCGGGTGAGCCGCACGGCGCCGTCCACGCCGAGCTGCGGCGGGTGTGCGGCGGACCGGCGGTCGCACAGGCGACGGTGGCGCAGCTGCAGTCCCGCATCGATGTGCTGCGCTCCCGCGTGCGCTCCTGACGTCGACGGCACCGCTTCCGGCGGCTTCGGAGCTCCGAAATGCTGGCAATACCGGCCGACACGAGTGGCGTAGGTGCCCGCGATGGCTAGCGTGAAGTGTGCCCGAGACCACACCGATCGCCACCCCGAGGGAACGACGCCGCTGGGCGCGATACCTCGTCGACGAACGCGCCGAGGCCGACGTCTATCGTCGTCTCGCGTCTCGCCGTACGGGCGAAGAGCGCGCCATCCTCATCGCCCTCGCCGAGGCCGAGGGCCGTCATGAGGCGCATTGGCTCGCACTTCTCGGCGGAGAGCCCGAACGGCTGCCGCATCGCAGCGCATCCAGCGTCATCCTCGGGTTCATGGCGACGCGCTTCGGATCGGTCTTCGCCCTCGCTCTCGCGCAGAACGCCGAGGCCCGCTCACCGTACGACGACGATCCGGCGGCGACGCCGGCGATGGCTGCCGACGAGCGCGTGCATCACGAGGTGGTCCGAGGCCTCGCGGCGCGCGGACGACGTCGCCTGTCGGGGGTGTTCCGCGCGGCCGTGTTCGGTGCCAACGACGGACTGGTGTCGATCCTCGCGCTCGTGCTCGGCATCGGCGCGACGGGAGTAGCGCCGCAGTTCGTGCTCTTCAGCGGCATTGCCGGGCTGCTCGCGGGCGCGCTGTCGATGGGGGCGGGCGAGTACGTGTCGGTGCGTTCTCAGCGCGAACTGCTCGAGGCAGCGCGCCCGAGCGACTACGCCGACGACGCGCTCGCTCACCTCGATCTCGATGCGAACGAGCTCGCCCTGGTGTACCGCACGCGGGGGATGCCGGCCGAGGAGGCCGATGCGCGCGCCCGCCAGCTGGTCGGCTCGGCGCGCGAAGGCGGCTCGACGTCCCTCGTCGTGGCCGCCGACCTCGACGGCGACGACGTGATCGGCGGCGCTTGGCGAGCCGCGGGCTCGAGTTTTCTGTTCTTCGCCTCGGGCGCGATCATCCCCGTGCTGCCGTGGCTGTTCGGGCTCACCGGATTCGCAGCGGTCCTCCTCGCCCTCGCACTCGTCGGCGTCGCACTGCTGGCCACGGGCGCACTCGTCGGGATCCTGTCGGGGGCACCGCCGATGGGGCGCGCGCTGCGCCAGCTCGCGATCGGGTGGGGTGCGGCTGCCGTCACCTACGTCCTGGGGCTGCTGTTCGGCGTCGGCGTGGCCTGACGTTCGCCGCCTCCCGTCGAAAACGCCGGTTGCCGCGAGAAACCACGCAATGCGTGGTTTCTCGCGGCGTTTGTGGTTTCTCGCGCCGAGCGGCGACGGAGCGGCGACGGAGCGTAACGACGAAAGGGCCCCGATATCGGGACCCTTTCGGACTGTGCGCGAGGGGGTGTGCGGTTTCAGGACATCGTGAACGGGTGTCTCGGGACATCGTGAACGCGGGGCTGGCGGGGGCGGGGATGTCTCAGGACATCGTGAACGGTGGCCAAGTACGAGGTGCTGATCAAAGCCGTCACTGTCCAGGGGCTCTCCTACGGAGAGGTCGCCCGCCGCTACGGGGTCTCGAAGACCCTCGTCCACAAGCTCCACCACCGATGGCTGACCGAGGGCGACGCGGCGTTCGAACCCCGGTCGACGCGGCCACGGACCAGCCCGAACCGTACCCCGGATGCCGTCCGGGACCGTGTGCTGCGGCTGCGACACGATCTGACCGCGGCCGGGCACGACGCCGGCGCGGACACGATCTGCGAACACCTGCACCGGGAACACATCGAGATCTCCCGCGTCACGGTCTGGCGGATCCTGACCACCGCCGGACAGGTCACACCGCAACCGCAGAAGCGTCCCCGATCGTCCTGGCACCGGTTTGCCGCGGACCGCCCCAACGAGCTCTGGCAATCCGACTTCACCCACGCCACCCTGACCGACGGCACAGACGTCGAGGTCATCGGCTGGCTCGACGACCACTCCCGCTACCTGCTCCACCTCACCGCACACCGCCGCGTCACCGGCCGCACCGTCACCGACACCTTCACCATCGCCGCGACCGAGCACGGCTACCCGGCTGGAACACTGACCGATAACGGCATGGTCTACACCACCCGCCTCGCCCGCGGCGGCCGAGGCCGCGGCGACGGCGCCGGCAACGCGTTCGAGACCCTCCTGGCAGACCTCGGGATCGCCCAGAAGAACGGCAAGCCCTTCAAACCCACCACCCAGGGCAAGATCGAGCGGCTCTGGCAGACCCTGAAGAAGCACCTCGCCACCCGACCAGCCCGAACGATCACCGAGCTGCAGACCGTGCTGGACGAGTTCCGCGACTACTACAACCGCGTCCGCCCGCACCGAGCCCTCAGCCGCCGCACCCCCGCGTTCGCCTACCAGCTCATCCCCAAAACCACCCCGACACCACCCGACGACCCGAACATCTGGCGCGTCCGCTACGACACCATCGACCGCGACGGAAAGACCACCATCCGCCACTCCGGCAGACTCCTCCACCTCGGCATCGGCAGAGCCCACTCCCGCACCGAGATCATCGCCCTGATCCACAACGACCACGCCATCATCAGCGCCCGCGGCAGCGGCGAAATCCTCGCCGACTTCACCCTCGACCCCACCCGCGGATACCAACGCAAAAACGGATGAACCCCCTAAACCGGGGGTTCATCCGTTCACGATGTCCTGAGACATCACAACTGTGCGCGAGGGGGGACTTGAACCCCCACGCCCTAATACGGGCACTAGCACCTCAAGCTAGCGCGTCTACCTATTCCGCCACCCGCGCAGGTGGTCGGCAGCTTTCGCAACCGAGGGTCGAGCCTAGCACGTTCCGCACCGAACGCCCTACGCGCGGTGGTCCCGCGCGTGTCCGAGCGACGCGTCCCGGCCCGGTAGCCTGGTGCGCATGCCGGCGACCCCCTCCGACCTCCCCGAGGTCGCACGCGTGGCGCGTGACCTCATCCGCTTCGACACGACCAACCACGGCGGCGGTAATGCGGCGGGGGAGCGGGAGGCGGCCGAGTACGTCGGCGCTTACCTGGAAGATCTCGGCCTGGCCGTCGACTACTACGAGCCCGTCCCGCGGCGCACCAACGTGCACGCGCGGATCCGGGGCCGCAATCCAGACCGACCGGCACTCGTGCTCCACGGGCACCTCGATGTCGTTCCCGCCATTGCCGAGGACTGGTCGGTCGACCCGTTCGCCGGCGAGATCCGCGATGGGATGCTGTGGGGGCGCGGCGCGGTGGACATGAAGGACATGGACGCCATGATCCTCACGGCCGTCGCCGACATGGCCCGTGCGGGGGAGCAGCCCGACCGCGACATCGTGCTGGCGTTCTTCGCCGACGAGGAGAACGGCGGCATCGAGGGCTCCTCCCTCGTCGTGCGGGACCGCCCGGAATGGTTCGCCGGCGCGACCGAGGCGATCAGCGAAGTCGGCGGCTACTCGATCCACGTCGGTGAGCGGCGTGCCTATCTGCTGCAGGTGGGGGAGAAGGCCCTGGTCTGGATCCGGCTGGTCGCGACCGGACGCGCCGCACACGGCTCGAGCGTGCACGACGACAACGCCGTCACGCGGCTGGGCGAGGCGGTCGCCGCCCTCGGACGCACCGAGTGGCCGGTGCACCTCACGGACACGACACGGGAGTTCACCCGCATGCTGGGCGAGCTGACCGGCGCCGCCGGGGACGACGCCGACAGTCTCGCGCGGCGCACCGGGCCGGCGGCGGGATTCCTGCGCTCGACGCTGCGCACGACGACCAACCCGACGGGGCTCACCGCCGGCTACAAGCACAACGTCATCCCCGACCGTGCCGAAGCGCTCATCGATGTGCGGGTGCTGCCCGGGACGGAGGATGCGGCACTGGCCGACATCCAGCGGATCGTCGGCGACGACGTGGCCGTCGACGTGGTCCACTCCGACATCGGGCTCGAGGTGCCCTTCGCCGGCGACCTGATCGATGCGATGGTCGCCGCGCTGGCTCGCCACGACCCTGGCGTGCCGGTGATCCCGTACCTCATGGGCGGCGGCACCGACAACAAAGCACTGGCGTCCCTCGGGATCGCCGGATACGGGTTCGCGCCGCTGCGACTTCCCGCTGATCTCGACTTCACCGGAATGTTCCACGGTGTCGACGAGCGGATGCCGGTCGAATCGCTCGTGTTCGGCCAGCGCGTGCTCGGCGACTTGCTGCGCACCTGCTGACCTCACCGAAAGGCCACCCCATGCAACTGCTCGAGGCGATCGTGCTCGGCCTCGTGCAGGGACTCACCGAGTTCCTGCCCGTGTCCTCGAGCGCCCATCTGCGCATCCTCGGCGAGTTCCTGCCCACCGCCGAGGACCCCGGTGCCGCCTTCACCGCGATCACGCAGATCGGCACCGAAGCGGCCGTCGTGGTCTTCTTCTGGCGTGACATCGTGCGCATCATCCGAAACTGGTTCCTCGCCCTGTTCGGCCGGATTCCCCGGAACGATCCCGACGCGCGGATGGGGTGGCTGATCATCGTCGGCAGCATCCCGATCGTCGTGCTGGGCCTGCTCTTCCAGGATCAGATCGAGACCACGTTCCGCTCGCTGTGGATCATCGCCGCGATGCTGATCTTCTTCGGCGTTCTGCTCGGCATCGCCGATCACGTCGGGGCGAAGCGTCGTTCTCTGAACGATCTCACCGTCGGCCACGGCGTCGTCTACGGATTCGCGCAGAGCCTGGCGCTCATCCCGGGCGTCTCCCGATCCGGCGGCACCATCACGGCGGGACTGTTCATGGGCTACGAACGCGCCGCCGCGGCGCGATACGCGTTCCTGCTCGCGATCCCGGCCGTGTTCGGCAGCGGCTTCTACCAGCTGTTCAAGAGCTGGGACGAGCCCGGGGTGTTCTCCCTCGGCGAGACGGCCCTGGCGACGGTGGTCGCCTTCGTCGTGGCTCTCGCCGTGATCGCCTTCTTCATGCGGTGGATCTCACGGCACAGCTTCCTGCCGTTCGTGCTCTACCGCGTCGCGCTCGGCACCGTCCTCATCGTGCTGCTGAGCCTCGGCGTCATCGACGCGTACTGACCCGGGGCCGCCGCGAGAGGGGATCAGCGCCGGTCGTCGCGGCCGGGCTTGGACGGACCGTCGCCGCGCCGCCGCAGATACTGCTCGAACTCCTGGGCGATCGCGTCACCCGAGGCCTCGGGGGAATCGACGGTGTCGCGGTTCTCCTCGAGCTGTCGGATGTACTCCGTCATCTCCTCGTCGTCGGCGGCGGCCGCGTCGATGGTCGCCTCCCACGCGATCGCCTCGGTCGCGAGGCTGCCGCGACCGACGGGGATGCCGGTGAGCGACTCGAGTCGGTCCAGCAGAGCCAGTGATGCCTTCGGGGACGGCGTGTGGCCCGCAACGTAGTGCGGCACGCTCGCCCACAGGCTCGCGGTGGGGATGCCCGCCGCGTCGGCGGCATGTCCCAGCACGGACAGGATGCCCACCGGTCCTTCATAGCTGCCGCGTTCGAGTCCGAGCGTCTCGCGCACCTGATCGTTCTCGCTGCCGGCGAAGACCGAGATCGGGCGCGTGTGCGGGACATCCGACATCATCGACCCCAGTGACACGAAGCCGGTGATGTCTTCGCGCAGGGCCACGTCGATGAACTCGGCACTGAACGCCTGCCACGCGCGAGCGGGCTCGACCCCGGTCAGCAGCCACAGCTCGGTGTCGCCCTGCGGCTCGGTCGGGCGGAGAACCGTCGCCTCCGGCCAGGTGAGGCGGCGGTGGCCCTCGGCGTCGGCAACCAGATGCGGCCTGGTGTACTGGTAGTCGAAGTACAGTTCCGGGTCGACGGAGAACACCGGTTCGTAGTCGCCGGAGCCCTTCACGTGCGCAAGCGCAGCGGATGCGGCCTCGCCGGCGTCGTTCCACCCGTCGAACGCGGCGACCAGCACGCGGCGTCCCAGTGCGTCCACACAACCTCCCCGATCGGTCCCTCCAGGATAGGCACGCTCCGCGCGCACGGGCGCAGCGGCAGGCGCGGGCGACCCCGATCCGGGCGGTGGGCGGGACGCCGGGTGCGTAGCATGGGCGGGTGAATTCTCCGCGCATCGCCGCCGTCCTGTGGGACATGGACGGAACCCTCGTCGACACCGAGCCGTACTGGATGGCCGCCGAGACACCGCTCATCGAGAGCTTCGGGGGCACCTGGTCCCACGAGCAGGCGCTGCAGCTGGTGGGACTCGCGCTGGAGGACTCTGCGGGCATCCTGCAGTCGGCCGGCGTGCGCATGAGCAAGGGCGACATCGTCGACCACCTGACCTCCGAGGTCATGTCGCAGCTTTCGCAGAAGGGCGTGCCGTTCCGGCCCGGCGCGAAGGAGCTGCTGCGGAGTCTGCGTGCGGCCGGCATCAAGACGGCGCTCGTGACGATGTCCATGCGTCGCATGGCCGACCACGTGGTGTCGCTCATCGATTTCGACGCGTTCGACGTCATCGTCGGCGGCGACGACGTCGCGCGGCCCAAGCCGTATCCCGATCCCTATCTCCAGGCCTGCGAGGCCCTCGGTGTGTCACCGCTGGACGCCGTGGCGGTCGAGGACTCGCCGACCGGCGTGCGCGCCGCCGCTGCCTCCGGGGCGGTGACGCTCGGCGTACCCCTCATGGTGTCGCTCGAGGGCGTCGGCGCCCACGAGCTCTGGCCGACGCTCGCCGATCGCACCGCCGACGACCTCGCCGCCCTGCACGCGGCGCACCGCACCGCGGAGGAGAACCGATGACCGCCGCACGCCCGAGCGGCCCCTTCCGGGTCGGCGACCGTGTTCAGCTGACCGGTCCGAAGGGCCGCCTCCACACCATCACCCTGCGTCAGGACGGCGAGCTGCACACCCACCATGGCGTCCTGCGGCACACGTCGCTGATCGGTCAGCCCGACGGGTCCGTCGTCACCGGCAGCGGCGGTCACGAGTATCTTGCGCTTCGTCCGCTGCTGCGCGATTTCGTGATGTCGATGCCGCGCGGCGCGGCGATCGTCTACCCGAAGGACGCCGCGCAGATCCTCGCGGAGGCGGATGTGTTCCCGGGGGCGCGCGTCGTCGAGGCCGGCGTCGGCTCGGGTGCGCTCTCGCTGTGGCTGCTGCGCGCGATCGGGGAGACCGGGTCGCTGGTGTCGTTCGAGCGGCGCGAGGAGTTCGCCGCCGTCGCCCGGGCGAACGTGGAGACCTTCCTCGGGGAGGTGCCCGCCACGTGGCGCATCGAGCTGGGCGACCTCGCTGAGGCCCTCCCCGCCGTGGTCGAGCCGGGCACGATCGACCGGGTGGTCCTCGACATGCTCGCCCCCTGGGAGTGCCTCGACGCCGTCGCCGACGCGCTGACGCCGGGCGGCGTCGTGGTCTGCTACGTCGCCACGGCGACGCAGCTGAGCCGCGTGGCCGAGTTCATCCGCGGAACGGGGCTGTTCACCGAGCCGGACGCGAACGAGACGATGGTGCGCGGGTGGCACGTCGAAGGGCTCGCGGTGCGGCCCGATCACCGCATGGTCGCCCACACCGGCTTCCTGGTGTGGGCACGACGACTCGCGCCCGGCGCGGTGGCCCCGGAGCAGAAGCGCCGCGCGTCGAAGTCGAGCTACGGCGATGAGGATGTGGAGCTGTGGACACCCGGCGCGGTGGGGGATCGGGAGATCACCGACAAGAATCTCCGCAAGCGTGTGCGCGAGGCCGAGCGTGCCGCCGCAGGCGCTCGTCTCGCGTCCGCCGCGGAGGACGAAGGCACCGCGACCGCCTAGGATGAACCGGTGCGCAAGATCCCCGCTGCTCTCGCCCTCATCGGAATGACCTCTGTCGGCCTCGTCGGCTGCACCGTCGAAGCCGCCGCGCCCACCTGCGTGGAGAGCGACACCGACCTGGCCTCGCTCGCGACCGTCTCCGGTGACATCGACGCCGAGCCGCGGGTGGAGGTCTACTCCCCGTTCCACGTCGACGAGGTGGCGGTGGAGCGCCTGTCGGAGGGCGAAGGACCCGAGCTGTCCACGGACTCGCAGCTGCTGGTCATGGACTACTCGTTCTACGCCGGCGACAGCGGGGAGCCGTTCGCCGCGACCGCCTACGACGGTGATCTGACGAACGTCTTCTCGATGGAGAACATCGCCGCCGCGCTTCCCGGCCTCTCCGAGGCGCTGCAGTGCGCTCAGGCGGGGTCTCGCATCGTCATCGGCCTCCCGGCCGACGAGATCAACCCCGACTACGCCGCCCAGGCCGGCCTCGCCGAAGACGAGTCGCTTCTCGCCGTCGTCGACGTCCGCAAGGTCTATCTGCCGCAGGCCGAGGGCGACCTTCGCTACAACTCGAGCCTCGGGATGCCCACGGTCGTGCGCGCCCCCGACGGCCGGCCGGGCGTCATCATCCCCGATGCCGCGGCTCCCGACGAGCTCGTCGTGCAGACCCTCATCGAGGGCGACGGCGAGGTCGTCGAGGCCGGCGACACCGTGCGGGTGCACTACACCGGACTGACGTGGGCAGACCGCGAGGTGTTCGACTCCACGTGGGAGACGACACCCGCGGCGCTCTCGCTCGACGAGGTCGTGCCCGGGTTCTCCGCGGCGCTCGAGGGCCAGACCGTCGGGTCCCAGGTGCTCGCGGTGATTCCACCGGATCAGGGTTACGGCGACCAGGCGAGCGGAGCGATCCCCGCCGGCTCCACGCTCGTCTTCGTCATCGACATCCTCGGCGTCGACGAGGCGTCCTGAGCCTCGTCTTCCCTCGGGCCTGCCTAGACTTGGCGTCGTGGCCACCGCATCCGTGAAGACCCCGCCCGAAGAGCGGCTGGTCAACCTCGTGGTGGCTCTCACCGCGACGGATCAGGGGTTGACGAAGGACACGATCCTGGCCAACGTCACCGGGTACCGCGAGCAGCGCGAAGCGGGAGCTTCCAAGGATGCTCTCGAGAAGATGTTCGAGCGCGACAAAGAGAACCTCCGAGCCCTCGGCGTCCCGATCGAGACGATCGGCGACTGGGCCGACCCCGATGATCTGCGCGAAGCGCGCTACCGCGTGCCCGCGGCGGAGTACACCCTCCCGGACGACCTGGAGTTCTCGCCGGCCGAGCTCGCGCTCCTCACCCTCGCCGGGAGCGTCTGGAGCGAGAGCTCGATGTCCGTGGAGGCTCGGGCCGGGCTCCGCAAGATCCGCGCGCTCGGCATCCCCATGGATGCGCCGATCCAGGGCTTCGCGCCTCGGCTGAGCACCAACGACGCGGCGTTCGTGCCGTTGCAGCAGGCGATCGAGCACGCCCGCGTCGTGACGTTCCCGTATCTGAAGCCCGGCGACGCCGCCCCGCGCACGCGGCGTGTGCGCCCCCTCGCCCTGGTCGAGTACGAGGGACGCTGGCACGTGCTCGCCCACGACCTCGGCGTCGACGAGGAGCGGACCTTCCTGCTGTCGCGCATCGTCGGCGCCGTCACCGCCACGCGCGAGCACTTCGACGCAGCGCTCCGTCGGGGAGCGGGGGAGCGGGCGCTGTCCGGCCTGCAGGAGGTCGCAGCACGCAACGTGGCGCTGCTCGAGGTGGAACCGGGGACGGAAGCCGCGCTGCGACTCGCGCGCCGCGCCCAGCCGGCCGAGCAGGGGGTGCGCGTGCCCTTCGTCGACGTGCACATCTTCGCCGACGAGCTCGCCTCCTACGGCCCGGAGGTGCGGGTGGTCGAACCCGCCGCGCTGCGGGACGCCGTCCTCACGCGCCTGCGCTCGACGCTCGCCCGTCACGGCGGTGCCGCGTGAACCCCGTGCGCAAGCCGCTCGTCGCCACCGACCGCGCGGCGCTCATGCTGCAGCTGGTGCCGTATCTGATCGGGAAGGGGGAGGTGTCGGTCGCAGAGGCGGCCGAGGAGTTCGACGTCACCCCCGACCAGATGCGAGAGATGGTGGAGAAGCTCACCGTCATCGGCCTGCCGGGTGACGGCGGCTTCTGGCAGATGGCCAACGATCTGTTCGACATCGACTGGGATCTGCTCGATCGGGACGACCGCATCGTCATCACGCACTCGGTCGCGCTCGAGCGCACGCCGCGCCTCACCGCGCGCGAGGCGGCTGCGCTCCTCGCCGGCCTTCAGCTCACCCGCGGGATTCCCGGGGTCGGTGACAGCGAGCTGTTCTCGGGACTCCTCGCCAAGCTCGCCCGCGGCGCCTCCGGCACCCCGGCCGACCTCATCGTCGCGCCCGCCCCCGTTGACGCGGTACGCGATCGCGTCGCCGAGGCGTTGCGCGTCGGACGCGCCGTCGCCTTCGCCTACAAGGCCCCCGATGCTCCGGCGACCACCCGCACGGTCGACCCCGTGAAGGTGAGCATCGCCGACGGTCAGTGGTACCTGCAGGGATGGTGCCACCTGCGCGAGGCGATGCGCACCTTCCACCTCGACCGCGTCAGTGATATCCGACTGACGGATCTGACGGTCTCACACGCCGCCGATCCCGTGCCCGACTGGTTCGCGGACGGTTCGGATGAGCTCGTGGTGCGCATCCGGTTCCCCGCAGCGTCGGCGGCGCTCCTGGGCGACTACCTTCGGCGGGCGGACACCGAGACGGAGAGGGGCGTGACGGTGGCCACGATGCGCGTCGCCGACGAGAACAGTCTGCGCCGTCTGGCCGCCAAGCTCGGTGGCGATGTCGAGATCCTGGAGCCCGAGGGCGCACGCCGTGCGGCAGCGGATTGGGCCGAGAGCGCTCTGCGACTGTACGGCCCGAGCTGAGACCCGCCGCGCCCAGCACCGTTCCCGCTCGCGATAGCGCGGTTAGACTGAGAACAGGTCAACGATCTGGAGTCCTCCTCATGGCTAACGCATTCAGCCCATGGCACCTGCTGCTGATCCTCGCGGTCATCCTGCTGCTGTTCGGTGCCGCCAAGCTGCCCGCCCTCGCCAAGAGCGTCGGCCAGTCCGCCCGGGTGTTCCGGGGCGAGATGAAGGCGATGAAAGACGAGGACGCGCCTCGAGGCGGTGACCGCGCCGACACCCCGTCGGCGACCGCGGACTCGCCGTCCACGCCGACATCGGGCGGGGCATCCGACCCGAAACCCTGATCGGTGGCGACCGACACACCCGCATCGAAGGCGGCGAAGCCCCGACGCGGTGAGAGGCGCATGTCGCTCGGGCAGCATCTCGTCGAGCTGCGCAAGCGCCTGATGATCGCGGCGATCGCGCTGGTCGTCGGCATGGTGGTGGCCTTCTTCATCACGGATTTCGTCATCTGGCTCATCACGGAGCCCATCAGGTACATCGCCGTCGAGCGGGGGGATGAGATCGACGTCGCCGTCATGTTCAGCACGGTGACCTCGGCGTTCGATCTGCGCATCCGGATGGCCTTCGCCATCGGCCTGGTGCTGTCGGCACCGGTCTGGCTGTGGCAGATCTGGGCGTTCGTGATGCCGGGTCTGACCCGCACGGAGATCCGATACACGATCTGGTTCGTCGCGGCGGCGATCCCGCTGTTCTTCGCGGGATGCTGGACCGGTCTGCTGGTGATGCCCCACATCGTGGAGATCATGGCCACCTTCGTGCCGGAGGGCGGCTCGTCGTTCTACGACGCGAAGTACTACTACGACTTCGTCATGAAGCTGATCATCGTCGTCGGGGTCTCCTTCGTCCTCCCGGTGTTCCTGGTCGCCCTCAACATCGCCGGTGTGATCAGCGGGCGTGACATCCTCAAGGGCTGGCGGGTGGCCGTTCTCGTCGCGACGATCTTCGCGGCGGTCGCGACGCCAGGCGCTGACGTGGTGTCGATGATCCTGCTCGCCGGCATCCTGGTCGTGCTGTTCTTCGCCGCCGCCGCAGTGTCGCTGGTGTTCGATCGGCGTCGACGCAAGCGCGAAGAGGCGTTCCTCGCGGACGGGTCGTCGTCGTGACCTCTCTCTCGCCCGCCGAGCGGTTCGCCCGAGCGAACGAGCACCGCGAGCATCCCCGTACGAGCGAGTTCGCCGAACGGCAGCGCTTCGACCTCGACCCCTTCCAGCTCGCGGGATGCCACGCGCTCGAGTCGGGCCGCAGCGTGCTCGTGGCCGCGCCCACGGGGGCCGGAAAGACCATCGTGGGGGAGTTCGGCATCCACCTGGCGATGTCCGCCCCGGGCGACAAGGCGTTCTACACGACGCCGATGAAGGCGCTGTCGAATCAGAAGTTCCGCGAACTCGTCGACGTGTACGGGCCGGACGAGGTAGGACTGCTCACCGGCGACACGAACATCAATGCGAGCGCCCGCATCGTGGTGATGACCACCGAGGTCCTGCGCAACATGCTCTACGCGGACTCGCCCGCGCTCCAGGGGCTGCGCTTCGTCGTGATGGACGAGGTCCATTACCTCGCCGATCGTTTCCGTGGCGCGGTGTGGGAAGAGGTCATCATCCATCTCCCGCCGGCCGTGCGACTGATCGCCCTGTCGGCGACGGTGTCGAACGCGGAGGAGTTCGGCGACTGGCTGGATGCGGTGCGCGGGGACACGGAGATCATCGTGTCCGAGACCCGACCGGTCCCTCTCGAGCAGCACGTCCTCGTACGCGGAGACCTTCTGCCGCTGTTCGACGACCGCGCCGGCGTCGCAACGGCCCAGGTGAACCAGGAGCTGCTGCGCATCCGTTCGGCTCGCGGCAGCGGCTACGAGAGCGGGCGTCACGGGGGTGGCGGCCGTCGACCGCACCGGGGCGGCAAGCGGCCCCAGCGAGCCGGGCATCCGCAGCGGATCGAGCGACTGGATCGGCCGGATGTCGTTGAGCTTCTCCGACGCTCGAATCTGCTCCCCGCGATCTTCTTCATCTTCAGCCGGGCCGGGTGCGATCAGGCCGTCATCCAGGTGCGGCGCTCCGGCGTGCGTCTGACCTCGCCCGAGGAGCGCAGCCTCATCCGGGAGATCGTCGAGGACCGCACCCGCAACCTCGTCGAAGAAGACCTCGGCGTGCTCGGCTACTGGGAGTGGAAGGACAACCTCGAGCGCGGCGTCGCGGCGCACCACGCGGGCCTCCTCCCGGCCTTCAAGGAGATCGTCGAGGAGCTGTTCCAGCGCAAGCTCGTCAAGGCGGTCTTCGCCACCGAGACGCTCGCGCTCGGCATCAACATGCCCGCCCGGACGGTCGTGCTCGAGAAACTCGAGAAGTTCAACGGCGAGGCGCGGGTGGCCATCACCTCCGGCGAGTACACGCAGCTGACCGGGCGTGCGGGACGCCGGGGCATCGACGTCGAAGGACACGCGGTGGTGCAGTGGACCGAGGGCGTGGACCCGCAGGCGGTGGCCGCGCTCGCGTCGCGCCGCACCTACCCGCTGAACTCCAGCTTCCGGCCCACGTACAACATGGCGGTGAACCTGATCGACCGCTTCGGTCGCGGGCAGGCGCGCGAGATCCTCGAGTCCTCGTTCGCGCAATTCCAGGCCGACCGGGCCGTGGTCGGCATCGCGCGCCAGGTCAAGGATGCCGAGGAGTCGCTCGCGGGATACGCCGATGCCATGGCATGCGACCGCGGCGACTTCGTCGAGTACGCCGCGATCCGCCGCGAGCTGAGCGACATCGAGAAGATCAATCGCAAGGACGTCACCGCGGGAAAGTCGACCCGCGATGCCCGGCAGCGCGAGATCCAGTCGCTGCGCAATCGCATGAGGCGTCATCCGAGTCATGAGTGCCCTGATCGCGAGCATCACGCGCGCTGGGCCGAGCGGTACCACAAGCTCGATCGCACCGTGCGGAAGCTTCGCGGGCAGATCGACTCCCGCACCGGCACGGTGGCGCGGATCTTCGATCGCGTCGTCGAGGTGCTCGATGAGGTCGGCTACGTCGAGATCGCCGCCGACGGGGCGACGACGCTCACCGACGACGGCCGCACGATGAAGCGCATCTACGGCGAACGTGACCTTCTCGTCGCGGAGAGCCTTCGGCTGCGGCTCTGGAGCGCGCTCGACGCTCCCTCGCTCGCGGCGATCGCGTGTGCGCTGGTCTACGAGCCGCGTCGCGACGACGGCGGCTACGGGGATCGGCGCCTGCCGCGCGGGGCATTCCGCATCGCCCTCGAGAAGACGACCGATCTGTGGCAGCGGCTCGACGACCTCGAGACCGAGCATCGCCTGCCCGGTTCCGAACCGCCTTCGCCGAACCTGTCCGCCGCGATGCACGGGTGGGCGCGCGGACTGCCTCTGGACACCGTGCTCGCCGAGGCCGACATGGCAGCCGGCGACTTCGTCCGCTGGACGAAGCAGACGATCGACCTGCTCGACCAGCTCTCGCTCGTCGCGCCACCGGAACTCGCCGGCACCGCACGGCGTGCTCTCGAGTCGGTGCGGCGGGGGATCGTCGCGTACAGCTCGGTGTGATCTCCCGGAGTGCCGATCCTTCTCGAAGCAGTCGCGCAGGGGCGCCGGATTAGGGTGGACGCGTGAGTCTCGCCCCGGCCATCCGGCCCGTCTTGCCGCTGTGGGCGGCCGTCGTGACCTCGCTGGTCGGGGGAGCGGTCCTCGATGCCGCCTACCCGGACATCGGTTGGTGGCCCCTGGCATTCGTGGGAGTGGCATTCGCGCTCGTCTCCCTCATCGGCCGCAGCGTGGGCGGAGCGCTCCTGGTCGGCCTCGCCTTCGGTGCGTCGTTCTACCTCATCCACATCGTCTGGATCACCCGCTATCTCGGGGTGATTCCCTGGTTCGCGCTGGCGGGTGTCGAGACGCTGTTCATCGCGGTCGGATCGGTTCTGCTGACGCTCTCGTACCGCTGGTTCCCGCGAATCTGGCCCTCACGGTGGGCCAACCTCGTCGGGCTGCCGGTGCTGGTGGGAGGAATCTGGACCCTGCGCGAGCAGATCATGGGTTCCTGGCCTTACACCGGCTTCCCCTGGGGGCGGCTCGGGATGAGCCAGTCGGAGAGTCCGCTCGCCCACATCGTCTCCTGGGTGGGCGTCAGCGGGCTGACCTTCCTCATGGTCGTGTTCACCGCCGCCGTCATCGAGTGGCTCCGAGCGGGTCGGCTCCGGGATGTGCGCTCGGCCGTGCCGGCGACCGTCGCCGCGGTGCTTCTGGTCGCGGTGCCGGCGTTCCCGACGACGGATGTCGGCACGTGGCGGGTCGGTGCCGTGCAGGGCAACGGACCGTCTGCGTACTTCGATGAGCGGGAGCCGTATGAGGTGCTGAACGCCCAGATCGAGGCGTCCCAGCCGATCCTCGAGGACGACCTCGACGTGCTGGTGTGGCCAGAGGGCGGTATCGGATACGACCCGCTGCAGGATGCCGCGACGGCGGCCGCGCTCGACGGCTTGAGCGAGCGCGCCGACGCGCCGCTCATCGTGAACGCTGCGACGGAGCGGGGCGACGACGTGTTCAACACGTCGATCCTCTGGACGGCGGAGAACGGTGCGGAGCAGGTGCACGACAAGGCCAACCCGGTCCCGATGGGGGAGTATGTGCCCGATCGCTGGTTCTACGAGGCGATCGTGCCCGACCTCATCGGTCTGATCCAGCGGGAGTACACGCCCGGATCCAATCCGCCGTACTTCGATGTCGACGGGATCGGTGTCGGCCTCGCGATCTGCTTCGACGTGATCTACGACGACGTCATCTGGGAGGGCGCCCGCGACGGCGCGGAGATCTACGTGCTGCAGACGAACAACGCCGACTTCCGTGACACCGATGAGAACCTGCAGCAGCTCGCCTTCGCACGCATGCGCGCGATCGAGACCGGACGTGCGGTGGTCAATCTGTCGACGGTGGGCACCAGCCAGATCATCGATCCCTCGGGCGTCACCCTGGAGTCGTTGCCGACGGACACCGCCGGCGCGATGGTGCTCGACGTGCCGCTGCGCACCGGCCTCACCGGCGCGGTCGTGGTCGGCCCGGCCGTTCAGGCCATCCTGGGGTGGGGGAGCCTCGCGGTGATCACCGCTCTCGGGGTGGTCGTGACGGTGCTCTCCCGTCGTTCCCCCGTGCGAACGACGACGGCGCCGACTCCCGAGGGAGCCGGCGCCGGTCGATGAAGTGGGATTCAGGCGCTGAGCTTGTCGGTGGAGGCGGCCGCACCGCGTCGTTCGCGGATGTAGGTCAAGCGCTCCTCCAGGAGCTCTTCCAGCTCCGGAATCGTGCGACGCTCGAGCAGCATGTCCCAGTGGGTGCGGGCGGCCTTGTCGCCGCTGTGGTCCACCGTGGCCGTGCCCTCACCGATTCGCAGAAGAGCCTCGGCGCCGCAGGTGCGGCACTCCCAAGCCTCCGGGACCTCCGCGTCGGCGGCGAAGGTCATCACCGTGTCTCGCCCACAGGACGAACACGAGTAGGTGTGCTGCGCGCGGTCGTGGAAAACGACGCCCTCTTCGCTTTGTAGGCTCTGGGCGCCGAGTCGGATGCCGCGCAGACTGCGGTCTGCCATAGGGGGTGGTCCTCTCGTCGGTCATCAGGTATAACGCGACGACCTGTGGGAATCATCCGAACGGACGCCGCGAAGACGCCATTCACAGTCGATGCACAGCGCCGTCAGCCGCCCGCGCGTGGCGGCGTCGACGACCGCGTCGCAACCACGTCGAGGGCGACGTCGGCGACGTCGGTGACGATGCCGTCGACACCCCAGTCCAAGAGCGTCGACATGCGCGCGGCATCGTTGACCGTCCACACATGGACCTCGACGCCGAGTGCGTGCGCGAGCTCGACCCTGCGCGGTGAGACGATGCGCATCGGACCCTGCCTCTCCGGCACCTGAAGCGCATCGACGCCCACCAGTGCTCTGCGCGCCATGGTGATCGAACGTAGGGAAGCGGCGGCGAGGAAGCGCGCCACCGTCCTCGACCCCGCCGATGTCGCGGGGCGGGCCGACCCGACGGTCGCGGCGCGCAGCGCCCTATGACGCCTGTCGTCGTCGAAGCTCGTCAGCAGCACGCGCTCCGCGTGCGCGGCGATGATGCGTCCCGCCGGAACGGCGGCAGCCGCCGCCTTCACATCGATGTTGAAGCGGAGACCCGGAAACGTCTCCAGTGCTTGGCGCAGGGTGACCAGGCCGCCCCGGGAGGACATCAGGTCGTCGAGCTCCTGCAGGGTGACATGTGCGATCGGGCGGGGGTCGCCGGTGACGCGGCGCAGATCGACGTCGTGGAAGAGCACGACCTCGCCGTCGGAGGTGAGATGGCAATCCGACTCGACGTAGGCAGCTCCGGCGGCGTGCGCGGACGTGACGGCGGCGAACGAGTTCTCAACGATCCCGTCCGCGGCGTCTGTCGCGGTGACCAGGCCACGATGGGCCAGAACGCGAGGGGGTGCGGAAGCGGCGAACCAGGGGTGCACGGGGTCTAGCGTGCCTCACCCGCTCCGCCGCCGGCGGCACCGGGTGTGGTCTTGCGCGCTTCCGTGGCGATGTCATCGGCGGCGGACGCCGCCTCGCGGGCGGCGGCGAGCGCCGCGTCGGCGGCGGCGCGGGTCGGCCCGGTCGGCTTCGGCTTCGAGCCCGGCTCACGGCGAGGGGTGTCGTCGGAGCGACCGCCGAAGGCGGCGCCGATGCCCTTCAGTGCCTCGGTCATCTCGCTCGGGATGACCCACAGCTTGCTCGATGCACTGTCGGCGATCTTGGGGAGGGTCTGCAGGTACTGGTAGGCGAGGAGCTTGTCGTCGGGTTCACCGGCGTGGATGGCGTCGAAGACCATTTCGATGGCCTCGGCCTCGCCCTGGGCTCGCAGCACGGCCGCCTGCTTGTCGCCCTCGGCGCGGAGGATCTCGGACTGCCGACGGCCCTCCGCCTCGAGGATCTGAGACTGCTTCGAGCCCTCGGCGGTCAGGATCGCCGCGCGACGGTCCCGCTCCGCGCGCATCTGCTTCTCCATCGAGTCCTGGATCGACACCGGCGGGTCGATGGCCTTCAGCTCGACTCGGGAGACGCGCAGCCCCCACTTGCCGGTCGCCTCGTCGAGGACGACCCGCAGCTGGCCGTTGATGTTGTCGCGGCTCGTCAGGGCCTCCTCGAGGTTCAGCCCGCCGACCACGTTGCGGAGCGTCGTCGTGGTGAGTTGCTCGACAGCGCTGAGGTAGTTCGCGATCTCGTACGTCGCGGCGCGCGCATCCGTGACCTGGAAGTAGACGACCGTGTCGATCGAGACGACGAGGTTGTCCTCGGTGATGACCGGTTGCGGCGGGAAGGAGACGACCTGCTCGCGCATGTCGACCAAGGGTCGGAGGCGGTCGATGAACGGCACCAGCAGGTTGAGACCGGGGCTCAGCGTGCGCTGGTAGCGGCCGAGCCGCTCGACGATGCCGGCGTACGCCTGCGGGATGATGCGGATGGAGCGGAAGATCACCACGACCACGAAGATCGCGACGACCAGCAGCAGGACGATGACGAAGATCTGTCCGATGAACGAGCCGATGTCAACCATGGTCAGCTTCTTTCTCGCGATGAACGTGGGTGGGCCGGACCTCGACCGTCGCGCCCCGCACCGCGTAGACGGTCACCCGAGTGCCGAGCTCGAGGTCGGCGTCGAGGATGCCGGAGGCTGCTCGTGCGGTCCAGGTCTCCCCGTTGTCGAGTTTCACGCTTCCGTCACCCTCGACGAAGGCCGCGACCACACGGCCGTCGATGCCGTAGAGCGCATCGACGTTCGTCTTGACGTCGCCCGAGGAGCGGCGCAGCGCGCGCAGCAGCAAGGGTCTGATCGTGAACAGCAGGAGCGCGGAGATCGCCGCGGCCGCGCCCACCTGCAGCCACCAGGGTCCGCCGAGGAGATTGACGCCCAGCCCACCGATCAGAGCGCCGGCAGCGAGCATCAGGAAGGTGAACTCCAGCGTCAGCAGCTCGACGATCACGAACAGCAGTGCGAGCACGAGCCAGACGATCCAGAGATACTGCGTCAGATCGGGCATCATCGACCCGCCTCCTTCCCCTTGCTCGAACTCTAGCAACGCACACCGGGGGCCGGGCCGTCGTCGCGCGCCCGGAATCGGATGAGACCCGTTGATAGGGTCATGAGCGGCTCGCGCGCACGCGCGCGCCCGTCACGACCTCAGGAGCGAAGTCCATGTCCCAGCCCCTCCCCGCCGGTTCCCTGACCGGAAAGACCGCCCTCGTCACCGGTTCCTCGCGGGGGATCGGCGCCGACACGGCGCGATACCTCGCGCAGGCCGGAGCGGATGTCGTGATCAACTTCCGAAACAAGGCCCCGCGGGCCGAGAAGCTCGCCACGGAACTGCGAGAGCTGGGCGTGCGGGTCCTCGTCGTCGGGGCGGACCTGACCGACGCGGACTCGGTCGCCGCCATGTTCGACGAGGTCGCACGCGCTTTCGGGTCCCTGGACATCCTCGTCCTGAACGCATCCGGGGGCATGGAGTCCAACGTGGCCGAAGACTACGCCCTGACGCTCAACCGCGACGCCCAGGTGCGCACGCTGGAGACCGCGCTGCCCCTCCTGCCGCAGGGCGCTCGCGTGGTGTTCGTGACGAGCCACCAGGCGCACTTCATCCGCACGACGGCGACGATGCCGGAATACGAGCCGGTCGCTCTGTCCAAGCGTGCCGGCGAGGATGCGCTGCGTGAGCGCATCCCGGCTCTCGCCGAGAGCGGCGTGGAGTTCGTCGTGGTCTCGGGCGACATGATCGAAGGGACCATCACCGCCACGCTCCTGGAACGCGCGAACCCCGGCGCGATCGCCACACGTCGCGAGTCGGCCGGGCGCCTGTACAACGTGTCGGAGTTCGCCGCCGAGGTCGCCCTCGCGGCGATCGAGCCGGTACCCGCCGACAACACCCGGCTCGTCGGAGACACCGGTTCGTTCGCGGGGGAATGACGTGCGAGCCGCCGACATCGAATCCCTCATCGCGGTCGGCCGGCCCGACATCTCACGCGACGGCTCCTTCGCGGTCTACGCGACGTCGCGACCCGACATCAGGGCGAACCGCTACGTCGGACAGGTGTGGCGCGCCGACCTCCCCCACGGGCGTCCCCGCCGACTGACACGCGGCGTCGCCGACGCGGCACCGCTCATCAGTCCCGATGGCTCACGGGTCCTGTTCCGGCGCCCCGACGCGGGCGGCAGGGCGCAGCTGTTCGTGGTGCGCGCCACCGGGGGAGAGGCGGTGCAGATCACGGATGAGCCTCTGGGGATCGCAGAGCACGCGTGGACGCCCGATGGTGACCGCGCGGTCTTCCTCGCCCGCGTGCCCGAGCCGGGCCGGTACGGTACCGTGGCCGGGCTCGAGCCTGCCGCGGAGGCGCCGCGTCGTGTCACCGGCATCCGCTGGCACGCCAACGGGGTCGGATACATCGCCGACCGACCGTCGCACGTCTTCGTGGTGCCGGTGGCCGACCCGGACGACGAGCCCGCCTATCCCGCGGCGCCCCGCGTGGGGGAGTCGGAGGAGTCCCCCGCCGTTCCGGTCCCCTCGCGACGGGTGACGCTCGGTGACGAATCGCACAGCGCACTGGCGGTGCACGAAGGCCGCGTGTTCACCGTCGTCGATGCGATCGAGTCGGCGCGCCGGGATCTCAGTTCTCGCGTCGTCGCCGTCGGCCTCGACGACGGGAACGAGTCGGAGGTCGTGGGGGCCGATGCGCGGTTGACGATCTCCGACCTCGCCGTGTGCGGCGACGGCACGCTCGCTCTCTTGGCGGCAGATGTCGGGGAGCGGGGGGTCGACTTCGTCGCTCCGGCGACGGGGCTCTTCCTCGTCGGAGCAGACGGCGTCCGGCGCGTGCACGACGCCGACCGGTTCGATCTGGGTGAAGCGGGCAGCCACCTGACCGTCGTCGGCGACGACCTTCTCGTGCAGAACCGCACCCGCGGGCGCGTGCACCTGCTCCGCGTCGCACGGGACGGCACCGCTTCCGCCGTGCTCGACGGCGATGTCGAGGTGAGCGGTCACGCCGCGTCGGGCACGAGGGTCGTCGCGGCAGCGGCGACCCCGGGGAGCCTCGGCGAACTCTTCCTGATGGACGGCGGCGAGGCCCGCTGCTTGACCCACCACGGTGAAGCGGGCGCCATCGCCCCGGTGCCGATCGCCGAGCACGAGATCACCGGCCGCGACGGGTATCCGATCCATGGCTGGAGCGCGATCCCGGACGGTGAGGGTCCGCACCCGGTCATCCTTCAGATCCACGGCGGACCGTATGCCGCTTATGGAATACACCTCTTCGACGAGACACAGGTGCTCGTCGATGCCGGATACGCGGTGGTCTATTGCAATCCCCGGGGCTCAGCGGGCTACGGGAGTGCGCACGGGCGAAGCATCCGGCAGGCGATGGGCACGGTCGACATGGCCGACGTTCTCGATTTTCTCGACGGGCTCCTGGCGGCGGACCCGCGACTGGACGGCGACCGCGTGGGCATCATGGGCGGGTCGTATGGCGGCTACCTGACGGCGTGGACCATCGCGCACGAGGAGCGTTTCGCCGCGGCGATCGTCGAACGCGGCTTCCTGGACCCCGTGTCGTTCCAAGGCACGAGCGACATCGGAACGTTCTTCGGGGATGAGTACGTCGGCACCGATCCCGAGGCGATCGCGGCGCAGAGTCCGATGGCGGTGGTCGATCGCGTCACGACGCCGACACTCGTCATCCACTCCGAGGCGGACTACCGGTGCCCCCTCGAACAGGCTACGCGCTACTATTCCGCGCTGAAGCGTCAGGGCGTCGAGACGGAGATGCTGATCTTCCCGGGGGAGGACCACGAACTCACGCGGGCGGGCCAGCCGCGCCATCGGGTCGAGCGCTTCGACGCGGTACTCGGCTGGTGGGCGCGCCATCTGCCGATCGGCTGACCCGCCGCGAGAAACGGGGCACCGCGCGACCATCGCGCGGTGCCCCGTTTCTCGTGGCCGCCCGCGCGTTCTCCGAGAAACCACTTCCAGCGCGAAACACCACACATTGCGACGTTTCTCGCGCCGGAAGGTGTTTATCGCGTGGCGGCGACGGTCGCGCGGCTCAGGCGTCGAGGGGGCTGAACGTGAACGCGCGGATGATCTGGACGATGCCGAGGATGACGAGCGAGATGCCGAGCACCCACCACAGCACGAGCGCGCCCCACAGCGGGCTGAAGAGCAGGACGATTCCGGCGACGATGCTGAGGATGGCGAAGAAGATCGTCCAGCCCTTCGAGCGGGAGTCGCTCAGCGTGGACAGGGAGACGACCCCTTCGATGATCCACATGACACCGACGAGGATGCCGAGGAAGATCGCGAGGAACTCCGTCGTCTGAGCGAGGTTGAAGAAGGCGACCACGCCGGCGATGACGAAGAGCATTCCGAGCACGATGTGGCCGACGCGCGACCAGCCGCCCTTCGCCTTCGAGAAGATGCCGAGCCCGGCGTAGACGAGGCCTGCGGCGATCGCGTAGATGGCGATGATCGCGGTGACCACGGCCGCCGTGCGCCCCGGCCAGACGAGGATCAGGATGCCGACGATCACGGCGAGAACGCCGCCGATGCCGAGCGCTGTGCGGATGCCGTTGACGGCGGACTTCTCCGCTGATTCGAGAGACATGAGAGGCCTTTCTGAAAGTTTCCTGGGAATGGCTCGTCTCCACTGTACGCGGATCGTGCGCGCCGGGGGAGAGGTCAGCCCAACAGAAGCGACGCCGCGAACAGGACGGGAACGCAGCCGATCGTGGTGAGGAAGACCGTGTCTCGAGAGATCGTCTCGCCGATGCCGAACCGCTGGGAGTAGTTGAAGACGTTCTGGGCGGTGGGGAGCGCTGCCAGAACGACGACGATCAACACGTCGTGGGGCGACATGCCGAACAGCAGCTGTCCGCACAGCCAGGCCGTCAGTGGCATCACGACGAGCTTCAGCGATGTGGCCAGCACGACATCGCGCCGCCGGCCCGAGGCGCCGAGCACCCGCTGGCCGAACAGGGACATGCCGTAGCTGATGAGGAGAACCGGCACGCAGGCGTCGGCGATGAGTCGCGCCGGCTCCATCGCCATCGCCGGCAGCTCGAGGCCGCTGACGGCGACCAGGGTGCCGAGGACGGATCCGATGACGAGGGGGTTCGTGACGGTGCGCACGAGGATGCGACCGACCGAGCGTTGCTGCGCCGTGACGGATTCCATGATCGCCATCGCTATCGGTGTGAGCACGAGCAGCTGCATCAGGATCACCGGCGCGGGGTATGCGGCGCTGCCGAGCAGATACAGCGAGAGCGGGATGCCGATGTTGTTGGAGTTGACCTGCCCGGCGCTCAGCGCGCCGATCGTCGTCTCTCCGACGTTCCGTCGCCACAGCAGGCGTGCCACGATCGCATGGATGGCGATCGCGACCGCGGCGGCTATCGCGGAGACGGGCAGGAGGGCGGAGAAGAGCGTGCGCACGTCGGCCTCGGCCAGCACGACGAACAGCAGGAACGGCGAAAGCACGAAGAAGGTGAGTCGTGCGAGCACCGGACGGGCATGTTCGCCCAGCAGGTCCACCCGAGCGATGACGTACCCGACGGCGATGGCCAGACCCACGACGAGGAAGCCGGTGAGTGAGTCGAGCACCGGTCCAGACTATTGCGTGCCCCTGCCCCCATATCCCGAAGTACTCGCCGATAATGTACATTATGTCAACTCACGGATGACCAGCCGCCCCTCCTCCTGGCGGGCAGGCGCCGTCGGCGCCGGCGAGGCGATGTCCGGACCTCACCGTAGGGTGCCGGCATGACACGCTTCGTCTACACCACCGCCACCACCCTCGACGGGTACCTGGCCGACGATCAGCACTCCCTGGACTGGCTCTTCGCCGTGCCTTCGGAGGGGGCGATGCAAGGGTTCACCCGTTTCCTTCGCACGATCGGCGCCCAGGTGATGGGCTCCTCGACGTACGAGTGGGTGTGCGAGAACGAGAAGCTGCGCGAGCACCCCGAGCGATGGCGCGACGCCTACGGTGACCGCGCGACGTGGGTGTTCACGGCTCGCGACCGCGTCGGTGTCGACGGTGCAGATCTCCACTTCGTCGGCGGCTCCGTGGCCGACCACGTCCCCGCCATCAGAGCATCTGCCGATGGCGGGGACGTCTGGATCATCGGTGGCGGCGACGTCGCGGGACAGTTCGCCGACGCAGGACTGCTGGACGAGATCCGACTCTCCGTCGCACCGATCACCCTGGGTCGAGGCGCTCCCCTGCTCCCCCGGCGCCTCGAGTCCGACCGACTGACGCTCGTGGATGTCGACCGGGCCGGGCAGTTCGTCGAACTCGTCTACTCTGTCACCGGCGCACCTGCCACCTGACGACGCTAGCGAGAGACCGCGAGCGGATCGCCGGAGCGCAGCGCTTCTGCCTCGAGCTCCCGAACGATCGGGATGACCTTCTCGCCGAATTCCTCCAGCTCTTCCTGGAAGTGCAGGAATCCGAGGAGGAAGAGGTTCACGCCGCGCTTCTTGTACGCGATGATGCGCTCGGCGACCTGCTCGGGCGGCCCGAACAGCTGTGTTCGGAAGCCGTCGTTGTACTGCACCAGATCCTCGAGGCTCGAGTCCGCCCACATCCCTTTCCGGTCCGCCGTCGCCGCGCCCGCCTGCTGCACGGAGCGACGGAATCCCTCGACGGAGGCACCGTCCGCCTGAGCGATGATCTCCCGCAGCTGTTCGCGCGCCTCGGCTTCGGTGTCGCGGATGATCGTGAACGCGTTCAGACCGAACCTCACGGTGCGGCCGTGTTCGGCGGCGATCCTCGTGACGTCGTCGTACTGCTCGGTGAAGCCGTCGAAGTCCTTGCCGTTGGAGAAGTACCAGTCGGCGTGAGCCCCGCCGTTGAACCGTGCCGCCGTCGAGTTCCCGCCCTGGAAGATCTCCGGATGCCTGCGTCCCTCGACCGGATACGGGCCGGGACGCAGCGTGAAGTCGTTCACGCGGTAGAAGTCACCGTGGAAGTCGACGTTCTCCTCCGTCCAGAGTGCGCGCAGCACCTCGATGAACTCGGCGGAGCGGCGATAGCGCTCGTCGTGTTCCAGCCACGGGAGTCCGAGCTTCGTGTACTCGTCCTTGAACCAGCCGCTGACGACATTCACAGCTGCGCGGCCGTGGGAGAACTGGTCAGCGGTCAGGATGTACTTCGCGAGCACCGCCGGCTCCCACAGGCCCGGGTGCACGGCCGCGATGACCTTGAGACGCTCGGTCGCGAGCAGCAGCGCAAGACTGATCGAGGTCGACTCGTGCTGCTGAGCCGCGCCGTAGCTCGACAGGTAACGCACCTGGCTGAGGGCGTACTCGAACCCGACGCGCTCCGCCGTCTGGGCGAGTCGCACGTTGTACTCGTAGTCCCACGACGTGCGCTGCTCGATGTTCGAGACGACCAGTCCCCCGCTGACGTTGGGGACCCAGTACGCGAACCGAAGCGGCTCATGGAGGAGAGAAGGAGAATCGGTCATGACGACACGATCCGCCGACCCGGGGTGCGGGTCAATCGATGTGTCGGTGTGTGTCTTCGCGTGACGTCATGCGAGGACACACACCGAAACGTCAGATTCCGTCGACGTCATCCCGGGTGGTCGAGCGACGCGTGACGCGCTCTCCGCTCGCGGGGTCCGTCTCGGTGCGCGTGACCGTGTCACTGCGACGACGGCGCGCGACGAGCACGAGACCGATGAGGAACACGAGGAAGCCCGCCCCCATCAGGATGTAGCCGATGAGGTCGAGGTTCACCCACTCCACGTCCACGTTCACCGCGAACGCGAGGATGGCGCCGATCACGAAGAGGGCGATTCCGCCTCCGATACTCATAGCGAGGTCCTTTCCGCCGATGTGCGAGGGTCATCGACTTCTCAGCCACTGATCCTTCCGAACCGGCTGCATCTCGCGCGCGGGCTTGACAACGGGCGTCGGTCTACGGTTCTGCGGTCGCGGCCGGCACGATCGTGATGAATGACGGATGTTTCGCCGCCCGGCCGTCACCGGACGAGGTCCCCGTCAGACGCCGGCGAACCCACGGCCCCAGGTGGTCGCGGGTGTATCTGCCGGCTCCCAGCCTTGGCAGCTCGAGGGCCGGCAGCGACCACCACTCCCCCGGCGCCTCGACTCCCAGCGCATGCAGCACTCGCGCTGCGACCCGGTGATGCCCGCGGGCATTCATGTGAAGTCGATCCTGAGCCCAATAGCCCGGTGTCGAGAGCTCGCGATCCGGCCAGTTGAGCGCGCGCACCACGTCGTTCCGGCCTTCGACCCGCGCCACCACCTGGCGCGAGAGGGCATCGCCACGCGACTGAATGAGGCGCGACAGCGGAAGCTGCGCGGAAGGATTCGCGCCGGATAGGAGGATGAGCGTCACGCCCTCTTCGTCACACCGCTGAAGGACGCGGCTGAAAGCATCGACGACACGCGACAGCGGGATGCGCGGGCGCAGCATGTCGTTGCCGCCGCCGTTGAAGGACACGTGGGTCGGTCTCAGTGCGAGCGCGCGCTCCAGCTGCTCATCGACGATCGGCCAGATGAGCTTGCCGCGGATGGCGAGATTGGCGTACTCGATGGTCCGGCCCGTCCCGTCCGCCCATCCTCTCGCGACGAGATCGGCCCATCCGCGGACCGAACCGTCCGGAAGCTCGTCGCCCACACCCTCGGTGAACGAGTCGCCGATCGCGACGTACCTCACCGAGTCGCCCCGGGTGTCATCCCTCATCCAACGACACCCCGCGGCGATCCACGAGACCCCAGGTGCCCACCGCGGCGACGGCGAAGACGGCACCGAAGACCGTGAACAGCACCGGAGCGCCTCCGGTGCCGAGCAGAAGGGGTACCGACAGCGGGGCGACGATCGATGCGATCCGCCCGGCCCCCGCCGCCCAGCCGGCGCCCGTGGCCCGCAGCGACGTCGGATACATCTCGGGTGTCACCGCATAGAGCGCGCCCCACGCGCCGAGGTTGAAGAACGACAGCGCCATCCCGGTGAGGAGGATCATCGCCTCGGTCGACGCGGTGCCGAACAGCAGCGCGGCGACGGCGCTTCCGATGAGGAAGACCGACAGTGTCGCGCGCCGCCCCCAGACCTCGATGAGCCACGCCGCCACGGCGTATCCCGGAAGCTGGGCGAGGGTGATCCACAGCGTGTACTCGAAGGAGCGCACCAGGTCGAAACCCTGGGCGACCAGGAGCGTCGGGATCCAGATGAACGCGCCGTAGTAGGCGAAGTTCACGCAGAACCACACCAGCCACAGCGCGCTGGTGCGCACCCGAAGATCGGGCTGCCACAGGGCGCGCACAGAAGCCTTCGGCGGGGTGGTCGCCTGCGGTGCCGGTGAGACCGATGGCGCCGGCCGCCGGTGCGCCGGTGGGCGCGTCGAGGCCGCTTCGAACGTCGCGACGATCTCGTCGGCCTCCTGGTGACGACCGCGGCGCTCCAGCCAGCGCGCTGATTCCGGCAGTCCCCAACGCACGATGAGGGCGTAGGCGGCGGGGATCGCACCGAGAGCGAAGGCCCAGCGCCACCCGTCGTCGGAGAGCGGGATGACGAGGTACCCGATGAGGGCCGCAGCGGTCCAGCCGAGGGCCCAGAAGGCCTCGAGGATCACGATGACGCGGCCGCGGATGCGCGCGGGAGCGAACTCGCTCACATACGTCGAGGCCACGGGCAGCTCGGCGCCGAGCCCGAGCCCGACGAGGAAACGCAGGACGAGGAGGGCCGCGATTCCGCTGACGAGGGCGCTGGCCCCGGTCGCCAGCCCGTACACCAGCAGGGTCAGCGCGAAAACCTGGCGGCGGCCGATACGATCGGCCAGGAGCCCGCCGATGCTCGCACCGATCGCCATGCCGATGAATCCGATCGACGCGATCCACGCCGTCTCCCCCGGCGCGAGGTCCCACTGCTGGGCGAGCGCCGCGATGATGAACGAGATCAATCCGACGTCCATCGCGTCCAGAGCCCACCCGATGCCGGAGCCGGTGAGCACCTTCAGATGCGGGCGGCCGAACGGCAGACGATCGAGGCGGCGTCCGGCGTCGGAGGTCCGGGCCCGTGCGGCGTCGGTCATGCGCCCCATCGTACGACCGTCACGACGCGAGCAGTTCCCGCACGCGCGGTGCGACGCGGGTGCCATAGAGCTCGATGCTCTTCAAGAGCTTGTCGTGCGAGAGCGTTCCGGTGGAGAACTTCATGTCGAACCGATCCACCCCGAGCGTGCGCACGGTCTCGGCGATCTTGCGGGCGACCGTCTCGGGAGAGCCCGAGTAGGTCGATCCCTCCGGGCCGACGTCGCGCTGGAAGGCGAGTCTGCTGTAGGGCGGCCATCCGCGCTCTCGGCCGATGGTGTCGTGCATCGCCTGGAAGCCGGCGTAGGCCTCTTCCCACGCCTGCTCGTCGGTCTCGGCCACGTGGCCGGGCGAGTGCACGCCGATGGGGAGCTGCGGACGGCCCAGCTGATCGAGTGAGCGGCGGTAGAGATCGGCGAAGGGGCGGAACCTGCCGGCAGGACCGCCGATGATCGCGAGCATCAGTCCGTAACCGTGGCGCGCGGCGCGCACCACGGATTCGGGCGAGCCGCCGACGCCGACCCACGCGGTCAGACGTCCCGATTCGGTCTTCGGATGCACATCCGCCTCGACGAGCGGTGCGCGCGTGCTCCCCTGCCACGTGACGGGACGTTCGTCGCGCAGACGTGAGAAGAGCTCCAGCTTCTCCTCGAACAGCACCTCGTAGTCGCTCAGCTCATAGCCGAACAGCGGGAAGGACTCGATGAACGAGCCGCGCCCGAGGATCACCTCCGCTCGACCGCCCGACACGGCATCCAGGGTGGCGAACCGCTCGTAGACCCGCACCGGATCATCGGACGACAGCACGGTCACCGCGGTGCCGAGATGGATGTCGCGGGTGCGAGCCGCAGCGGCGGCGAGCACGATCTCCGGACTCGAGACGGCGAAATCGGGGCGATGGTGCTCCCCGACACCGAAGAACGACAGGCCCACCTCGTCGGCGAGGACGGCCTGGTCGACCACGTTGCGGATCGTCTGTGCAGCGGTCAAGGGACGATCGTCGGAATCGACGGTGATGTCTCCGAAGGTGTCGAGGCCGAGGTGGACGCCGGACAGATCGCTTGTATTCACATGCATGAGAACGCCGCAGGCGCCGGGCTATTCCCGCTCCGGTCAGACGAGGGCCGAACGGAGCGTGTCCAGGCCCACTCCCCCGACGTCGAGAGCACGCTTGTGGAAGTCCGTGATGGAGAACGCGCCCCCCTGCGCCGTCGCAAAGTCGTCGCGCAGGTTCTCCCAGATGCGCTGCCCGACCTTGTAGGACGGTGCCTGACCCGGCCATCCCAGATAGCGGTTCACCTCGAAACGCACGAACTCGGGCGGCATGTTGACGTTGCGCATCATGAAGTCGAGGGCGTAATCGGCGTCCCAGGTGCCGTTGCCGTCGGGTCGCGGCTTCTCCAGGTGCACGCCGATGTCGAGGACCACGCGGGCGGCCCGCATGCGCTGCCCGTCGAGCATTCCCAACCGGTCGGCAGGGTCATCGAGGTAGCCCAGCTGCTCCATGAGACGCTCCGCGTACAGCGCCCACCCTTCCGCGTGCCCCGAAGTGCCGGCGAGCAGCCGCCGCCACGAGTTGAGCGTCGCGCGGTTGAACACCGCCTGCGCGATCTGCAGATGATGACCCGGAACGCCCTCGTGGTACACCGTCGTGAGCTCGCGCCACGTGTCGAACGACTCGACGCCTTCCGGAACCGACCACCACATGCGGCCGGGCCGCGAGAAGTCGTCGGTCGGCCCGGTGTAGTAGATGCCGCCCTCTCTCGTCGGCGCGATCATGCACTGCAGGCGTCGGATGGGCTCAGGGATGTCGAAGTGCGTGCGGCCGAGCTCCTCGACGGCGCGATCGCTCGTCTCCTGCATCCAGCGCTGCAGGGCGTCGGTGCCGTGCAACTTCCGCGACTCGTCCTGTTCGAGGAAGGCGACGGCATCCTCGACGGAGCCACCGGGCAGGATCTCCTTCGCGATGGCCTCCTGCTCGGCGACCATGCGCGCGAGCTCTTCCAGACCCCACTCGTACGTCTCGTCGAGGTCGATCGTCGCGCCGAGGAAGCGTCGCGAGTGGAGCCCGTAGAGCTCGCGACCCACCGCGTCCTTCTCGCCGGCGACCGGCGCCAGCTCGTTCGAGAGGAAGGCGGCCAAGCGGTCGTAGGCGACGCGGGCCGCGTTGGCGTTGTCGGTCAGATCGCGTGCGAGGGATGCGGGAAGATGGCCGTCTCCGGGCGCGGCCTCCGCGACGAACGAGGCGAAGAACCCGTTGTCGGCGGTATACCGCGCGATCTGGCCGAGGACCTCGGCGACCTGGCGCCGGGCCGGTACCACGCCTTGCGACAGGCCCTCGCGGAGGGTCTGCGTATATCCCGCGACGGCTTCCGGCAGCGCCGACATCCGCGTGGAGACGGTCGACCAGTCCTCGATCGTCTCGGTAGGCATGAGGTCGAACACGGAACGGATGTCCTGTGCGGGCGAGGCGATCACGTTGAGGTCGCGGAGGGGCCACTGCGCATCGTGGAGCTCGAGTTCCAGCTCGAGCGTTCGCGAGAGATCCTCCTTGGTCACGGCGTCGACCGCGTCCGTCACCTCGGCAGCGGACAGATCGGCCAGGGCGCGACGAGCGGCGTCGGCGCCGGCTGCGACGCCCTCGGGCGAATAGTCCGCGAAGCGATGGTTGTGCTCGAAGCGGCCGATGTACGTCGCGACGATCGGATCGAGGTCCGCGACCGTGTCGACCCACGCCTCCGCGATCGTGTCGATCGGCGTGGGGGTGCGTTCAGGCGTTGTCATGCTCCGAGCCTAGAAGATCGCGGGCCCGCTCAGGCGGGCGTCAGTGTCCGGCCACACTCCAGTCCGCGCCGCGACCGATCTGCACGTCCAGCGGAACGGTGAGGCTCGCGGCATCGCCCATGCGAGCCGTGACGATCCGCTCGACGGCGTCCCATTCGCCCGGGGCGACCTCGACCACGAGTTCGTCGTGGATCTGCAGCAGCACGCGCGACGACAGATCGGCATCACCGAGTTCCGCGTGGATGTTCAGCAGCGCGATCTTCATGATGTCTGCCGCACTTCCCTGGATGGGGGCGTTGAGCGCTGCGCGCTCGGCGTTCTCGCGCAGCACGCGATTCGGGCTGGCGAGATCGGGGAAGGGACGACGACGACCGAAGATCGTCTCGGTGTATCCGTCGATGCGAGCCTGCTCGACCGATGACCGCAGGTAGTCACGCACGGCACCGAAACGGGCGAAGTACTCTCGCATGAGTTCCTTCGCCTCGGACTGCTCGATCCGCAGCTGCTTCGACAGACCGAACGCCGAGAGGCCGTAGACCAGTCCGTACGACATCGCTTTGACCTTCGTGCGCATGGCGGGGCTGACCTCGGCAGGTTCGACGCCGAACACCCGCGCACCGACGAAGCGGTGCAGGTCCTCGCCGGTGTTGAACGCCTCGATCAGACCCTCATCGCCCGAGAGGTGCGCCATGATGCGCATCTCGATCTGCGAGTAGTCAGCGGTCAGGAGAGTCTCGTACCCGTTCCCGACCTCGAAGGCCGCGCGGATGAGCCGGCTCTCCTCGGTGCGGATGGGGATGTTCTGCAGGTTCGGGTCCGTGCTCGAGAGTCGACCGGTCTGGCTGCCGGTCTGCACGTACGTCGTGTGGATGCGGCCGTCGTCTCCGATGGCAGCATCGAGCGACTCGACGATCTGCCGCAGCTTCGTCGCCTCCCGGTGCTGCAGCAGAAGACGCAGGAACGGATGCGGGCTCGACTCCTGCAGATCCGCCAGAACCGCCGCGTCGGTGGAATAGCCGGTCTTGGTCTTGCGCGTCTTCGGCAGCTCCAGCTCCTCGAAGAGCACCTGCTGGAGCTGCTTCGGCGAGCCCAGGTTGACCTCGCGACCGATCGTCGCGTACGCCTCCTGTGCGATGGCGTCGGCCCGCCTACCGAGATCACCGGAGAACGCCGCCAGCTTCTCGTGCGAGACGGCGACACCCGCCAGCTCCATGTCCGCGAGGGTCAGCAGCGTGGGCAGCTCGATGTCGACGAGAACGTCGGCGACGCGCGCGGGAAGCTTGTCACGGAGAGCATCGGCGACTCTCAGGGCGTACCACGAGAGCTGGCCCGGGGTGGCCCCCTCCTCCTCCGGCACGAGCTGCGTCGGGTCCGAGGTGGGGAGCTTCTCGTCGAGGTAACTCTCGACGAGGTCGGCAAGCGACTTGTCGGGAAGGCTGGGGCGCAGCAGCCAGCCGGCGATGAGCACGTCGAAGACGACGGTGTCGACGACCGCCCCGGCTCGGCGAAGGGCCTTGATCTGCGCCTTCGCGTCGCAGAGGACCTTGGGTGCATCCGAGGAGAGCCACGGGAGCAGGATGTCGGCGGTCGCGTCGTCCCAGGTCACTTCGACGGCCTCGTCGGATGTGGCGAGGCCGATGCGGCGGGGCAGCCCGCCGAGGGTCGACACGGTCAGCCCCACCTCGCCCGACGTGGCCCGCAACCATTCCGAGAGCGCGGCGGCATCGGGCTCCGACGGCGTCGGGGCCTCCGCGACAGGTGCCGAAGCGGCGGCCATCGCACCGTCGACGCCGGCCGCTTCGAAGACGCGTGGCAGGAGGGTTCGGAACTCCAGACGCGCGAAGATGTCGCGCACCGCCTGCGCATCGATCGGCCGCACGGCCAGGTCGCCGGGCACGACAGGAAGCTCGACGTCACGCAGCAGGCGGTTGAGCGAGCGATTTCGGCGCACATCGTCGATGTGCTCACGGAGGTTGTTGCCAACGACGCCCTTGATGGTGTCGGCCTGCGCGAGAATGTCATCGAGCGTGCCGAACTGCGTGAGCCACTTGACGGCGGTCTTCTCCCCCACCTTCGGAACCCCGGGCAGATTGTCGCTCGTCTCACCGACCAGCGCCGCGACATCGGGGTACTGCTCCGGTGGCACCTTGTAGCGCTCCAGCACCGCCTCGCGGTCGTAGCGCTTGAGCTGCGACACACCCTGCACGTTCGGGTAGAGCAGGGTGACGTCGTCGTCGACGAGCTGGATGGTATCGCGGTCGCCGGAGCACACCAGCACGTCGAAGCCGGCGGCGGAGCCCTGCGTGGCGAGGGTGGCCAGAATGTCGTCCGCCTCGATGTCCTCCTGTTCGAGCACCGTGATGCTCATGGCGGCGAGGCAGTCCTTTAACAGCGGGATCTGGCCCTTGAACTCCGGCGGCGTCTCCGATCGGTTGGCCTTGTACTCGGTGTACTCGCGAGTGCGGAAGGACTGCCGCGAGGTGTCGAAGGCGACGGCCATATGGGTCGGCTTCTCGGCCTTGATCAGGTTGATCAGCATCGCGAGGAACCCGTACACGCCGTTGGTGTGCTGCCCGTCGCGGGTGGAGAAGTTGTCGACCGGGAGGGCGTAGAACGCGCGGTACGCGAGCGAATGTCCGTCGACGACCAGAAGGGTAGGCTTTGCGGAGTCCGTCACCCTGCAAGCCTAGACGCGGGTGCCGACACCCCCGAACCGCTCCGAGGGAGGCTCCCGCCATGACCGATGCGACGACCGTCGACGGACTCGACTGGGCCACGGAGCGCGGGATGGGCGCCCTGGCCGAGAAGATGGGCATCCGCTTCACGGAGTTCACCGTGGAGCGCGCCGTCGCCACGATGCCGGTCGACGGGAACACCCAGCCGGTGGGGCTGCTTCACGGCGGAGCCTACGTGGTCCTGGGTGAATCCCTCGGCTCGATGGCGGCCAATCTGCACGCCGGACCGGGCCGGCTCGCGGTCGGCGTCGACATCAACGCCACGCACACGCGATCGGCGCGATCCGGCCTCGTGACCGGCGTGTGCACCCCCGTCCACCTCGGGCGCAGCATGACGGTGCACGAGATCGTGGTCACCGACGAGGACGGCCGACGCTGCTCGACGGTGCGCATCACCAACCACATAAAAGATCTCCCCGCCTCCTGACGACGGTGCCGGAGAAGACGGGGAGATCCGAGGGTCTCGGGGCGTCAGTCCTTCTTGGGCGCCAGCTGCTCGATGATGGCCTTGGCGACATCCTGCATCGTGAGGCGGCGGTCCATCGACGCCTTCTGGATCCAGCGGAACGCCTCGGGCTCGGACAGGCCCATCTTCTCGTTGAGCAGGCCCTTGGCGCGGTCCACGAGCTTGCGGGTCTCGAAGCGCTCCACCATGTCGGCGACCTCGGCTTCAAGGGTGATGATCTGCTCGTGGCGCGCAAGGGCGATCTCGATGGCGGGCAGCAGGTCGTTGGGGGTGAACGGCTTGACGACGTAGGCGAGCGCACCGGCCTCGCTGGCTCGCTCGACGAGCTCCTTCTGACTGAAGGCGGTCAGGAGCACCACGGGCGCGATGTTGTTCTTGCTCAGCTTCTCGGCGGCGGAGATGCCGTCCAGCTGGGGCATCTTCACGTCCATCACAACGAGGTCGGGCCGAAGCTCGGTCGCCAGCTGCACGGCGGTCTCGCCGTCACCTGCTTCTCCGACGACGTCGAATCCGTTGTCGCGCAGGATCTCCACGATGTCGAGGCGGATGAGGGACTCATCTTCGGCGACGACGACTCGACGGGGGGCGCTGGCCGCAGACGCGGACTGATCTTGCTCTGTCACCATTGAATCCTACGGTATCGTCATCTCCGCACCGGCCGGTGTGGCGGAATGGCAGACGCGACCGACTCAAACTCGGTTGCCCGAAAGGGCGTGTGGGTTCGACTCCCACCACCGGCACACCCTCGTCACGGCGCTCTGACGAACCAGGTGTCCAGCGGCGCCGCTGCGGCGTCCACGAGAACGTCGGTGTGGGCACCGAGGTCGAGCCGCTCCCCCGGCTGCAGCACATCGAACCCGTTGCGCTGGAAGAAGACGGCGTGCTCACTCGCCGCGGCGCCGAAGATCACGTCGGGCGACAGGTCAGCGCCGAGCACCTGAGGGATCACGGCCAGCGCGAGGGACGCGATTCCTCGTCCACGATGCTCCGGTGCCGTGACGAGGGCGCGCACGTGCACGACCACGTTCTGCTGCGGCGACAGGGAAGCACGCACGACGGCGACCCCGGCGATCTCCCCACCCTCGGCGGTCACGATCACCGCGCCATCGGAACGCGCGTACTCGAAAGAACGCGCCCCGCCCAGATGCCCACGCACGAGGTCGGTCACCCCGGCGGCGTCATCCGGTTTCGAACCCCGCACGACATAGCCGACGGCGTCGAGGTCATGAGCGATCTCGACCGTTCGGGCACGCACTCTCCCGGCGGACCATCCCTTGCGAAGAAGCTGCATCCCACCACCCTGTCACGCCATGGCGGGGCGACAGCGTCGCTCAGCCGAAGTACTGGTTGCCGAGCGCCTTGCTCTTCAGAGCGTCGAACTCGCCCCGCGTGATCACCCCGGCATCGAGGAGCTCCTTGGCCTTGGCGATGTCGCCGGAAGGATCGGACGAGGCGGCAGGGCGGTAGTCATCGGCCTCGGGAGCACCCGGGCGCTCCCGCCGCGCAGACCGCTCGGCCATGCCGCGTCCCCGAGCTATCACGTAGACCAGGGCGGTCAGCATCGGAACGAAGACCAGGAAGACGACCCAGAGCGCCTTCCACCCGCCGGCGAGCTGTCGGTCGCGGAACAGATCCACGATCACGAGGGCCACCACGAAGATGTACGCGATGACGTAGAACGCCATCAGCATGAACCAGAAGATGTCCCAGATCATGATGATCTCCTCACGGACGACGGAACGGTCGCGCTCAGGATAGCGCGACCGTTCCGGTCCGAGCGATGACTATTCGCGCGACTGATAGATCGGCGCGGCGCCGTGCACCGCGTCGCCCACCTTGTGGATGCGGATGTCGTTGGTCGAACCGGTGATCCCGGGAGGCGAACCGGAGATCACGACGACCTTGTCGCCGACCTTGGCCAGGTCGTTGGACAGCAGGTAGTCGTCGACCTGGATGAACATCCGGTCGGTGTGGGGAACGTGCTCGACGAGGCTGGACTGGATGCCCCACGTGACCGCCATGCGCCGGCGGATCGCCGGTTCCGGTGTGAACGCGAGCATGGGGATCCCCGGGCGAAGGCGCGACAGGCGGCGAGCCGTGTCGCCGGACTCGGTGAAGATGCAGAGGTACTTCGCCTCGACGAACTCAGCGACCTCGATCGCGGCGAGCGTGATCGCGCCGCCCTGCGTGCGCGGCTTGGCCGTCATCTTCGCGATGCGGTCGAGTCCGTGCACCTCCGTCGAGTCGACGATGCGGGCCATCGTCTCCACCACGACGACCGGATAGTCACCCACGCTGGTCTCGCCCGAGAGCATGACCGCGTCGGCGCCGTCGAGCACCGCGTTGGCGACGTCGCTCGTCTCAGCGCGGGTCGGAACCGGGCTGTTGATCATCGACTCGAGCATCTGCGTCGCCACAATGACGGGCTTCGCCATGCGGCGGCACAGCTCCACGGCGCGCTTCTGCACGATCGGAACCGCCTCCAGCGGCAGTTCGACGCCCAGGTCGCCACGGGCGACCATGATGCCGTCGAATGCGTCGATGATCTCCTCGAGGTTGTCCACCGCCTGGGGCTTCTCGATCTTCGCGATGATCGGGATGTGGCGCCCCTCCTCCGACATGATCACGTGCACGCGGCGCACGTCCTTCGCGGAGCGGACGAAGGAGAGGGCGATCAGGTCCGCTCCGGTGCGCAGCGCCCAACGGAGGTCGTCCTCGTCCTTCTCGGACAGGGCGGGAACGTTCACGGCGACGCCGGGAAGGTTGATGCCCTTGTTGTTCGAGACCGGGCCGCCGACGATCACTTCGGTGGTCACGGTCGTGCCGTCGGTCTCGAGGACCTTGACGCGAACCTTGCCGTCGTCGATCAGGAGGAAGTCGCCCGCCTTGACGTCCTGCGGCAGACCCTTGAAGGTCGTCGAGACGATCTCCTTGGTGCCGGGGATGTCGTCGACGGTGATCTTGAAGATGTCGCCCTCGGCGAGCTCGTGGGGTCCGTCGGCGAAGCGGCCGAGGCGGATCTTGGGTCCCTGGAGGTCGACGAGCACGGCGACCGCGCGCCCTGCGTCGTCGGCCGCCTTGCGGACGTTGGCGAAGTTGTTGTCGTGGACCGAGTAGTCGCCGTGGCTCAGGTTCAGGCGGGCCACGTCCACACCGGCGTCGATGATCGCGCGGACCATCTCATACGACGATGTGGCGGGACCCAGCGTGGCGACGATCTTGGCACGTCTCATCCGATGTCTTCTCCGGGTGCTGGGGGTGAGGTCGGCCTGATGGCCGTGACCAGACTACGCAGGCTGCAGTCCGATCGCGACATCGGTCGGGGTGACCGGTGCCGGGAGCGAGGTGACGCCCATGAGGTGCTCGTCGATCGCCGATGCGGCGGCGCGACCCTCGGCGATCGCCCACACGATGAGGGACTGGCCGCGACCGGCGTCTCCGGCGACGAAGACCCCCGCAACCTCGGTCTGATAGTCGTTCGCGCGCTCCACGTTGCCCCGCGACGTGAAGGCCGTACCGATCTGGCTGTCCAAGGCCTCCTGCTCGGGACCGGTGAAGCCCATGGCGATGAGCACCAGGTCCGCGGGGATCTCCCGCTCGGTGCCCTTCTTCGGCACGCGACGGCCGTCGACGAACTCGGTCTCGGCGACCACGAGGGCGCGCACCTCGCCGACATCGTTCGAGAGGAACTCCACCGTCGAGGCGAGGTAGGAGCGCTCTCCACCCTCCTCGTGCGCGCTGGCGACCTCGAAGATCGTCGGCGTCATCGGCCACGGCTGATGCTCTGGCCGCTCCTCAGGAGGCTGCTTGCCGATCGCGAGGTTGGTGACGCTGAGCGCGCCCTGCCGGTGTGCGGTGCCGATGCAGTCGGCTCCGGTGTCGCCGCCGCCGATGACCACGACGTGCTTGCCTTCGGCGGTGATCTGGTTGGCGACCGCGTCGCCGGCGACGGCCTTGTTCGATTCGACGAGATACTCCATGGCGTAATGAACGCCGGCGAGGTCCCGACCCGGGATCGGCAGATCGCGGGGAACGGTCGCGCCTGTGGCGATCAGCACGGCGTCGTACCGCGCGCGCAGGTCCGCCCACGTGATGTCGACGCCGATCTCGACGCCGGCGCGGAACCGCGTGCCCTCATCCTGCATCTGACGCAGACGCATCTCGATGTGGCGCTTCTCCATCTTGAAGTCGGGGATGCCGTAGCGCAGCAGCCCGCCGATGCGGTCGTCGCGCTCGTAGACCGCGACCGTGTGACCTGCACGGGTCAGCTGCTGAGCGGCGGCCAGCCCGGCGGGACCGGATCCGACGACCGCGACGGTCTTGCCCGTAAGCCGCTCGGGCGGCTCCGGCTCGACCCAGCCGTTCGCGACGGCGTCGTCGATCGTGGCGACCTCGATCTGCTTGATCGTGACGGCGGGCTGGTTGATCCCGAGCACGCAGGAGCTCTCGCATGGAGCGGGGCACAGCCGCCCGGTGAACTCCGGGAAGTTGTTCGTCGCGTGGAGCCGCTCGATCGCGGCGCGGCCCTCGCCGCGCCACATCAGATCGTTCCACTCCGGGATGAGGTTGCCGAGCGGGCAGCCCTTGTGACAGAACGGCACACCGCAGTCCATGCAGCGTCCGGCCTGACGCCGGAGCACTGCCGAGTCACCGGGTTCGTACACTTCCTTCCAGTCGAGGATGCGCACGGGGACCGGGCGGCGGGCGGGAAGCTCGCGCTCGGTCGTCTTGAGGAATCCCTTGGGGTCAGCCACCTGTCACCTCCAGAATGCGGCTCCACACGATGTCACCGTCGGGGTCGAGCCCCTGGTCGACGGCGTCCTGTCGGGTCTGCAGCACCGCGGCGTAGTCGCGCGGCAGCACCCGGACGAAGTGGGAGATTTCGTTGTCGAAGTCGTCGAGCATCGCCTTCGCGAGCGCGGATCCGGTCTCGGCGACGTGCTGCTCGAGCAGGTCGCGCAGGATCTCGGCATCACCTGAGCCGAGTTCGCCCAGTTGCAGCTCACCGGTCGCCAGCGCGTCGCGGTTCACCTGCGACTCATCCAGCCGGTAGACGTAGGCGGTGCCGCCTGACATTCCGGCGCCGAGGTTGCGTCCCGTGGTGCCGAGGATCACCGCCAGCCCGCCGGTCATGTACTCGAGGGCGTGGTCGCCCACGCCTTCCACGACCGCGGACGCACCGGAGTTTCGCACGAGGAACCTCTCCCCGACGACACCCCCGAGGAACAGCGATCCGCGGGTGGCGCCGTAGCCGATGACGTTGCCGGCGATGACGTTCTGCGACGGGTCGAAGGTCGCGGCGCGAGGCGGACGCACGACCACCTTGCCGCCCGACAGGCCCTTGCCGACGTAGTCGTTCGAGTCGCCCTCCAGGCGCAGCGTGATCCCGGCGGGCAGGAACGCACCGAAGGACTGACCGGCGGAGCCGGTGAGATTGACCTGGATCGACCCGCTCGTCAGGCCGTTTTCGCCGTGGGCGACGGTCACGTGATGACCGAGCAGCGTCCCCACCGCGCGCGCCGTGTTGCGCACCGGGAGGTCGATCGAGATTTCTCCCCCGCCCTCGATGACCTCGCGAGCGCGCTCGATGAGCTGCACGTCGAAGTGGTCGTCGAGCTCATGATCCTGGCTGCGCGTCTGACGCCGTGCGAGGTCGTCGGCGAACGCCGGGCCCTCGAGGACGGGAGCGAGATCCATGCCGCTCGCCTTCCAGTGCTGGATCGCGCGGTCGATGTCGAGCAGCTCGTTGTGGCCAATCGCCTCATCCAGCGTGCGGAAGCCGAGGGCCGCGAGGTATTCACGCACCTCCTGCGCGATGAACTCCATGAAGTTGACGACGAACTCGGGCTTGCCGGTGAACCGCGAGCGGAGCACCGGGTTCTGCGTCGCCACTCCCACCGGGCACGTGTCCAGGTGGCACACGCGCATCATGATGCAGCCCGAGACCACCAGCGGTGCTGTGGCGAAGCCGAACTCCTCGGCGCCCAGCAGCGCGCCGATGATGACGTCGCGACCGGTCTTGATCTGCCCGTCGACCTGCACCACGACGCGGTCGCGCATGTTGTTGAGCATGAGCGTCTGCTGCGTCTCGGCGAGCCCCAGCTCCCACGGCGTGCCGGCGTGCTTGAGCGAGTTCATCGGGCTCGCTCCGGTCCCGCCGTCATGACCCGATACGAGGATCACGTCCGCGAGTGCCTTCGCCGTACCCGCCGCCACCGCGCCGATTCCCGACTGGCTCACGAGCTTGACGTGGATGCGCGCCTTCGGGTTGGCGCGCTTGAGGTCGAAGATGAGCTGCTTGAGGTCCTCGATGGAGTAGATGTCGTGGTGCGGCGGAGGCGAGATCAGCCCCACCCCGGCGGTCGCGTGACGCGTGCGAGCCACCCACGGATACACCTTCGTGGGCGGCAGCTGGCCGCCCTCACCGGGCTTCGCACCCTGCGCGAGCTTGATCTGGATGTCGTCGGACTCCGTGAGGTAGAGGCTCGTGACCCCGAAGCGACCCGATGCCACCTGCTTGATCGAACTGCGCCGTTCCGGGTCCATGAGACGGTCGACGTCTTCGCCGCCCTCGCCGGTGTTGGACTTGCCGCCGATGCGGTTCATCGCGATCGCCAGCGTCTCGTGCGCTTCCTTCGAAATCGAGCCGTAGCTCATCGCGCCGGTCTGGAAGCGCTTGACGATCGACGAGACCGGCTCGACCTCATCGATCGGAACGGGCGTGCGCTCGTCCGTGCGCAGCCGGAAGAGGCCTCGCAGCGTCTTCAGCTCGGCGGCCTGGTCGTCGACGAGCTTCGTGTACTCGCGGAAGATGTCGTATCGACCGGTCCGGGTCGCGTGCTGCAGCCGGAACACGGTGTCGGGGTTGAACAGGTGAGGGGAGCCGTCTCGGCGCCACTGGTACTCACCGCCCGTCCACAGCCGCTCGTGGGCGCGCACCGCTCCGTCCTCGGGATAGGCGTACTCGTGTCGCGACGAGTTCTCGGTCGCGATGACCTCGAGTCCGACGCCCCCGAGCTTGGTCTCGGTGCCGGTGAAGTACTTGTCGACGAACTCCTGCGAGAGGCCGACGGCCTCGAACACCTGTGCGCCGGCGTAGGAGGACACCGTCGAGATGCCCATCTTGGACATGATCTTCAGCACGCCCTTGCCGAGGGCCTTGATGAGGTTCGCGACCGCCTTGGCGGGGGTGATGCCGGTGATGTAGCCGGCGCGCACGAGGTACTCGACGGTCTCCATCGCCAGATAGGGATTGACCGCCGAGGCGCCGTATCCGATGAGGGTCGCGACGTGATGCACCTCGCGCACGTCTCCCGCCTCGACGACGAGGCCCGCCTTCATGCGCGTCTCCTTGCGGATGAGGTGGTGGTGCACGGCGGCCAGCATCAGCAGGGACGGGATGGGCGCGAGGTCCTTGTTGGAGTCACGGTCGCTCAGCACGATGTACTCCGCGCCGTCCTCGATCGCGCGATCGGCTTCGGCGCACATCTGCTCGAGGCGCCTGCGCATGCCCTTCTCCCCCGCCTCGACCCGGTAGAGGCCGCGGATGGTGACGGAGCTGCGTCCGGGCATGGCGGTGTCGATGTGCTGGATCTTGGCCAGCTCGTCGTTGTCGATCACCGGGAAGTCGAGGGTGACGGTGTGGGTGTGGTCGGGTCCCCACGACAGCAGGTTCCGCTCCGGTCCCAGCCCGAGCGACAACGACGTGACGACCTCTTCGCGGATCGAGTCGAGCGGCGGGTTCGTCACCTGGGCGAACTGCTGGGTGAAGTAGTCGAACAGCAGACGCGGGCGGTCGCTGAGCACGGCGACCGGCGTGTCCGAGCCCATGGCGCCGAGCGGCTCGGCACCGTTCTGCCCCATCGGGGTCAGCAGGATGCGCACTTCCTCCTCGGTGTAGCCGAACGTGCGCTGACGACGTGTGATCGAGGCGATCGGGTGCACGATGTGCTCGCGCTCGGGAAGCTCGGACAGCCGCACGCGTCCGGCGTCGAGCCACTCCTGCCAGGGGTGGAGACCGGCGAGCTCCGCCTTGATCTCCTCGTCCTCGATGATGCGGCCCTGCGCCGTGTCCACGAGGAACATATGACCGGGCTGGAGGCGGCCGCGACGCTTGATGCGCTCGGGCTCGAAGTCGAGCACGCCCGTCTCGCTGCCGATCACGACGAGTCCGTCGGTCGTCTCCGTCCAACGGCCGGGGCGCAGACCGTTGCGGTCGAGCGTGGAGCCGACGACCGTGCCGTCGGTGAAGATCAGGGCCGCAGGCCCGTCCCACGGCTCCATCTGGATGGAGTGGTAGTCGTAGAACGCGCGGAGTTGCGGGTCCATGTCGGACTGCTTCTCATACGCCTCTGGCACCATCATGAGGATCGCGTGCGGGAGCGAGCGACCGGTGAGCGTGAGAAGCTCCAGGACCTCGTCGAACGAGGCCGAATCGCTCGCGCCGTCGGTGCAGATGGGCAGCAGCGGACGCACGTCGCCGATGAGGTCGGACTCGAGCTGCGACTGCCGGGCGCGCATCCAGTTGCGGTTGCCGTTGACCGTGTTGATCTCACCGTTGTGCGCGAGCATCCGGAGCGGCTGCGCGAGAGGCCATGAGGGGAACGTGTTGGTCGAGTACCGCGAGTGCACGACCGCCAGCTCGGTGGCGAAGCGCTCGTCCTGCAGATCGGGGTAGAACGGTTCGAGCTGGAGGGTCGTGACCATGCCCTTGTAGCCGATGGTGCGCGAGGACAGCGACACGAAGTACGCACCGGCCTCGCTGCGGGAGCGCTTGCGCAGGCGGTAGGTCAGGCGGTCCAGCGCGATGCCCGCCACGGGCGCGCCGTCGGTGGCGCGTGCGGCGACGAAGAGCTGCTCGAACACCGGGCGCGCCTCGAAGGCGAGTCGGCCGAGATTGTCCGCCGCCGTGGGGACCTCGCGCCAGCCGAGCACGACCAGACCCTCCTCGTCGGCGATCTTCTCGATCGTCGCCTTCTGACCCGAGCGCGTCTCGGCGTCCGGGGGAAGGAAGGCCAGGCCGGCGGCGTACTCGCCCATCGGCGGGAGCGCGAAGGGGACGACGTCGCGGAAGAAGACGTCGGGCATCTGCGTGAGGATCCCGGCACCGTCGCCGGTGCCGGCGTCCGACCCGATCGCACCGCGGTGCTCGAGGTTCCGGAGCGCGGTCAGCGCGAGGTCCACGATGTCGTGTCCGGGCTCGCCCCGCAGGGTCGCGACCATGGCCAGGCCGCAGGCGTCCTTCTCGAACGCGGGGTTGTACATGCCCTGACGTGCGGGGAAGCCGCCGGGCAGGGCTGAAGACACGCCTGCCGTAGCGGCGCTGTGACGGGGGCTCGATGCCATATCTACCGTCCTCACGTTGATACTCAAGGTTGGGACGACGTCGGCCCGGGATGCACGCGTTGCGGCGTGCTTATTTCGTGGGGAGTGCGCTTGTGGCGTCTTTGTGGTCATCGACTCCGGCTGACGGGGGTGCGCTGGTGTCGACGAAGTCTTCGGCCGATTGTACAGCGCCGGGGGGCGACCACTCGCGTCCCGGCACGTAGGGAGAACGTTCCCGGCCGGGGTGGCGGCGCTTCTGCACGAAGAAGATGACGAGGCCGAGGAGCACACCGGCGATGGCGGCCCACACGTTGGTGCGCAGGCCGAGATAGATCTCGCTCGGATCGATGCGGATCGACTCCCACACGATGCGGCCGGCGCTGTACCAGATCAGGTAGAGCGCGAACAGGCGACCCCACTGCAGCCCGAAACGGCGTCCGACCCACAGCAGGAACAGCACGCCGAGCCCGTTCCAGAGCACTTCGTAGAGGAACGTGGGGTGGAAGAGGGTGTCGGCTGCCAGACCCGGGGGGAAGGCCGAATTCTCCGGGTCGATCTCCAGCCCCCACGGCAGATCGGTGGGCAGACCGAACAGCTCCTGGTTGAACCAGTTGCCGAAGCGTCCGATGGCTTGCGCGAGCAGCAGACCCGGAGCGAGTGCGTCGGCGAAGCTCCAGAATCGGATGCCGGTCCAGCGGCATCCCAGCCACGCCCCGACCGCACCGCCGATGAGCGCGCCGTAGATCGCGATACCGCCCTCCCAGATGCGGAAGACGGCCCAGAAGTCCGCCCCCTCCCCGAAGTAGAATCCGGGGTGCGTGGCGACGTGGTAGATGCGCGCGGCGATGATGGCGAGCGGCACCGCGATGAGGGCGATGTCGATGACGACCCAGGGCTCGGCACCGCGCCTGGTCAGCCGATGATTGGTCATCAGCACGGCGATGACGATGCCGGCGATGATGCACAGCGCGTAGAAGTGGATGCGCAGCGGTCCGAGGTCGATGTAGCTGACGGTCGGGCTGGGGATGCTGGCGACCACGCTGAGGGCGGCGTTCATCATAGGGGCGGATCGTCCTTCTCGAGAGGTGTGGCGTCGTGAGACGGCCCGAGGTGTCTGAGTCTAGTTCGACCCGGTGCTCGGGCGCGTGCCGGCGACGAGGGCACGCGTGGTGCGCGCGAGGCCCTCGAGGCCGCCGTCGCGCAGCGCACGCACGAGTGCGGTGCCGACGATGGCCCCGTCCGCGTACCCGAGAACGCCGGCGACCTGGTCGGCGCTGGAGATGCCGATGCCGACGCACGCGTGCCGGGCACCCTGAGCCCGGAGCCTGCCGACGAGGATGCGCGCTGCGGCGTCGAGCTCGGCACGCTCGCCCGTGATCCCCATGGTCGAGACCGTGTAGACGAAGCCGGTGGAGTTCTCCACGATGAGCCGGAGCCGCTCGTCCGAGGACGTCGGCGCCGCCAGGAAGATGCGGTCGAGGCCGGTGCGCCGGCTCGCGTCGATCCACTCCTGGCCGGCTTCGGGGGTGATGTCGGGCGTGATCAGGCCCGCTCCGCCGGCGGCGAGCAGGTCGTCCGCGTAGCGGTCCACACCGTACTGGACGACCGGGTTCCAGTAGGTCATCACGAGTACCGGCACATCCACTCGTCGGGTGATCTCGCGAATGGCCGTGAAGGTGTCGCGAAGCCGGAACCCCCCGGCCAGCGCCGCTTGCGTGGCCTCCTGGATGACGGTTCCGTCCATGACGGGGTCGGAGTAGGGCGGCCCGAGCTCCAGGATGTCCGCGCCGTTCTCGGCCAGGGCCACGGCGGCGTCGATGCTCGTCTGGAGATCGGGGAAACCGAGGGGAAGGTAGCCGACGAAGGCCCCGCGTCCCTGCTCCGCCGCGGCGTTCACCGCGGCTGCGACGCGCGAGGTCACAGCTTCTCCCCCTCGCCCTTGGCGGCATCCGCCGTCGGCGCGGACGCAGCGGCAGCGGCGTCGACCCCGGCGTCGTACAGGTCGAAGTAGCGGGCGGCGGTGTCCATGTCCTTGTCGCCGCGACCGGAGAGATTGACCGCGAGGATGGCGTCGGGACCCAGCTCGCGACCGATGCGCAGCGCGCCGGCCAGAGCGTGTGCGGACTCGATCGCGGGGATGATCCCTTCGGTGCGCGAGAGCAGCCGGAGGGCCTGCATGGCCTCGTCGTCCGTCGCAGGGATGTACGCGGCGCGACCGATGTCGGACAGCCACGCGTGCTCCGGTCCCACCCCGGGATAGTCGAGGCCGGCCGAGATGGAGTGGGACTCGATCGTCTGGCCGTCCTCGTCCTGCAGCACGAAGGTCTTCGCGCCGTGGAGGACGCCAGGTCGGCCGCGCCCGATCGATGCCGCGTGTCGCGGTGTGTCGACCCCGTCGCCGGCCGCCTCGACGCCATAGAGCATCACGTCCGGGTCGTCGAGGAAGGCGTCGAACATGCCGATCGCATTCGAGCCGCCGCCGACGCAGGCCAGAACCGCGTCCGGGAGCCGGCCGGTCTCCTCGAGCAGCTGGGCTCGGGCCTCGTCGCCGATGACCTTCTGGAAGTCGCGGACCATTGCGGGGAAGGGGTGCGGGCCCGCCGCGGTCCCGAAGATGTAGTTGGTCGTCTCGACCGACGCCACCCAGTCGCGGTAGGCGTCGTTGATCGCGTCCTTGAGGGTGCGCGATCCGGTCGTGACCGGAATCACCTCCGCGCCGAGGAGTCGCATACGCGCCACGTTGAGCGCCTGGCGCTCCGTGTCGACCTCACCCATGTAGATCGTGCAGTCGAAGCCGAACAGCGCCGCGGCCGTCGCCGTCGCCACCCCGTGCTGGCCGGCACCGGTCTCCGCGATCACGCGCGTCTTGCCCAGGCGCTGCGTGAGCAGGGCCTGCCCGAGGACGTTGTTGATCTTGTGCGAACCGGTGTGGTTCAGGTCCTCGCGCTTGAGGAAGATTCGCGCTCCGCCGGCGTGGGCGGCGAATCGGGGCACCTCGGTGAGGACCGACGGCCGACCGGCGTAGGTGTGCAGCAGGCGGTGGAACTCGCCGACGAAGCCCTCGTCGGCCATGGCCGCCTCGTAGGCGGCCGTGAGCTCATCGATCGCAGCGATCAGCGACTCGGGCATGTAACGACCCCCGAAGTCACCGAAGAAGGGTCCGTGGGCGTCGCGCAGACTCACGCTCGGCTCCTCTCGATCGTCCGACGGTCGGGTGCGGCGTCGAGGAAGGACGCGAGAGTCGCCACCGGATCGCCGGTCACCAGCGCCTCCCCCACGAGAACCACATCGGCACCGGCACTGCGGTAGTGCGCGACGTCGGCCGGACTGAGCACGGCCGACTCGGCGATCTTGACGGCGTCCTCGGGCAGACGCGGTGCGAGGCGGCCGAACAGATCCTTGTCGAGCTCGAAGGTCGACAGGTTGCGCGCATTGACGCCGACCAGCCGCGCGCCGAGATCGGCGGCACGATCGACCTCGTCGGCGCTGTGCGTCTCGATCAGCGGCGTCATCCCGAGTTCGACGGTCAGATCGTGCAGGCGTCGCAGGTCGTTCTGCTCCAGCGCGGCGACGATCAGCAGCACGAGATCGGCTCCGGCGGCGCGCGCCTCCCACACCTGGTAGTCGGTCGCGATGAAGTCTTTGCGCAGAACGGGCACATCGACGCGCGCCCGGACGGCCTCGAGGTCGGCGAGGCTCCCCTTGAAGCGACGCCCTTCGGTGAGGACGGAGATCGCCGACGCTCCCCCGGCCTCGTACAGGGAGGCCTGGTGTGCGGGATCGGGGATGTCCGCGAGGTCACCCCGCGACGGACTCGCGCGCTTGACCTCGGCGATGATCTTCACGCGGTCCGCCGGCGCGAGCGCGGACAGAGCATCCCTCGCGGGCCGCTGCGCCAGCGCTGCCTTCTCCACGTCCGCGAAGGGACGCTCGAGCATGCGCGCCTCCGCATCCGCCACCGCGCCGGCCGTCAGGTCGGCGAGCACGTCAGTGCTCTTTCGCGATGTGCTTCGGGCCGTTGACGCCGTAGCCGGCTCTGGCCATGGCCCATCCGACGATGAGACCGACGACCACGAGAGCGGCCGAGCTCCACACGAGCCAGGGGATGTCCAGGAAGAACGCCGTCGTGCCCACGGCGAAGCCGACGAGCATGATGACGACAGCGGTCCATGCTGCGGGTGAGTGGCCGTGGCCGGGATCGCCGTTGGTGTGGCTCATGGATCTCCTCCGATTGCGCGGGTCGCTCAAGTCTATCGGTTCAGGCCGTCGGGTCTTCGCCCCGCGACAGCTCATCCCAGGAGTCGATCGCGTCGTGGGGGCGCGATCCTCCGGCGGGTTCAGCGTCGGTGCGGAACCGACGCCCTGATGTGCCGGACCACCGATGGGCTCCCCCGAGGGTGAGCAGCCCTGCGGCGACCATGACGACTGCGGCGGCCACGGTGACCACGACCCACGGGGTGACTGCGGAGCTCGCGACGAGATCGTGCACCGCATCGGCGCCGGTGATGCCGGTGGCCTCGGTCACGGTCGAGGCGTAGGACTCCACGGGGGCGTCCAGACCCACTCGCGCCGACAGCATCGCGAGGGCGGCCCCGATGAGCGTCGTGAGCGCGCCGAATGCATACGTGAGCACGCGGCCGACGATCGTGAGGGCTGCCCCGAGCGCGAGTGCCGCGAGGCTCAAGGGTGCGAGGACCGGCACGGCGTCGGCGCCGGCGACGGTGAGCTGGTCTCCCTCGACGGAGGCCAGGGTCACCGTCAGCCAGGTCTGCGTCGACGAGATCAGGCCGACGGCGCCGCCGATCAGCACCAGGACGACGGCGAAGGTGCGGGGCCGCCGCGTCATCCCGCGACCACGGGTGCCAGGTCATCGGCGTCGAAGCAGCTGCGCGTGCCGGTGTGGCACGCGGGACCGTGCTGTTCCACGCTCACGAGGATGGCGTCGCCGTCGCAGTCGAGGCGAACCCCTCGCACCTCCTGGAAGTTGCCCGACGTGTCGCCCTTGCGCCAATACTCCCGGCGGGAACGCGACCAGTAGGTGACGCGCCCCTCGGTGAGCGTGCGGCGAAGGGCCTCCGCGTCCATCCAGCCGAGCATCAGGACCTCGCGGGTGTCCCACTGCTGCACGATCGCGGCGACGAGTCCGTCGCCGTTGAAGGCGACACGGGCGATGCGCTGGTCGGTGTCGTTCACGAGTCGTCGCCTCGCAGGAAGTCGCCCTCGCGGACCGCGATGCCGTCGGCGAGCATCGCGCGCTTGACGTCACCGACGGTCAGCTGGGCCGAGTGGAACACCGACGCGGCCAGCACCGCATCGGCACCGGCGCCCACCGCCGGTGCGAAGTGCTCCACGGCGCCGGCGCCGCCGGAGGCGATGACGGGCACGGACGAGACCTCGCGCATGAGGGAGACCAGTTCGAGGTCGAATCCCTGCTTCGTCCCGTCCGCGTCGATGGAGTTGACCAGCAGCTCCCCCGCTCCCCGCTCGATCGCCTCGCGCGCCCACGCCAGCGCGTCGCGGTCGGTCTCGGTGCGACCGCCGTGCGTGGTCACGACGAAGCCCGACGGGGTGCGCGGAGATCGCTTCACGTCCAGCGAGAGGACCAGAACCTGTGCCCCGAAACGATCGGCGATCTCATCGACCAGCGCCGGCCGTCGGATGGCAGCGGAGTTGACGCCGACCTTGTCGGCGCCGACGCCGAGCAGGCGAGCCACGTCGTCGTCGGTGCGCACTCCCCCGCCGACGGTCAGCGGGATGAAGACCTGTTCCGCGGTGCGCTGCACCATCTCGTAGGTCGTCGCCCGCTCGTCGACCGTCGCCGTCACATCGAGGAAGGTGAGCTCGTCGGCCCCCTGCGCGAAGTACAGGCGCGCGAGCTCGACGGGGTCGCCCATGTCGCGGAGGTTCTCGAAGTTGACGCCCTTGACGACGCGACCCGCTGCCACATCGAGGCACGGGATGACGCGGCATACGACCGACATGTCAGAGCCTCGCGTTGTGGATGGCGGTGACGAGGATCGCCCGCGCGCCCAGCTCGTACAGGTCGTCCATGACGCGGTTCACGCTCGACCGCGCCACCATCACCCGAACGGCCACCCACTCGGGGTCGCGCAGTGGCGAGATCGTCGGCGACTCGATGCCCCCGGCGATCTCGACGGCCCGGTCTACCAGCGACACGGGCAGGTCGTAGTCCACCATCACGTATCGGCGAGCGACCATCACGCCACGCAGCCGGCGAAGCAGGGTCTCCGTGCCCGGTGCATCGTCGGGGCCGGAGATGAGGACGGCCTCGGAGTGGAGCAGGGGCGGACCGAACACTTCGAGGCCCGCCTGCCGGAGGGTGGTGCCGGTCTCGACGACGTCAGCCACCGCGTCCGCGACGCCCAGCCGGACGGCGGATTCGACGGCGCCGTCGAGCGGGACCAGATCGACCGCGACTCCGTGCTCGTCCAAGAAGGAATCGACCAGTCCCGGATAGGAGGTGGCGATGCGGCAGCCGTCGAGATCGGTGAGTTCGGCGAAGCGTCCGGGCGGGGCGGCGAACCGGAATGTCGAGCCGGCGAAGCCGAGCGCTTCGATCTCTCGAGCACCGGGCATGCGCGCGTCTCTCAGCAGATCGCGGCCGGTGATGCCCACGTCGAGCGCGCCGGATCCGACGTAGGTCGCGATGTCCTTCGGGCGGAGGTAGAAGAACTCCACGCCGTTGGCGGGGTCCGCCTTGTGGAGGTCCTTCGAGTCGCGGCGGCCGCTGTATCCGGCCTCGGCGAGCATGGCCGCCGAGGTCTCGGCGAGCGAGCCCTTGTTGGGCACGGCGATGCGCAGCATATGGGGATGTCCTTCTTCTTCTGGCGACGGTCCGGGCGGCGCTCAGAGATGTCGGTAGACGTCCTGCAGTGTCAGACCCTTCGCGAGCATGAGCACCTGCAGGTGGTAGAGGAGCTGGGAGATCTCCTCGGCGGCGGCCTCGTCGGACTCGTACTCGGCCGCCATCCAGACCTCTGCGGCCTCTTCCACGATCTTCTTGCCGATCGCGTGCACTCCGGCGTCGAGCTGCGCCACCGTTCCCGACCCCTCGGGTCGTCGCTCGGCCGTGGCCGTCAGCTCGCCGAACAGGCCGTCGAAGGTCTTCACTTCTCCAGCGTACCGAACTCCGCGCGCGGCACCGGCCGCGCCCGGTGGGGCTTCAGTGGCGGTGTGCGTGCGCCGCCCGGCTGCGGAGCGCGGCGATCGCGGCGTCCGGGCTGTCGGCGCCGAAGACGGCCGAACCCGCCACGAACGTGTCCGCACCGGCCTCCGCCGCCTGGGCGATGGTCGACTCCCCGATTCCGCCGTCGACCTGCAGCCACACCGTCGATCCGACGGCGCGAGCGTGGTCGGAGAGCGCTCGCAGCTTCGGCATGGTCTCGGGCATGAAGGACTGCCCGCCGAAGCCCGGCTCCACGGTCATCACGAGCACCTGGTCGAACTCGTCGAGCACGTCGAGGAGCCCCTCGACGGGTGTGCCCGGCTTGACGGCCACGCCCGCTCGCGCTCCGATCTGCCGCAGCCGACGAGCCAGCGCGATCGGCTCTGCGGCGGCCTCGAGGTGAAAGGTGACCGACGCCGCGCCGATCTCGGCGTAGCCCGGTGCCCATCGCTCCGGATCGTCGATCATCAGGTGCACGTCCAACGGCACCGGCGACGTCGCCTGGATGCGCTCCACCATCTGCGGACCGAACGTGAGGTTCGGGACGAAGTGGTTGTCCATGACGTCCACGTGCACGTAATCCGCCGACGCGATGCGGCCGAGCTCGGTCTGCATGTTCACGAAGTCTGCGGCGAGGATGCTGGGGTTGATGCGGATGTCGCTCACCCGTTCATTATTCCGGCTCCCGCGCGTCATCACGTGCGCCGCAGCAGCGTGATCGACATCGCATCGGTGTTGTGGCGGTGCGGCCACAGCTGGGCGCGACCGGAGCCGTCGGTCTGCGCGGGAAGGTCGGGCGACGACAGGGCGACCTCGCGCACGACGGCACGGGCGTCGAGCTCCTCGACGGCGTCGCCGAAGCGACGACGGGCCTCGGCGACCACGCCGGTCGTCTCCGCGAGATGGGGCGAGCACGTGACGTAGGCGACGATTCCGCCGGGCGCGAGCGCTTCGATCGCACCACCCAGCAGCTCGCCCTGCAGCGCCGTCAGTTCCGCAACGTCGCCCGGTGCTTTGCGCCAGCGCGCCTCGGGGCGCCGTCTCAGGGCGCCGAGGCCCGTGCACGGGGCATCGACCAGGATGCGGTCGTAGATGCCGGGACGCTCGGCGGTCAGGTCCCGCCCGTCGCGCTCGGTCACCTCCACCTCCAGCGGCACCCCCGCGATCGACCGTCGCACCAGCCCGGCCCGTGCGGGTGAGATCTCGTTCGCGTCGAGCCGCGCGCCGTGAGCGAGGGCTTCGGCGGCGAGGACCGCCGTCTTGCCTCCGGGGCCGGCGCACAGGTCGAGCCACCTCTCACCGGTCTGGACGGCACGGGCCCGGGTGAGGGCGAGCGCTGCGAGCTGCGAGCCCTCGTCCTGCACGCGGATGCGGCCGTCGGATGCGCTCACGACGGCTTCGGGAGCACCGCCGGCGAGACGGAATCCCAGCGGCGAGAAGGGGGTGCGGCGCGCATCGGCACCGGGCTCCGCGAGGCCGGGGAGCGCCGCGAAGGTGACGCGAGGGGCCGTGTTGTCGGCGGTCAGCAGCGCGCCGAGTTCGTCGGCGCGACCCTCTGCCGTGAGGGCACGACGAAAGGCGCGGATCACCCACACGGGGTGGGATGACGACAGGGCGATCGCCTCATCGTCGGATCTCGCAGTCTCGGCGACCCGATCCGCCCATTCACCGGGGGTGTCCCGCGACACGCGCCGCAGCACGGCGTTGGTGAACCCGGCGGCGCCGCGCCCGCCGGCGCGACGTGCGAGCGTCACGGACTCGTTCACGGCGGCGTGCGAGGCGACACGGGTCGCGACGAGCTGGTGCACACCCAGGCGAAGGGCATCCAGAATCTCCGGATCGATGCTCGATGGTGCACGGTCCGCCGCGATCCCGATGATGGCGTCGTAGGTGCCGCGACGCCGGAGGGTTCCGTAGGTGAGCTCGGTCGCGAGCGCCGCGTCGCCGGCGCTCAGGCCGGCACGCTCGATCGCAGCCGGGAGCAGCAGGTTCGCGTAGGCGTCCGACTCGTGGACCGCTCGGAGCGTCTCGTAGGCCACCTCGCGTGCACCGGTCATGAACCCAGCCTCACATCATCCTGCCGGCGCCCTCGCCACCAATCGGGCGCCGGCATCACGCCGCGCCCGGCCGGTTGCACCTCTCGCAGGGCGATGGCACCGTCGCCGCTGCCGACCAGGACGCGCCCGCGATCCCATCCGACCTGTCCCGGTGCCAGCGGTGGCGCGTCGTCGACGAGGTCGACACGATGCAGCTTCAATCGCTCGCCGGCGACCGTCGTGTGCGCGCCGGGTTCGGGGGTCGTGCCACGCACGCGATCGAGGATCCGCTCCGCAGCTTCCTCCCAGCGGATGCGACCGTCATCGATGGTGAGCTTCGGAGCGAACGTGGGCTCACCCGTCTGGGCGCGTGCGACGGCGTCTCCTGCGGCGACGGCGTCGACGACCTCGTGGAGCAGACCCGCTCCCACGTCGGCGAGCCGAGACAGCAGCTCCCCTGCGGTCTCCCCCGGCTCGATCTCGACCCGTCGGTCGGCGAAGACGTCGCCGGCGTCGAGCTCCGCCACGAGGCGGAACACGGCGGCGCCGGTGACATCGTCGCCCGCGATGAGCGCGTGCTGCACCGGTGCCGCGCCGCGCCACTTCGGCAGCAGGCTGAAGTGGAGGTTGATCCATCCGTGTGCGGGAGTGCTCAGCAGAGGTTCCCGCACGAGCCCGCCGTAGGCGACGATGACACCGAGATCGGGCTCGAGCGCCGCGATCCGCTCGGTTGCGTCGGCGTCCAGACGCGCCGTCTTGATGACCGGTGCGCCGATCTGCTCGGCCGCCGCGGCAACCGGCGACGGGGTGAGCACCCGCTTGCGTCCGAGCGGTGCGTCCGGGCGGGTCACCACCGCCGTGATCTGGTGTCGGCTCTCCGCGAGCTCACGAAGGGCGGGTACGGCCGGTGCGGGTGTGCCGGCGAAGACGAGACGCATGGACTCCTCACAGATCGAGATCGGGCACATCGACCCGGACTCTGAGTGTAGGGGCGGGTGGGCGCTGGCGCCCTTTGGCAGGCCTGCGCGACCGAAGAGCGGCGGTGATGATCGACGAACGCAGACTGCGGGTCACCGATGCACCGTGGGCGTACTCGAACCGCACCAGCGCACGCACGCCACCCTCCGTGTCGACGGGCCCCAGGATCGCCCGGTCATCGAGGTCCGGGGCATCCTCGCGCAGTCGCACCAGAGCCTCCGTGACGGTGCGTCGATCCCCCTCGAGGGCGGCGACGCGCACTGTGGGCGGCATGCGCAGCGGCGCACGTTCTGCCAGTTCGATGCGCGCGTACGCGGGGTGGTTCCAGGTCGCGAATGCGCGCGCCACGGGCCCCGCGACGCCCACGAGATGCACCGGGGCCCCGGGCGCCGCGAGCGCGGCGGCGTTCGACCACCAGCGCAGGCAGGCCTCGCCGATGCGCAGGTCCTCGGCGAGGAGCATCCGGTCCGCGTCGAGCAGGATGATCGCGCGATAGCCGCCGGCGGCGATCGGCTCCGCGCCCCGCGTCGCCACCACGAGCGCCGGACGCGCGTCGACATGGGGAACCGGGTGGTCCCCATCGGCGACGATCACCCGGATCTCGGGAAAGGCGCGCCCGAGCTCGTCGGCGGTCCTCTCGCTTCCCGAGGAGGCCATCCGCAGCCGCGTTCCCCCGCACTCGGTGCACCCCCACGCGGGAGCGGACCTGCCGCACCACCCGCACGTGGGAACGGCTCCGTGGTGCGCGGCTCGCAGCGGCCCGCCGCAGTGCGCGCAGCGGGCGGGATGCCGGCACGAGGCGCACACGAGCACGGGAGCGTATCCCGGGCGTGCGACCTGAACCAGCACCGGGCCGGACGCGAGCGCATCACGGGCCGCCGCGAACGCCGCCGACGGGATGCGCTGACCTCGCCCCTCCCCCTCGCGCGTGGCGCTCAGCATGGTCTTGGGCATGACGCGGCGGGCCGGTGCGATGTCGTCGAGCCACCCCAGCGCGACGAGTCTCTCGACGTCCGTTGTGCGGGTGTGACCGGCGAACAGCAGCGCGGACCCCTCCATCTCCTGTCGCAGCAGCGCCGCATCGCGGGCGTGGACACCGGGACTGAGCGGCTCCGCGAGCAGCGGGTCGCCGTCGTCCCACACGATCACGGCGCCGACCGAGGCGGCGGGGGCGTAGACGGCCGAGCGGTTTCCGACGACGACGCAGGGGGCATCCGCCAGCGTCCTCAGATACGCCGCGTATCGCGACGGCCCGCTCTGCCGCGCATCCAGGCGGACGAGGGCGCTTTCGGGGAGCCGCTCGCGGAGCACCTGCTCGAGCTGCGCCTGGTCACGATGATCCGGCACGACGAGGATCGCGCTCCGACCGGCGGCGAGCGTATCGACGGCGACGGCCGCGAGCAGGAGAGCCCACACGCCGACGTCGGTGGCGCCCTCCGCGTCGGAGGCGGGGCCGACACCGGGCGGGGCGAGGAGTGCCCCTCGGCGCGCTTCCTCGATGACGGGACGAAGCCCGGGGAATTCGGCGAGCCTCGCCGCGGCCCACTCCGCGGCTTCCGGGACGACGGTCACCGGTGTCGGCGGGGCGGCGGTGAGGTGCGCCCTCTCGGCGCGCACCGTTCGGCGCGGAATCGCCACCTTCAACACGCCGCTCGCGGAACCGGACGCGCGGTCGGCGGCCCGCCGCGCGAGCGCATACAGCCCGGGAGGCAGGACCGGCACGGGCGAGACGACATCCTCCAGGTCGGACAGGGGTCGGTCGCCAGGCTCCTCGTCGGCGATCTCGACGATCCATCCCTCCACCGTGCGGCCCGCGGTCCGCAGCGGCACCTTCACCCTCACCCCGGCGAGCGCGTGGTCGACGAGCGGGACGGGGACCGCATAGTCGAGCAGGCGGTCCAGCTGCGGCAGCGGGGAGTCGACGAGCACCCGCGCGACGCGGCGGGCGGACATGTCAGAGACCGGCGGCGGAGCGGAGCTCGTCGACGCGATCGGTGCGTTCCCAGGTGAAGCTCGGCAGCTCGCGGCCGAAGTGGCCGTAGGCGGCCGTGTCGGCGTAGATGGGGCGCTGGAGATCGAGCCGATCGATGATCGCCTTGGGCCGGAGATCGAAGACATCGCGGATCGCCCGCGTGATCATCTCGTCGGCGACGTGGCCCGTTCCGAAGGTCTCCACGTAGAGTCCGACGGGGCTCGCCTTGCCGATGGCGTAGGCCACCTGCACCTCGAGGCGATCGGCAAGGCCCGCGGCGACGGCGTTCTTCGCGACCCAGCGCATCGCATAGGCGGCGGACCGGTCCACCTTCGACGGGTCCTTTCCGCTGAATGCACCGCCACCGTGGCGCGACGCGCCGCCGTAGGTGTCGATGATGATCTTGCGACCCGTCAGACCAGCGTCGCCCTTCGGGCCGCCGACGACGAAGGGCCCGGCCGGGTTGATGAAGTACTGCACGCCGGGCAGATCGAGGCCGGTGGCGTGCAGTACGGGGTCGATGACCTCCGCGCGCACCCGGTCGCGAAGGTCGGCCTGAGAGATGTCGGGGTGGTGCTGAGTCGAGAGCACCACCGACTCGACGGTCTTGGGCACGCCCCCGTCGAAGCCCAGCGTCACCTGCGTCTTGCCGTCCGGGCGGAGGAAGGGCAGCTGACCGTCCCGGCGGAGGTCGGCGAGGCGCTCGGCCATGCGGTGCGCCGTCCATGCAGCGATCGGCATGAACTGCGGCGTCTCGTCGGTGGCGTAGCCGAACATGATGCCCTGGTCGCCGGCGCCCTGCTCATCGGCCGGGTCGACCGATCCGCGCTCACGCTGCTCGAACGCCTTGTTCACCCCGGCGGCGATGTCCGAGGACTGTGCGCCGATGGAGACGCTCACACCGCAGGAGTCACCGTCGAAACCCGTCTCGCTGCTGGTGTAGCCGATGCGGTTGACCACGTCGCGCACGATCGCGGGGATCTCGACGTATGCACTGGTGGACACCTCCCCCGCGACATGCACGAGACCGGTCGTCACGAGCGTCTCGACGGCCACGCGTCCCTCCGGATCCTCGGCGAGGATCGCGTCGAGGATGCTGTCGGAGATCTGGTCGCAGATCTTGTCGGGATGCCCCTCGGTGACGGACTCGGACGTGAACAGGCGAAGATCGCTCATCGGAGCTCCAGGAAGACAGCGGTCACGGACGGAGGCAGTATGACATCACCGGCCGACATGACGGATCATGCGGCCGGTGATGTGCGGTGAGCTCACTCGGCGGCGCGAAGGCGCAGCTTGTCCTCGTGGATCTCGTGCATCGCGATGGTCAGCGGCTTGTCCTCGACCGTGGAGTCCACGAGCGGCCCGACGTTGTCGAACAGGTTCCCCTCGTGCAGATCCGAGTAGTAGTCGTTGATCTGGCGCGCGCGCTTGGATGCGTAGATGACCAGCTGGTACTTGGAGTCGACCTTCTCGAGGAGTGCGTCGATGGGGGGCTCGATGATGCCCTGGTTCGTTCCGGCCATGGGGAACCTCCTGGTTCGGATGGTGGCGGTGAGTCGATCGCGTCAGCCGCGCGACGAGTAGCGCGCGGGCGCTTCGGACAATTCTACGACCTTGCGGGCCGCCTCGGCGACGTCGTCGTTGACGACGCGGTGGTCGAATTCGCTCTGAGCGGCCAACTCGACCTTCGCCGTGCGCAGGCGGCGCGCGCGCTCTTCGGCATCCTCGGTCCCGCGCCCGATGAGCCGCTGAACCAGTTCGTCCCAGCTCGGCGGCAGCAGGAACACGAGCGTGGCGGCGGGGTCGGCCGCGCGCACCTGGCGTGCGCCCTGCAGATCGATCTCGAGCAGCACGGTCCGTCCTTCGGCCAGCGCCTCTTCGATGGGGCGCCGGGGTGTGCCGTAGCGGTGACGGTTGTGCACGGTGGCGTGCTCGAGCAGGTCGCCGGCATCCACCATGCGGTCGAACGCCTCGTCGTCGACGAAGAAGTAGTGCGCACCGTCGATCTCGCCCGGACGGGGCGGCCGGGTCGTCGCCGAGACCGAGAGGAGGATCTCCGGATGGTGCGCGGCGATGTGCGCGGCGACCGTCCCCTTGCCCACCGCCGTCGGTCCGGCCAGCACGAGGAGACGGCTGCGTCCGGCGCGGGGTCGGATGGGCGGGAAACGCTCGTCGAGCCACGTCGACAGGGCGTTCCGCTGACGGCCACCCAGCCCGCCAAGGCGCTTGACCGGTGAAATCCCGAGCGACTGCAGCACGCGATCGCGCTTGCCCGCACCGATGGCCGGCAGCGCGGTCAGGAACTCCGTCACGCGCAGCGTCGCCGCGGCGGAATCCGTGGCGTCGGTGCTCCGAGCGAGCACGTCCTGGGGCGTCACGACCCGCATCGCGATGTCCTTCTTCAGCGACGCTCGTGCCCGGCGGGCCTCGACGGCACGGCGCGACGCCGCGACGCGGTCGACCTCGGGAGGTCGGTGTGGTTCGGTCATTCCCTGCTCCTGTAGTGCTCTGAGCGGTCTCTGATGGTCTCCGCGAGCCGCCCCGGACCGGCGGAGAGAAGGCTCCGACTCTCGCTGGCGATCACGGTCTGCGCGCTGTCGCCGAACGCCGCGCCGAGGTCGCCCGGCTGCGCGCCCTGGAATCCGAAACCGGGGGCGAGGATCGGCGCCGGCGGAGACACCGGAGCCAGCCCCGCATCCGCCCACCCGACCGTCGCGCCGATCACGACGCCGACACTCCCCCATCGTCCGTCATCGACGTGGGCGGCGTTGATCTGCGTGACCTCGTCGAGGACCCGCCGCGCGACCGTCCGCCGGCTCGCGTCGCGGGAGCGCTGCAGGTCCACCCCCTCGGGATTGCTCGTCGCGACCAGCACGAACAGTCCCTTGTCGCCGGCATAGGCCAGGCTCGCAGCCGATGCGAGGACCCCGACTCCGAGGTACGGGCTCACCGTCAGCGCGTCGGCCTCGAGGGGGGATCCGGCGCGCAGCCACGCTTCGGCGTAGGCATCCATCGTCGACCCGATGTCACCGCGCTTGGCATCGGCGATGACGAGCAGCTCCGACTCCCGGGCCGTCCGCAGCACGTCCTCGAGGGCGCGGTACCCGGCCGATCCGAAGCGCTCGAAGAACGAGACCTGCGGCTTGACGATGCCGACCCCGGCGGTCGCTGCGGCATCCACCACGCGGAGTCCGAACTCCCGTGCGCCGGCGGCCGTCTCCGGCAGACCCCAGTCGACGAGAAGTCTCGGGTGCGGGTCGACCCCGACGCACAGCGGACCCCGCTGCGCCAGGGTCGACCGCACCCGCTCGCCGAATCCGGTCATGAGCGCGAGGCGCGGTCCACCGCGTATTCCTGAAGGCTTCGCACCTCGAACCCCTCGCGGAGCGCGGGGAGAGCGCTGACGGCGGCGCCCAGGAGCGCGATGGTGGTGAACAGCGCCTTGTCGGCAGCCACCGCCGCGGCGCGGATCTCGTAGCCGTCGGCGCGAGCCATCCCTCCCGACGGGGTGTTCACGACCATGTCGATCTCGCCGGCGTTGATCAGATCGACCACGTTCGGCTCGCCCGACTCCTGCGTCTCGGAGTATTTCGCGACGACCTTCACCGCGATGCCGTTGCGGGCGAGGATCTCGGCCGTGCCCTCCGTGGCGACGAGGTCGAAGCCGAGCTCCCGCAGTCGGTGCGCCGGGAGGATGACGGCGCGCTTGTCGTCGTCGGCGACGGAGATGAAGACCGTGCCCGTGGTCGGCATGCCCCCGTAGGCTGCCTGCTGGCTCTTGGCGAACGCCGTCGGGAAGTCGCGGTCGATACCCATCACCTCACCGGTGGAGCGCATCTCGGGGCCGAGGATGGAATCCACCGTCTCGCCGTCCTTCGTGCGGAAGCGCTTGAAGGGGAGCACCGCCTCCTTGACCGACACCGGGGCGTCCAGCGGAACGCGCGAGCCGTCCGCGGCCGGGAGCAGGCCCTCCGAGATGAGCTCCCCGATCGTCGCACCGGCCATGACGCGCGAGGCGGCCTTGGCGAGCGGGATCCCGAGTGCCTTCGAGACGAAGGGGACGGTACGGCTCGCGCGCGGGTTCGCCTCGATGACGTAGAGCACGCCGGCGCTGATGGCGAACTGCACGTTCAGCAGCCCCCGCACGCCGATGCCCTGCGCGATGGCGAGCGTCGCGGTGCGCACCCGGTCCACGTCGCTGCGGCCGAGCGAGATCGGCGGAAGCGTGCAGCTGGAGTCGCCGGAGTGGATGCCCGCCTCCTCCAGGTGCTCCATGACCCCGCCGACGTACAGCTGCTCGCCGTCGAAGAGGGCATCGACGTCGATCTCGATGGCATCGTCGAGGAAGCGGTCGACCAGCAGCGGGAGTCCGGGGCCGATGATCGCCTGGTCGGCGATCCGCACGAAGTAGTCGCGGAGGCTGTCGGTGTCGTACACGATCTCCATGCCGCGTCCGCCGAGCACGAAGCTCGGGCGGACCAGGACCGGGTAGCCGATGTCCTCCGCGACCGCGACAGCCTCGTCGACGTCGATCGCCGTGCCGTGCCGGGGCGCGACGAGTCCGGCCGCGTCGAGGATCCCGCTGAAGAGCCCGCGCTCCTCGGCGAGGTCGATCGCCGCCGGGCTCGTCCCGAGGATGGTGTACCCGGCTTCTTCGATCCCCTTGGCGAGGCCCAGCGGAGTCTGCCCGCCGAGCTGGCAGACGACGCCGAGGATCTTGCCGGACTGCGCTTCGGCGTGCAGCACCTCGAGCACGTCCTCGAGCGTCAGCGGCTCGAAGTAGAGCCGGTCCGACGTGTCGTAATCCGTCGACACCGTCTCCGGGTTGCAGTTGACCATGATCGTCTCGTACCCGGCGTCGCTCAGCGCGAACGAGGCGTGGACGCACGAGTAGTCGAACTCGACGCCCTGGCCGATGCGGTTGGGACCGGATCCGATGATCACGACCTTCGTGCGCTCCGACGGGGTGACTTCGGTCTCGCTGTCGTAGCTGGAGTAGTGGTACGGCGTGAGGGCCGGGAACTCGCCGGCGCACGTGTCGACCGTCTTGTACACCGGGCGGATGTCCAGACCGTGTCGGATGCCGCGGACCTCGGCCTCGTCGAGGCCCCGCAGCTGCGCGATCTGCGCATCCGAGAATCCGTGATCCTTCGCGAGCCGGAGGGCGGCCGCGTCGAGCTCCTCGGCGCCGCGGATCTCCTCGGCGACCTCGTTGATGAGAAGCATCTGGTCGAGGAACCAGCGGTCGATGCTCGTCGCCTCGAACGCCTGCTCGACGGTCGCGCCCTTGCGCATCGCCTGCTGGAGCACGACGATGCGGCCGTCGGTGGGCGTGCGGGCGATCTCCAGGAGCTCGTCGACCGTGCGATCCTCGTCGCCCCAGTGGAAGCTCGAACCGCGCTTCTCGAGCGAGCGCAGCGCCTTCTGCAGCGCCGTCGTGTAGTTCCGGCCGATCGCCATGGCCTCTCCCACCGACTTCATGGTCGTGGTCAGCGTGGTGTCGGCGTTGGGGAACTTCTCGAAGTTGAAGCGAGGCACCTTGACCACGACGTAGTCGAGCGTGGGCTCGAAGCTCGCGGGGGTGACCTTGGTGATGTCGTTCGGGATCTCGTCCAGGCGGTAGCCGATGGCCAGCTTCGCGGCGATCTTCGCGATGGGGAAGCCCGTCGCCTTCGACGCGAGCGCCGACGACCGCGACACGCGGGGGTTCATCTCGATGACGATGATGCGGCCGGTGTCGGGATTGACGGCGAACTGGATGTTGCACCCGCCCGTGTCGACGCCCACCGCACGGATGATGTCGATGCCGATGTCGCGCATCTTCTGGTACTCGCGGTCGGTCAGCGTCAGCGACGGCGCGACGGTGATGGAGTCGCCCGTGTGCACGCCGACCGGGTCGACGTTCTCGATCGAGCACACCACGACGGTGTTGTCTGCGGAGTCGCGCATGAGCTCGAGCTCGTATTCTTTCCAACCGAGGATCGACTCCTCCAGGAGAACCTCGTGCGTGGGCGAATCGCGCAGACCGGCGCCGGCGATGCGCCGCAGGTCGGCTTCGTCGAACGCGAATCCGCTGCCGAGGCCGCCCATCGTGAACGACGGACGCACGACGAGCGGATAGCCGAGGTCGGCGGCGCCGGCGAGCACCTCGTCCATCGAGTGGCAGATGCGACTCTCGGCCACATCGGCCCCCGACTCGATGACGAGTTCCTTGAAGACCTGACGGTCCTCGCCCTTGCGGATGGCGTCGACGTTCGCGCCGATGAGCTCGACCCCGTAGGCGTCGAGGATGCCGCGATCGTGCAACGCCATCGCGGCGTTCAGCGCCGTCTGCCCACCGAGGGTCGGCAGGATCGCGTCGGGCTTCTCCTTCGCCAGGATCGTCTCGATCACCTCGGGCGAGATCGGCTCGATGTATGTGGCGTCGGCGAAGTCCGGGTCGGTCATGATCGTCGCCGGATTGGAGTTGACGAGGATCACGCGCACCCCCTCTTCACGGAGCACGCGGCACGCCTGGGTGCCGGAATAGTCGAACTCGCACGCCTGACCGATGACGATCGGGCCGGAGCCGATGACGAGGACGGATCGGATGTCGTCGCGCTTGGGCATCAGAGGCCACCCTCCTGGGAGTCGTTGCTGCGGGCGGACAGGGTGTCGAGCACCATGTCGCGGAAGCGATCGAACAGATAGTTCGCATCGTGCGGACCGGCGGCCGCCTCGGGGTGGTACTGCACGCTGAACGCGGGGATGTCGAGGGCGCGGAGACCCTCGACGACGTTGTCGTTGAGACCGACGTGGCTCACCTCCACGCGACCGTAACCGTGGGGGCTGTCCACCGTCCCCTCGACCGGGGCATCGACGGCGAATCCGTGATTCTGCGACGTGATCTCGACGCGCCCGGTGGCCTTGTCGAGGACGGGCTGGTTGATGCCGCGGTGTCCGAAGGGCAGCTTGTACGTGCCGAATCCGAGCGCGCGGCCGAGGAGCTGGTTTCCGAAGCAGATGCCGAAGAAGGGCACCCGCGCATCGAGGATGCCGCGCAGGAGCTCCACGTGCGCGTCACTGGCCGCGGGATCCCCCGGACCGTTGGAGTAGAAGGCGGCGACCGGCTCGATCTCCATGATCTGCGCCACCGTCGCGCTCTGCGGGAACACGTGCACATCGAACCCGCGCGCCGCGAGGTTGACGATCGTGGACTGCTTGACACCGAGGTCGAGCACCGCGAGGTTGCCGACGCGCTCCCCCTGTGCGCGCGTGACCTCGACGTCCTCGACGGACACCGAAGCGGACAGGTTGCGCCCGGACATCTCCGGGGCCTCGCGCACGATGCGCAGCTGCTCCTCGGCGTCGAGCGCCGCGGTCTCTCCCGAGAACACGCCGCCGCGCATGCTGCCGGCCGAACGGATGCGGCGTGTCACCGCACGGGTGTCGATGCCGCTGATCCCGACGATGCCGTCGGCGGCCAGGGACTGGTCGAGGGATTCCTCCGAGCGCCAGTTCGACACCACGCGCGACGGATCGCGCACGACGTAGCCGGAGACCCAGATGCGCCGGGACTCCCGGTCCTCCGCGTTCATGCCGGTGTTGCCGATGTGCGGCGCCGTCTGAAGCACGATCTGGCCGGCGTACGACGGATCGGTGAGCGTCTCCTGGTACCCGGTCATGCCGGTGGCGAAGACGACTTCTCCCAGAGTGGTCCCCCGCGCGCCGTAGGCGCGCCCGGTGTGGCGGGACCCGTCCTCCAGGACGAGGACCGCGGGGTCGGTGGTCAGCAGCGAGGTCATGCGTCTGCTCCTGTCGAGGTGATGGATGCGCCGAGGGCGTCGGCGAGTGCGCGGGCCGAGGAATCCTGCGGCCGGAGGTAGGTATCGACGACGGTGTCGTCGCTGATCCGCCAGGTGAGGCGGACCAGGCCGTCCTTCTCGACCACGCGGTCGATGGCGACGGTGGACTGGTCGACGGCGAGGAGCCGCCCCCGGGCGAGGAACAGCGGTCTCTCACCGGCGAGCTCGAGCGCGATGCCGCGATCGGTGAGGATGACCTCGGCGGCCGAGCGGAATCCCATCCCCCGGATGGCCAGGCGCTCCAGCGGCTGATCGGGGCGCGTGGTCGCGACGTACAGAACCGCGAAGCGGTCGCGCTCCATCGCCCCGGCGGGGATCTCCCCCACCGGCGGCTCGAGTGCACGGTCGCGGCGCGTCCGGCGCCACCAGCCGACGGCTGCCAGCACGAGCAGGCCGACGGCGACCGCCATGATCACCAGCAGTGCGGCTTCGCGGCTCACGCGACACCCTCCCGATCGACCAGCTCGCCGTCGGCGACCGTGACGAACCCGCCGTTGACGGTCCACCTCACCTCACCGGGCAGATCGCGACCGAGGTAGGGCGAGTTGACGCTGCGACCGTGGAGGTCGTCACGCGTGAAGGTGCGTGCCGGACGCGGGTCGTAGAGCACGAACGCGGCCGGCGCGCCGACCTCGAGCGCCGGCGGCGTCAGGCGCCCGATGCGCGCGGGAACCGCGGACATCACTCGCGCGACATCGGCCCAATCGAGCATCCCGGTGTCGACCATCGTCTGCTGCACGACCCGGAGTGCGCTCTCGAGGCCCACCATTCCGTGTGCGGCTGCCTGCCATTCGCACGACTTCGCCTCCGCCGGGTGCGGTGCGTGATCGGTCGCCACGATGTCGATGGTGCCGTCGGCGAGGCCCTCCCGCACGGCTCGCACGTCATCATCACGGCGAAGGGGCGGATTGACCTTGAAACGCGGGTCGTATCCGCGCACGAGCTCCTCGGTCAGCAGGAGGTGGTGCGGCGTCACTTCCGCCGTCACCGCGACGCCTCGGGCCTTCGCCCAGCGGATGATCTCGACCGACCCGGCGGTGGAGAGGTGGCAGACGTGCAGGCGGGAGCCCACGTGCTCAGCCAGGAGCACGTCGCGGGCGATGATCGATTCCTCGGCGACGGCGGGCCATCCCGCGAGTCCGAGCTCCGCGGATACCGTGCCCTCGTTCATCTGGGCGCCCTCGGTCAGCCGGGGATCCTGCGCATGTTGGGCGATCACGCCGCCGAAGGACTTCACGTACTCGAGGGCACGACGCATGATGAGCGGATCCCAGACGCAGAAGCCGTCGTCGCTGAACACGCGCACGCGTGCGCGAGAGCTCGCCATCGCGCCCAGTTCCGCGAGGCGCTCACCGCGCTGGCCGACCGTGACCGCGCCGATCGGCTGCACGTGCACGTAGCCGGCCGCCTCGCCGAGTGCGAGCTCCTGCTCGACGACGCCGGCGGTGTCGGCGACCGGGGACGTGTTGGGCATCGCGAAGACCGTGGTGTAGCCGCCGGCCGCCGCCGCGCGCGATCCCGTGAGGATCGTCTCGGACGCCTCGAATCCAGGTTCGCGCAGGTGGGTGTGCAGATCGACGAGGCCGGGGAGGGCGATGAGTCCGTCGGCGTCGACGATGCGCGCGCCTCCCGGCGCCTCCCCGTCGAGAGCCGTGATGACTCCCCCGTCGACGACGAGGTCACGGGCGTCGCCGCCGGAGATCCGCACGCCGCGGTAGACGACGGGCTCTGCGCCGATGTGAGGGATGCTCATCGGCCTTCCTCCTTTGCGTTCGCGCTCGAATGGTCCCCCGCCAGCAGGAGGTAGAGCACGGCCATGCGCACGGACACGCCGTTCGCGACCTGCTCCAGCACGGTTGCACGGGGGGAATCGGCGGCGGCCGCCGAGATCTCCAGGCCGCGGTTCATCGGTCCCGGATGCAGCACCATGCTACCGGGCGGGAGAGCCTCCAGCCGCAGTGGGTCCAGGCCCCAGCGACGGGAATACTCCCGCTCAGTGGGGAAATATGCGGCGTTCATGCGCTCCAGCTGGATGCGGAGCATCATGAGCGCGTCCGGCGCGTCGGCGATCGCATCGTCCAGGTCGTATCGCACCGTCACCGGCCAGGCGGTCACGTCCTGCGGCACCAGGGTGGGCGGCGCGACGAGGGTGACGCGGGCGCCGAGCGTCGTCAGCAGCCATACGTTCGATCGCGCGACCCGGGAGTGGAGGATGTCGCCCACGATCGCGACGTGAAGACCGTCCAGACCGCGACCACGGCTGGCCGAGCCATGAGTGCGCTTGCGGATCGTGTACGCGTCGAGGAGCGCCTGCGTGGGGTGCTCGTGCGTGCCGTCGCCGGCGTTGACGACGCCGGCGCTGATCCATCCGCTCGTCGCGAGCGTCTGGGGGGCCCCGGATGCGCCGTGACGGATCACCACGGCGTCGGCGCCCATGGCCTGCAGAGTCTGGGCGGTGTCCTGGAGGGATTCGCCCTTGGACACGCTCGACCCCTTCGCCGAGAAGTTGATGACGTCGGCCGAGAGCCGCTTGGCGGCAGCTTCGAACGAGATGCGAGTGCGGGTGGAGTCCTCGAAGAACAGGTTCACGACGGTCTTGCCGCGAAGCGTCGGCAGCTTCTTGACCTCCCGGCGCTGCGTGTCGGCCATGTCCTCGGCGACGTCGAGGACGCGAATGGCGTCCTCGCGGGTGAGCGTGCGCGTGTCGAGAAGGTGTCTCATGAACCGATCGCCACCTCGTCGACGCCGTCGATCTCGACGAGCCGCACGTTCACGCGCTCGTCGCGTGCGCTGGGGAGGTTTTTGCCGACGAAGTCGGGACGGATCGGCAGCTCGCGGTGGCCTCGGTCGACGAGGATCGCGAGCCTCACCGCCGCCGGTCGGCCGATGTCCTGGAGGGCGTCGAGGGCCGCGCGGATGCTGCGACCGGAGAAGAGCACGTCATCGACCAGGATCACCGTTCGTGCATCGATGCCGCCGGGAGGAATCTCGGTGCGATGCGGCGCCCGCGTCGGGTTGCGGTGCAGATCGTCGCGGTACATGGTCACGTCGAGGGCTCCCGCGGGAACGGGCGCGCCGCCGAAGCGCGAGACCAGCCCGGCGATCCGGGCGGCGAGGGTGACTCCGCGAGTGGGGATTCCGAGGATCACGAGACCGTCGGGGCCCTTGTTCGACTCGAGGATCTCGTGGGCGATGCGGGTCAGTGCCCGGGCGATGTCGGCGTCGTGCAGCACGGTGCGCGTGCTCATCGGCGCTCCCTTCTCCGTCTCACGGGACGGGATTAAAGGATGCGATCACGGTCACTCTATCGGAACCGGTGGCGCCGGTCGTCCACGGCCCGTGCGGATCGTCGACTGTTAGGCTTGGCCAGCCCGCTATGACCCCGAAGACCGACGCGAGCGCCCTCCGCGGGGACGCTCCCCCACAGCCCCGCGCGACCGGCACCGTCGACGCGCTCGTCGGCGACCCCGAGCCGGGGAACGGGATCGGCGAGGCCACCGGCAAGGCCATCCTCATCGGCGAGCACTCGGTGGTCTACGGCCACCCGGCGATCGCTCTGCCGATCACGTCCATCGCCGCCCGCGCGGAGGCCGCCGCCACGTCCCGGGCCTCGCGCATCGACAGCGAGCTGTTCCACGGCCCGCTCGATGCGGCACCTGCTCGCCTGCTTCCCACCGTCACGGCCGTTCGCACCGCCCTCGCGTCGGCGGGCGCGCCGGATGCGAGGCTTCATGTGCGCATCCACAGCGACATCCCGTCCGAGCGCGGTGTGGGCTCCAGCGCGGCGGTCGCCGCCGCTGTCGTCACGGCCGTCTCGGGCGCCCTCGGCCGCGACCTCGACCCCGACGAGCGATTCGCGCTCATCCAGGACGCAGAGCGCGCCGCGCACGGGGCGCCGAGCGGTCTCGATGCCCGCGCCGTCTGCGCACCCGGCCCGATCTGGTTCCGGCGCGGCAGCGTCGAGCCGATCACCGTCGGGACCGCTCTGCACTTCGTCGTCGCGGACTCGGGGGTGCGCGGCCGCACGCGCGAGGCCGTGGGCGCCGTCCGCTCGCTGCGCGAGTCATCGCCCGAGGTGTTCGACCGTGCCGTCGGCGCGCTCGCGGAGCTGACGGCGCAGGCTCGTGCCGACATCTCGCACGGCGACCTGGACGGACTCGGTTCCGCGATGGATGCCGCCCATCGCCATCTGGGCACCCTCGGCGTCGGTGACCCGGCCCTGGACCACCTCGCGGCCGCCGCCCGCGCTGCGGGTGCCGCCGGGGCCAAGCTCACCGGCGGTGGTCGCGGCGGGTGCGTGATCGCGCTCGCCCACGATCCCGAGCATGCCGCCACCGTCGTGAGACGGATGCGCACGGCGGGCGCCCCCGCGGCCTGGACGACTCACATGGAGGTCGCGTGACCACCGCCACGGCGCAGGCGCATCCCAACATCGCCCTGGTGAAGTACTGGGGCAAGGCGGACACCACGCAGAATCTGCCCGCGACGGGGAGTCTGTCGATGACTCTGGACGTCTTCCCGACCACGACGACCGTGCGCACCGACACCGGGGCGGCAGTCGACCGCGTCGTGATGAACGGCTCCGAGCGCGAGGGCGTCGTGCGGGAGCGCGTGGTCAGGTTCCTCGATCACGTGCGGCACCTCGCCGGCAGCGATGCCGCCGCCGAGGTGGTGACGCGGAACACCGTCCCGTCCGCGGCCGGACTCGCCTCGTCCGCGTCGGGTTTCGCCGCGCTGGCACTCGCGGCGTCGACCGCATACGGACTCGACCTCGACACCCGTGCGCTCAGCCGGCTCGCCCGACGCGGCTCCGGATCGGCATCGCGATCGATCATCTCGCGGTTCGCGATCTGGCATGCGGGCGACGATGAGCATTCGTTCGCCGAGCACATCGATGCGCCCGAGATCGAGATGGTCATCGCGACCGTCGACGCGGGCGAGAAGGCCGTCTCCAGTCGCGAGGCGATGCGGCGCACCGCGCTGACCTCGCCGTACTATCCCGCCTGGGTGACCTCGACGGCTCAGTCGCTGGCTGCGGCACAGGAGGCGTGCCGCGCCGGAGACCTGGAGCGGCTGGGCCGCATCACCGAGACGAATGCGCTGCGGATGCACGCGGTCATCCAGGGCAGTGATCCGTCGATCCGTTACCTCACGCCGACGAGCTGGTCCATCTTCGACGCGGTCGAGACACTGCGCCGCGAGGGCGTGCGCGCCTGGGCCACCGCCGATGCCGGCCCGAACGTCTGCATCGTCTGCGCACCGGCGGACACTCCGGCGGTGTCACGTCGCATCAGCACCCTCGCAGACACGGTGGTCGCCCGACCGGGGCCCGGCGCGACCCTGCGGGAGAGATCCGCGTGACCCATCCCTCGCCCGAGCGGATCGTCGTCCGCATCCCCGGGAAACTGTTCATCGCGGGCGAGTACGCCGTCGTCACGCCGGGGCAGCCCGCCGTGCTGGCGGCGGTCGACCTCGCGGTCACCGTGACGTTGGACGCGGCCGCTCCGGCACGCGTGGTGACCTCCACCGGCTACAAGACGCTGACATGGACCCCCGCTTCGCCGGGCATCGACGTGTCGGATGAGGAGCACGGGCTCGACTACGTGGTCGCGGCGCTCACCGTGATGGAGGATCTGCGGCGGGAGCGATCGATCCCCGACGGTGTGTTCGCCCTCGACATCGACAGCGGCCTCGACGACGGCACCGGACGCAAGTTCGGTCTCGGCTCTTCCGCCGCCGTCACCGTCGGCGTCGTCCGGGCGGTCGGAGGTCATCTCGGGCTCGCCCTGACACCCGACGAGGAGTACCGCCTGGCCATGCTGGCGACGCTCAGCGTGTCGCCCGATGCGAGCGGCGGCGATGTCGCGGCGAGCACGCACGGCGGCTGGATCTTCTATCGGAGCCCCGATCGCGAGGCGCTCGCGGCCGCCGGTGCGCTCGAGGTGGAGCGCCGCCTGCGGCTTCCCGCGTGGGAGGTCGGCGAGATCGTCCCGATCGAGCCGCCGACCGATCTCGACCTCGTCGTGGGGTGGACCGGCGCACCGGCATCGACCCGGTCGCTCGTCTCCGCCGTCCAAGCGGCCGTCGAACGCGGCGACGTCGACCACCCGGCGTTCCTCTCCGACTCCTGCAGCGCCGTGCTCTCTCTTCGGGATGCCTTCGCCGCCGACGACGCCACCGCCGCCCAAGCGGCGCTCCGCCAGGCTCGGAGGGTGCTGCGGGATCTGGCAGCGGCCTCGGGCGTGGAGATCGAAACGGCCGACCTGCGTGAGATGTGCGACATCATCGAAGGGATGGGCGCGGCCGCGAAGGCGTCCGGCGCGGGTGGCGGCGACTGCGGCGTCGCGCTCGTGCACCCGACGGTGGAGCGCGATGCGCTCGAGCGTGCGTGGCGCGACCTCGGTGTCGTGCCACTGGCGCTCTCCGTGACAGCGACCGAGGGAGACCACCGTGTCGGGTGACCGCAAGGACGACCACGTCCGCCTCGCGGCGGAGCAGCAGGCGTCGGGCCCGCGACGAAACGGCTACGACGATGTCGCCTTCGTGCATCACGCGCTCGACGGGATCGACGTCGATCGGGTGACGCTGTCCACCGAGGTGGCCGATGCCCCGTGGCCGCTTCCCTTCTACATCAACGCCATGACCGGCGGCAGCGACATGACCGGCGCAGTCAACCGCGATCTCGCGATCGCCGCGCGCGAGACCGGCGCGGCGATCGCCTCGGGATCGGTCAGCATCGCGCTCGGCGACCCGTCGGTCGCCCCCACGTTCCGTGTGCTGCGGGAGGAGAACCCCGACGGGTTCGTCATGGCCAATCTCGGTGTGGAGCGCAGCGCCGACGATGCCCGCCGCGCCGTGGAACTCCTCGAGGCGAACGCGCTGCAGGTGCACGTGAACGCCGTGCAGGAGACGGTCATGCCGGAAGGCAGCCGCTCCTTCTCGACCTGGCCGTCCTCTCTCGAGCGCATCATCGCCGCCGTCGACGTGCCGGTCATCGTCAAGGAGGTCGGTTTCGGTCTGAGTTCGGGCACGCTGCGGCGGCTCGCCGACATGGGTGTGGCGTACGCGGACGTCTCCGGCAACGGCGGGACCGACTTCGTGCGAGTCGAGAACGAGCGTCGCCCGCAGCGTGACTACGGCTACCTCGAAGGGTGGGGGCAGTCGACCGTCGCGTGCCTGCTGGAGGCTCCGGCCGGCGCCCCGACCCTTCTTGCTTCGGGCGGCGTCCGCTCCCCCCTCGACGTCGCGCGCGCTCTCGCCCTCGGTGCGCATGCCGTGGGCGTCTCCGGGTCGTTCCTCTCGGTCGTCCTCGACGGGGGCGCCGAGGCGCTGCGCGACCGCATCCAGGAGTGGACCATGCATCTCGGTTCTCTCCTCGCCCTTCTCGGAGCCGAGGACCTCACCGCCCTGCGCACCACCGACGTCGTCGTCAGCGGCGCCACGGCGCAGTTCTGCGCCGCGCGTGGCGTCGACCTCACGACTCTGGCGCAGCGATCCCTCGGAAGGAGCAGCAATGCCCGATGATCTCGTCACACCGATCCCTACCCGGTGGGTCGGTCCCCTGAAGCTCAGCGGAGACGTCGCCGGTGAGCAGAGCGTGCCGCTGGCCACGTACGAGACGCCGCTGTGGCCGTCCGTGGGCCGCGGCGCACGCGTCTCCCGACTCGTCGACGACGGCATCCGAGTGTCGGTCGTCGATGAGCGGATGACCCGCTCGAGTCTGTTCGTCGCTGCGTCGGCCGCCGAGGCCGTCGCAGCGTCACGCGCCCTCGACGCCCGGTTCGACGACCTGGCGGCCATCGTCGCCGGCCAGAGTCGCCACGCCAAGCTCATCGAGCTCGACACCGAGATCGTCGGTCACCTGCTGTTCGTGCGCTTCGCGCTCACGACGGGCGACGCGTCCGGCCACAACATGGTCACCCTCGCCGCGCAGTCGCTCATGGACGCGATCCTGGCATGGCACCCGGAGCTGTCGTACGGATCGATCTCCGGCAACTTCTGCTCCGACAAGAAGGCCACGGCGGTGAATGGTCTGCTCGGTCGCGGTCGCAGCGTCGTCGCCGAGATCCTCATCCCGGCCGATCTGGTCGACGCTCAGCTGCGGACCACCGCCACCCGCATGGTCGATCTCAACGTGCGCAAGAACCTCGTCGGATCGACGGTCGCCGGCGCCCTGCGCTCGGCGAACGCGCACTACGCGAACATGCTCCTGGCCTTCTATCTCGCGACCGGTCAGGACGCCGCGAACATCGTCGAAGGCTCACAGGGCATCACCTATGCCGAACGGCGCGGAGACGGCGATCTGCTGTTCTCGTGCACCCTCCCCAACCTCATCGTCGGAACGGTCGGCAACGGCAAGGATCTGCCCGGAGTCGATGCGGCCCTCGAGCGGTTGGGCTGCCGAGGGCTGGAGGAGTCGGGTGCCGGCGCGCGACGGCTGGCCGGACTCATCGCCGCCACGGTCCTGTGCGGCGAGCTGTCGCTGCTGGCGGCGCAGACCAACCCCGGTGAACTGATGCAATCGCATGTGCTGATGGAACGCCGCGCAGGAGGCCGAGCATGAACACCCCGCCCGTCATCGGAATCCACGATCTCGCCGTCGCCACCGGGAGTCGCGTGCTCGATCTCGCCGATCTCGCACGCGCGATCGGGGTGGAACCGGCGAAGTTCCACAAAGGGCTCGGCCAGGACCAGATGAGCGTCCCGGGCCCCGACGAGGACATCGTCACGATGGGCGCCGCCGCAGCCGCGCCGATCCTCGACCGCCACGGCGCCGCAGGCATCCGCACGCTGCTTTTCGCGACCGAGACCGGCGTCGACCAGTCCAAAGCTGCGGGCATCTTCACACACCGGCTCCTCGGGCTGCCTCCCGCCTGTCGTGTCGTCGAGCTCAAGCAGGCCTGCTACGGCGGAACGGCCGCGCTCCAGATGGCGATCGGCATCGTCACCCGCGACCCCCGGGAACGCGTCCTGATCATCAGCAGCGACATCGCCCGATACGGGATCGACACAGCAGCCGAACCCACGCAGGGCGCGGGTGCGGTCGCGATGCTCGTCGCCGCCGACCCCGATCTTGTGGAGATCCCGACGCCCACGGGCATCTGGACCGCCGACATCGACGACTTCTGGCGCCCGAACGACAGCGACATCGCGATGGTCGAGGGCAAGCTCTCCATCGACGCGTACCTCGACGCGTTCACAGGGGCATGGGACGACTACCGCGCTCAAGGCGGCGTGGCGGCGAGCGAGATCGACGCCTTCTGCCACCACCAGCCGTTCACGCGCATGGCAGAGAAGGCGCATCGCAAGCTCGCCGAGCACACCGGGGTCGAGCTCGGCCTCGACACCTTCCTGCCCTCCACGCGCTACAACCGACGCATCGGCAACAGCTACACCGCGTCGCTCTACCTCGCCCTCGCGGCGGTCCTCGACTCGGACGACGATCTCACCGGCTGCAGGATCGGCCTGTTCAGCTACGGCTCGGGAGCGGTGGGAGAGTTCTTCACCGGCCTGGTGCGGCCCGGCTACCGCGCGGCCGCGCGCCGGGAGCGCACCGAGGCGCTGCTGGATGCGCGCATGCCGATCGGTGTCGAGGAGTACCGCGAGCTGCATCGCCGGGTCCCCCGCGACACATCGACGGACCTCGCCGTCGACCCGGTGTCCGCGGGCGAATTCCACTTCGCGGGGATCTCCGGCCGCGCCCGCCGGTACACGCGGGACTGAGCGAGAGCGCGACGCCCCGGCCGGTCAGGCGGCCGGGGCGTCCGCCTGTTCGTCGGCACGCCCGGCACGGATGGGGTGCCCCTGCGTCGTCAGGCATCGGCCCGTCGCGAGATCCCACTTCCAGTCGTGGAGCGAGCAGGTCAGCACGCCGTCCTCGATCTTGCCGGTCTTGGTCAGATCCGCGCGGAGGTGGGGACACCGTCGCTGCACGACCCAGTCCTCCAGCTGCACGTCCTCGGTCTGGTCGGACTGCTCGGCATACCAGTTCTCGACGTACTCGATCCGGTCGCGGGAGAGGCACTTGAGGAAGGTCGTGAGGAACTCGTTGAACTTTCCGCTGCGGCCGACCTCGAACTGCATCGACAGGAAGATCGAATTGGACCAGTCGATCTCGTGGTCGGCGATGTTGGTCGAGACGAGGTCGGCGGGGATGGTGTACCAATACACGCACTCCTCACCCGCGTACTCCCGCACCTTGGCCTTGGGGAAATCGACGACCATGTCCAGCTCGCCGATCCGGAACCGGACGTTGCCGCCCACCCCGTTGCGGATCGTGCGCGCACGGCGCAGCAGCGGCTCCCACCAGGCCTTGATCGCGGCGAGCATCTCCTCGGGCGGGAGCACCTCGGCCCGCGAGTCGACCTCCGCTCGGATCTCGTCCTGGCGGGCGTCGCGCTGCTCGGCGAGATAGGCCCACTTGTCGTCGAAGATCCGGTCGATCTCGTCGTCGGTGTAGAGCGACTGCGTCACCGACAGCTCGCCGTCCACCAGTTCGACCACCGTGCCGGGTACGAACTCGTAGCCCTTCTGGTCCGGCCGCTGTTCTCTCATGTGCCGGAGGAACTCCCGCTGGTCGGTGAAGATCGCGTCATCGTGGAGGCCCGTGCCGTTGTAGCGGAAGAGCTCCTCCCGGAGGAACATCGGCGGACCGGCCATCGGGAACACGTGCGGAGCATCGACCTTCTCGATGTAGTACATCGCTCGCTTGTTCTGCGCATCCCGCTTGAGCTTCGCGAAGTTCTGCTTCGCGTCCTGGGGCAGGTCGTAGACCATCGGCCACCAGATGGCGCCCGATACCTGTGTGAAGTAGGCCTCCGGGCGGGAGAACGACATGAGCGCGTCGAGGTCGAGCGGGTGCGAGTCGTTCTGATTGAGGATGCTGGCCGTGCCGTCGTCGACCGACAGCGAGGAGTCCCCGATGGGGCCGTCGGAGGGGGCGCGGAGGGGGGTCACCATGATCTTGAGATCGCCGTAGCGCAGCGTCTCACCGGACCGCGTATAGACGATGTTCTCGTATCCCAGACGCCGCAGGTCCCGCTCGAGATCGTCCGTCGGGTACTCCGGCAGCAGCACGCGGATGTCTTTCGGCACGTACTGCTGCAGCAGCGCCGGGTCGAAGTGGTCGCGGTGACGGTGCGAGACGTAGAGGAAGTCCGCCCGCCCGAATCGCTGCCAGTCCAGAGCGCGGTTGTCGGGGAACGGGAACCACGAACCGTAGAAGCTCGGGCCGATGACGGGGTCGCAGAGGATGCTGCCGCCGGCCGTCTCGATGAACATCCCGGCGTGGCCGAGGCCCGTGATCCGCATGAGTTCCTCCTGTGTCGAACGCCCAACGATTCTACGGCGCGCGATGCCGGCGTCGCTGTGTGCACGCTCCGTCCGGGCCGATCAGGTCTCCAGCAGTCCGCGGATGTCGGACGCGTCCAGGGAGCGGGCGAACAGATCGTCATCGTCGAGCACCGCGTCGAAGAGGCGGGCCTTGCGCTGCTGGAGGGCGCGCACCTTGTCCTCGATGGTGTCCGAGGCGATCAGGCGATAGACCATCACCGGTCGGGTCTGACCGAGGCGATGGGCGCGGTCGACCGCCTGTGCTTCCGCGGCCGGGTTCCACCACGGATCGAGCAGAATGACGACGTCGGCGTCGGTGAGGTTCAGCCCGAAGCCGCCCGCCTTCAGACTGATGAGGAAGACGGGCGTCTCGCCCGCCCGGAAGGCCGAGACCACACCCGACCGGTCGGCGGTGGAGCCGTCCAGACGCGTGAAGCCGATGCCCGCCCTTCCGAGCGCCAGCTCGGAGAGGTCGAGGAAAGACGTGAACTGACTGAACACGAGCGCCCGACGACCCTCGGCGATCACCTCCTCGAGCTGCGCGACGAGCGCGTCGAGCTTGCTCGAATCCCCCGACGCCTCGGGGTCGATCAGCCGCGGGGCGAGGCTGAGCATGCGCAGGAGCGTCAGCGAACGGAACACGATGAACCGGTTGCGGTCGAGGTCATCCAGCAACCCCAGGATCTTCTGCCGCTCCCGCTGGAGGGCGATGTCGTACACCGCGCGATGCGCGTCTGACAGCTCGACGTGGAGCACCTGCTCCTGCCGCGGTGGCAGATCGGCGGCGACCTGAGCCTTCGTGCGACGGAGCATCAACGGTCGCACGCGTCTGCGCAGCTTCTCCAACCGTGCCCGGCGGTACGCACCGCCTTCGACGTTGTCAGGCACCTTGCCCTTCTCGATGGGGCCGACGTACTCGTCGCGGAATCGCCGGGCGGATGGGAAGAGTCCGGGTGAGGTGATCGAAAGCAGCGCATGCAACTCGATGAGCGAGTTCTCGAAGGGCGTGCCGCTGAGCGCGAAGCGCACCTCCGCACGCAGTGCGGCGACCGCACGGTGGATGCGTGTGGCGGGGTTCTTCACGAATTGCGCCTCGTCGAGGATCAGCCAGCCCCACTCGCGCTCGGCGAAGGCGGTCTCATCGAGACGAAGCACGGCGTACGACGTCACGACGACATCCGCCTCGCCCACAGCGGCGAGACCGCCGGTGCTGGAGACCACCGCCACTCGCAGGTCGGGCACGAACGCCGCCGATTCCTCCTGCCAGGTGCCGATCACGCTCGTCGGGGCGATCACGAGCGCGGTGCGGCCGCCGGCGCCCTCACGACGCGCCGCCAGCGCAGCGAGCACCTGCAGCGTCTTGCCGAGACCCATGTCATCGGCGAGGATCCCGCCGAGGCGATGGTCGGCGAGGAAGCACAGCCAGGAGACGCCGTGCTTCTGATACGGCCGGAGCGTCGCGCGGACACGGTCCGGAACGATCGTCTCCGGGACGCGCTCGACGTCCTGCAGGGTGTGCACCGCGGCCCGCCACGACACAGCG
>NZ_BTGO01000013.1:0-108117 GCF_042846595.1 Microbacterium sp. MTN4-26
AGTCGAACGACTGAACCGCACCCTCGCCGCCGAATGGGCATACGCCCAACCCTGGACCTCCAACGAGGACCGAGCCGCCGCCTTGACGGCCTGGATCGACCACTACAACCTGGAGAGGCGACACCTCGGCATCGGAGGCAAGTCCCCCATCGACCGAATCAACAACGGTCGAGGTCAGTACACCTAGAACCGCGCTCCCGAACGGAACCAGCCTGAATTCGTGCACGGTGGCCGGCGCAACATCCGTGCACGGTGGCCGGCGCGACATCCGTGCACGGTGGCCGGCGCGACATCCGTGCACGGTGGCCGGCGCAACATCCGCGCACGGTGACCGGCGCCGCACGTGCACGGTGGACGGCGCCGCATTCGCACGGAGGCCGGTGGCTCCGGCGATCGCGGCGGACCGGGTCAGGCGCGGCGGGAGCCCTGCTTCACCACGACCAGGCGGTAGGGGGCGCCGTCGGCCGACCACCACCGGTGGGCCACACCGCCGGCGTAGTAGGCGGAGTCGCCGACCGACAGCGTGCGCGTCTCGCCGTCGAGATCGAGGAAGACCGTGCCTTCGACGACGTAGACGAACTCGTCTTCCGGATGCTGGAACGCCTCTCCAGGTGAGGTCGCCGCGGCGCTGATCTCCACCGGATGCAGTGGACGCGACGCCGCCGCCAGCAGACGCGCGGTGCCGCTGGCGAAGCCGTCGGGAACCGTCGTGCCGCGCGGGTCGTCTCGACGCTGGATCTCGACCGGCGGCAGGTCGGCCACGGGCTCATCGGCGGCGGCGACGAGCTCGATGGGACTCGTCTGCAGCGCGACGGCGATGCGTCGCAGCGACCCGAGGCTCGGCTGTGCGAGCCCACGCTCGAGTTGGCTGAGGAAGGGATGCGACAGTCCCGTCGCCTCGGCGACCTGCACGAGCGTCAGCCCGTGCCCTTTCCTCAGGCGCCGGATGTGCGCCCCGAGGCGCAGGCCCGACGCCTCGCCGTCGGCCGCGGCGACTCCGGCCGGCAGGGCGCCGGTCGGAAGCGTGCTCGTCACGGCCCGACCTCAGGCGGGCAGCTCGACGCCGGCGGCGAGCGCGTACTCCCGCACATCCTGCACGAACGCCTCTCGACGGCGTGCCGTGAGCCACGACGCCTCGAACGAGTTGACCGCCAGCTGCACCAGATCGGCCGCGGTCAGTCCCGCCTGCTCAGCGAGGGCCACGTAGTTGTCGCCGACATAGCCGCCGAAGTAGGCGGGGTCATCGGAGTTGACCATGACGCGGGCGCCCTTGCGCAGCAGCGAGACGATCTCGTCGCTCTTCATCTGATCGGTCACGAACGAGTTCGACACCGGGCACGTGGTGAAGCCGATGCCCTTCGCGATCGCCGCGTCGACGAGCGCCGGATCTTCGACGATGTTCGTGCCGTGGTCGATGCGATCGACCTGGATGTCTTCGAGCACCGTGCGGATGTTGTCGATCGACCCGACCTGGTCGATATCGCAGTGCATCGTCAGGAAGAAGCCCTCCGCCCGGGCCCGGGCGAACACCGTCGCGAACTTCTCGGGCGGATTGCCCCGTTCGTCGGAGTCGAGCCCGACTCCCACGATCCACGCCTTGTAGGGCAGCGCCTCCATGAGGGTGGCCATGGCGTACTCGGCGGAGAAGTCGCGCAGGAAGCAGAGGATGAGCTCGGCCGAGATCCCCAGCTCGTCCTGCGCACGCACGGCCGCCCGGCGATAGCCGGTGATGACCTCGGCGAAGGGCACGCCACGACTCGTGTGGGCCTGCGGGTCGAAGAACATCTCGACATGCACGACACCCTGCGCCTTCGCGCGCTGCAGGTACGCCCAGGCGAGATCGTGGAAGTCGTCAGCGGTCTGCAGCACCTGCATCGCCGGGTAGTACACCGCGAGGAAGCTCGTCAGGTCGGTGAAGTCGTAGCTGGCCTTCACATCCTCGACGGTCTTCTGGTCGAGCTCGATGCCGTTCTTCGCCGCGAGGGCGAACTTCAGCTCGGGCTCGAGTGTTCCTTCGAGGTGCAGGTGCAGTTCCGCCTTCGGGAGCCCGTGGGCGAAGGCGGCGAGATCGATGGTGCTCAAGGAGTCAAACGCCCTTCTGGGGATGCATGCCCATACGGGCCAGCACGACGTCCTCGACGATCTGGACGACGTTGTAGAGGATGAGGGACACGGCGGTGACCGCGACGACGGAGGTCCAGAGCGCACTGAACTGGGCCTGCGGCACATAGCCGGCGATCGAACCGCCGATGCCGCCGCCGACCGCGAGCCACTCCGCCAGCAGCGCCCCGGTGATCGCGCCGGGCACCGAGATGCGCACGGCCGCGAAGAAGGCCGGAAGCGAGGTCGGCATCGCGACCTTCTGCAGTTTCGTCCACGCGCCGCCGCCGTAGACATCGACGAGATCGTTCATCTGGGGTGACGCCGAACGGAGGCCGAAGGAGATGTTCACCAGTGCGGGGAAGAGCACCACGATGCCGCCGATGACCGCGAGGGTCCAGAAGTCGCGACCGAAGATCAGGATGATCACCGGCGCCATCGCGACGAGCGGCACCGAGCGCAGCAGCATCGCGACGGGCATGAGGGCGTGCTCGATCCCCTTGTTGAGCTGGAACACCGTGGCACCGAGCGTCGCCACGACGAGCCCGGCGATGAAGCCGATCGCCGCATCGCCGAGGGTGACCATGAGGTTGGCGAAGATCATCTCGCGATTGGCTTCGGCCGCGGGCACCTCGAAGAGGTAGTTCCACACGTCGATCGGGCCCTTGGCGATCAGCGGGGAGATCTGGAAGACCCACAGCACACCGACCCAGATGACGATCACGGCGACGATCGTGCCGAGGAAGGTCGCCATGCCCCAGAGGAACGCACGCAGCGCCCCCGTGGCGGCCTGTTTGCGCATCGTGTTCTGCAGCCGCTCGGATGTCGCCGGCGGCCCCGCGGGGTCGGGCGGCGATGCGACGGGCGGACTCGTGACGGATGTCATGACGCACTTCCCTTCGACCACGGCGCCGCGACGCGCGCGATGATGCCGACGATGCCGAACCCGGCGAGTGACACGGCTCCGGATGCGAGCGCGAGCGCCCAGACGAGCGGCGCATCCGAGGCCTGCTGTGCGAGCACCATGGCCAGGCCCACACCGACCTCGATCTTTCCGAAGAACTCGCCGAGGACGGCGCCGAGGAACGCGGCGGGCACGGCGATCTTCAGGGCGTTGAGGATCGCCGGCACGGCGGCGACCAGACGCACCTTGAACAGCTGCGTGAACTTCGATCCGCCGTAGACGGTGATGAGGTCGAGGCTGGTCTTGTCGGCGGACTTCAATCCGAGCAGGGCGCCGACGACGGTCGTGAAGAAGCACGACAGAGCGGCCAGCAGGATGGCGGTTCCCGCGGGCTCGCCGACGGCCGGCGGCGGGATGAGGACGACGGCGAGCATGCCGATCGCGACGATCGGGACGCAGTACGTGAGGATCGCGACCTGCATCGCCACGCCCTCCAGGCGCGGAACGATGAGCACGAGACCCGACATGAGCAGGGCGAGGCCGTTGCCCCACAGGTAGCCGATGCCGGCCTCGGTGAGGGTCACCGCGAAGTTGCGGGCGAAGTAGTCCCACCCGGCGGCGATGTAGGCGCCGATCACTTCGGGGGGGCTCGGGATCGGACGCGCGCCCGTCGAGCTGACCCAGACGGCCGAGACGATCCACCAGAACGCGATGAGGCCGACACCGCCGATCGTTCCGATGAGCCACGGCGGCAGGCGCACGTCCTCCCACTCGATCGTGCGGGACTTGGTGGGGGCCTCAGTGGTCATCGGCCGCTGCGCCTCCCTCGCCGAACAGCAGCTCGGAAGCCTGGTCGACGTAGGAGTGGAACTCGGGACTGCGCATCATCTCGGGCAGGCGCGGACGAGGCAGGTCGATGGTCATGACCTCCTTGACCCTCCCGGGACGCGGGCTCATGACCGCGACCTGATCGGAGAGGAAGATGGCCTCCGAGATGCCGTGGGTGACCAGAAGTGTGGTCGCGGGCTTCTCGGTCCAGATGCGCAGCAGTTCGAGGTTGAGCTTCTGGCGGGTCATGTCGTCGAGCGCACCGAAGGGCTCGTCGAACAGCAGCACCTCGGGCCGCATGATGAGGGACCGCGCGATCGACACGCGCTGGCGCATCCCGCCGGACAGCTGCGCCGGCTTGGCCTTCTCGAAGCCCTTCAGTCCGACGAGGGCGATCATCTCGTCGACGTAGGCCTTGTCGACCTGCTGCCCGGCGATCTCGAACGGCAGGCGGATGTTCGACACCACGCTGCGCCAGGGAAGCAGCGCGGAGTCCTGGAACGCGATGCCGAGCTTGTTCTCCTTGCGGAGCTCCTTCGGGCTCTTCCCGTCCACGCGGGTCGTTCCGCTCGTGGGCTGCTCCAGCCCGGCGAGGATGCGCAGAATGGTGGACTTGCCGCATCCCGACGGTCCGAGCAGCGACAGGAACGTGCCCTGGTCGGTGTGGAGATTGGCGTCCTGCAGCGCAGCGACCGACTTGCGGCCGCTCGTGAAGACTTTGTTCAGGTCGGTGATCTGCAGGCCGGTGCCCAGGGTCGTCCCCTGGGCACCGGTCTGGGCGACGGGAATCGTCACAGTGGAACTCTCTCAATCAGCCCATGTAGTCGACGAGCTCGGGGTTCTCCTCGTACACCTCGGTGAGGAGGGAGAGGTCGAAGAGGTCCTCGGCGGTCAGCTCGATGCCGGCACCCGCGAGGCTCTCGATCGTTGCGGCCTGAAGCTCGTCGCTGATCGTGAACAGGCCGTTCGCCTCGGTCTCGTCGGTGACGACGAGGTCGACCTGGGCGATCGATCCGAGGGTCGAGGTCTCGGGGTCGAGACCGAGGTCGGCGCCGTACTCCTCGTAGGCGAGGCGAGCACCCTCTTCGGGGTCGTTGACGAGGTCGGTCCAGCCCATGATCTCGGCCTTCAGGAAGGCCTTCACCGTGGCGGGGTTGTTCGCGATCATGTCGTCGGTGGTGACGAGCGTCTCGGCGACGAAGGGCAGGCCGTTGTCGGCGAAGGGGAGGTTGACGGTGTCGTAGCCCTCCTCCGCGACGATGATCGACTCGTTGGTCAGGTACGAGATGAATCCGTCGACCTCGCCGTTGGTGAGCGGCGCCGGGTCGTACTGCACGGGGACGATCTCGACGTCGTCCGAGGTCAGGCCGTTGGCCGACAGAAAGGCGTTGAAGAGCGCAGTGTTGGAGTCCTGCACGCCGATCTTCTTGCCGACCAGGTCGTCCACGGTCGCGATGTTGCCGCCGTCGGCGAGAGAGAGAACGGTGAACGGGTTCTTCTGGTAGGTCGTGCCGATGATCTTCAGCGGCGCGCCCTCGGAGGCGACGACCGATCCGATCGAGACCGCGTCACTCATGCCGAAGTCGGCGGTGCCCGAGATGAGCTCGGTGGCGCTCGTGGAGGGTCCGGGGACGAGGGTGACCGAGTCGAAGCCGGCGTCGGTGTAATAGCCGTTGCTGTCGGCGAAGAACTCGCCGGCGAACTCCTCGTTCTTGATCCAGCTGAGCTGCACCGTGATGTCGGTGATCATCTCCTCGGATGCGGCGTCGTCCGTGTCGGCCGCCGGCTCCGAGTCGGACGAACCGGCGCAGGCGGTGAGGGCGAGAGCCGACACGGCGATGCCGGCCAGTGCCGCGGAGATGCGGCCCCGTCGGGAAGAAAGGAAGGTCATGTGAGATGTCCTCTGGTGCGGGTGGTGCCTCGGGTAAGGGAGCGCGATTCGCAATGCATTCCGTCTCGCGTGCTGAGGACGCTACGGGATGTAGATTTCACGAACACTTGCCGGGGTGTTTCGACCTCGTTACACCCGGCGGAGAGTCCCCCAAATCAGTGGGGATGACCGAGACGCGCCGCGATCTGCGGCAGCTGGGCGTGCACACGCACGCTCGCTTCGGCCGACAGCGGGTTCGTCGACAGGCCGTGCTGCGACACCAGGCGCCCGCCCACGTACACACGGGTGAGATTGCGCAAGCTCATCGACAGCACGTACGAGCGCACCGGATGCCACAGCGGTCCGACGTCGGGGCGGCGGGGGTCGACGACCACGAAATCGGCGAATTTGCCGACCTCGAGGCTTCCGACCCGATCGGCGACGCCCATGATCTCGGCCCCGCCGAGCGTGTGCAGGCGCAGCAGCGTCTCCGGCATCATCGACCGGGGGTCCTTGGTACGCGCGCGCTGCATCGCCATCCCCATGCGCATGTTCTGCCACGGATCCGACACGTCGGTGCAGGCCTGGTCGTCGAGGCCCATGCCGACCTTCATCCCCATCTCGAGCATCTCGGGCACCAGCGCCACACCGGAGGCGAGACGCCCGTTCGAGGCGGGCTGCCAGGACATGCTCGCACCGCCCGCTGCCGTCTCCGCGATGATCTCGGGGGTGGTCTGGATGAAGTGGCCGAACATCATGTCGGGACCGAGCGCTCCGGCGTCGCGGTACATCGCGAACTTCGACTGCTGCAGGGGAACCGCCTCCGGCGACTCCAGGAAATGCGCCTGGTTCGTCACGCCGAGGCGGCGCATCGCCTCGACCTCGATCTCGGCGGCGTCCTCGCGGGGCGACCATTGCACCTGCCCCATGATCGAGGCGCCCAGGGCGTAGTCCGCGTCGAGCGACCGCGTGTGGGCGACGCTCTGCGCGAAGCGGTCGTGGATCTCCTCGTCGGTGCCGACGGTGGCGTCCATGCCGATCGAGTCGACGAAGCGGATGCCGGCGTCGAGGCAGGCATCCGCCTGTCGCGTGTGATATTCCAGTTCACGCATGGGAGCATCGCCGACACGCTTGCCGTCGACCATCCGCTCCCACGACTGCAGCGGATCAGTGAAGTTGTAGGCGGTCGTCACGCCGTTGCCGAGGAAGTCCAGCGCACCGTGCAGCGTGGACCAGTAGATGTCATCGGCGGTCGCTCCGGAGGTCATCCCGAGCATCGAGTCGCACCAGCCGTACAGCGTCTCGCCGACGCCCAGACCGCGCAGTCCGCTCGTGAAGAGATGGCTGTGCGAGGACACGAACCCCGGCGCGACGAAGCTGCGCCCGACATCGAGGGTCTCATCGGCTGTGGTGCCGGCGGGCGGCTCCCCCTCGCCTACCGCAGCGATGCGATCGTCGTCGACGAGCATCCACCCGCCGTCGATGTATCCGGGATCGTCGGTGCCGGTGGGCACGGTGATCAGTCGGGCGTTCGTGATGAGCAGGGTGGTCATGAGGATCCCGTCTGTGGGTCGACTGGAGCTGTGGTGCATGTCCCCTTTTCTGCGCTCTCAGGGGCCGAGAACAGCAGAAATTGGGACATGGGTTGGTGGGAGGGGAGGTGAGGTGAGTGTGGGGGGTAGGGATCAGGAGGAGCGGGAGTGGGAGAGGTGCAGCACGGCTTCGGCGAGGGCGCGGATGCCGTGGGCGACGTCGCCGGTCGAGACGGACTCGGCCGGATGGTGGCTGATGCCGTCGGGGTTGCGCAGGAACAGCATGCCGATGTCGGTGATGCCGCCCATGGCCATGCCGTCGTGGCCGGCCCGGCTGAAGATGGTCGCGGGATCCTGAGCCGTCGACGTGGTCGCACCGATGCCCTCGCGGATGACGTCCTGGAGGAGCGGTGCGCACGACACGGCGGCCGCGGAGTGGATCTCGCGGGCGCGCCAGCGCAGCCCTCGGCGCCCCATGATCTCGTCGAGCTCACCGGACAGGGTGTGCCACACGCGATCGCGCTCACCGTCGAACTCTCCGCGCAGGTCGAGGGAGAACTGCACCTCGCCCGGTACGACGTTCACGCCGCCGGGGAAGGCCTCGAAGCGGCCGACCGTGCCGATGATGTGGTGCTCGGCGCGGCAGAGCCGCTCGACGGCGAGGGCACCTTCGCTCGCCCCGAGGAGCGCGTCGCGGCGCATGTCGTAGGGGGTTCCGCCGGCGTGCCGGGCCTCCCCTTCGACCGTGAGCAGAAAGCGGCGCGCACTGGCGATCGAGGAGACGACGGCGAGCGACTCGCCTCGACGGTCGAGCTCGGGGCCCTGTTCGATATGCGCTTCGAGGTATCCGACGAGCTCGTCGGGACGGCGGGCCGCCTCGCCGATGCGGCCCGGGTCGAGCCCGAACTCCAGGAACGCCTGACGAAGCGTCGTGCCGTCGGCGTCGGTGAGGCCCCACCATTCGTCGCGCCAGACGCCTCCCACCGCGGAGGATCCGAGCAGGGCCGTGCCGAACCGGGTTCCCTCCTCGTCCCAGAAGGCGATGATCTCCAGCGCGAAGCCGAGAGCCGACCGCCACTGCTCGTCGGTGCGCACACGCAGCAGGCGCACGACCTCCAGGGCCATGAGCACGCCGAGCATGCCGTCGAAGCGACCAGCGTCCGGAACGGTGTCGAGGTGCGACCCGAGCAGGAGCGCCGGTTCGTCGCCGGTCGTCATGCCGCGCGGGTCGGATCCGAGCCGGCCGACCTGGTTGCCGGCGGCATCCTGGCGGGTGGTCATGCCGATCTCGCGCATCCACTCCGCGACGAGACGGTTCACGCGGGCGTGCTCGGGCGACAGATACACGCGCTCGAGGCCGCCCTCCATCGAGGTCTCGCGGGCCAGCTCGTCGCAGCGCGCCATCACGCGTCGAGCGGATGCGGCGATCGCGTCGGGGGAGATGTCGAGGAGAGCCGCCGTCACCGCAGCACCTCGGCTGCCGCGTCGACGCCGCCGCCGACCGGCACGCGCGCACCGAAGCGGCGCAGCACGTGCTCGAGCGCGACGAGCGTGGTGAAAACGGCGTCGGGGCGAGCGTTGTAGCCCATGGTGCCGATGCGCCACACCCGCCCGTGCAGCGGGCCGAATGACGTTCCGATCTCGATGCCGAAGTCCTCCAGCATCGCCTGTCGCGCGGCGTCGCCGGCCACGCCCTCCGGGATCTCCACGGCGACGACATTCGTCATCTTGTGCGCGACGTCGCCGAACACGGTCAGGCCGAGCCCCCGAACCCCGGCGAGCATCGCGTCGCCGATGCGGCGGTGCCGCGCGATGACGGCATCCCGCCCCTCGAGCAGCAGCACCCGCGCGCACTCTCGGGCGCCGTAGAGCATGGAGGTCGCCTCGGTGTGATGGTTCAGCCGCCTCGGGCCCCAGTAGTCGAGGATCATGCCGAGATCGAAGTAGTTCGACCGCACGAAGTCGTCCGCGCTCGCGTCGCCCTCCTCGCGGATGCCGGCCTCGACCCGCTTGCGGGAGCGCACGACCTCGACGGCCCGGTCGCTCAGCGTCAGCGGCGCCGAACCCGACGGCCCGCCCAGGCACTTCTGCAGGCCCGCGGTCGCGGCATCCAGACCCCACGCATCCGCTTCGAAGTCGTTGCCGCCGAGCGACGCCGTCGCGTCGGTGTAGAACAGCACGCCGTGCCGTCGGCAGATCTCGCCGATCTCATCGAGGGGCTGGCACATGGTGGTGGAGGTGTCCCCCTGCACGAGCGCGAGCAGCATCGGCTTCACCCGCAGCACCGCCTCTTCGATCGCGGATGGGGTGAACACCTGACCCCACTCGACCTCGATGGTGTGCACCTCGGCCATCGCGCGCTCGGCGATCTCTGCCAGCAGGTGCCCGAAGCGTCCGAACACCGGCACGAGCACCTTCTCCCCCGGGCGAACAAGGGACGTGATCGCCGCTTCGATGCCGGCGCGCGAGGTGCCGTCGACGAGCACGGTGGCGTCGTTGGTCGTGGCGAAGACGTCGCGGTAGAGCGCCTGCGTCTCGGTCATCGTCGAGGTCATGAAGGGGTCGTATTGCCCGACCAGCGGCGCCGACATCGCGCGCAGCACGCTCGGGTAGGCCGAGATGGGCCCGGGGCCCATGAGAAGTCGGGCGGGCGGGTCGATGGGGGCGGGGATGCTCATGGTGTCTCTGATCGATGTCGTTCGGGGTTCGGATGCGGTGGTCGGGATGCCGGTCACACCGTGCGGGTGACCGTGGCGGCCAGGCGCTGCGCCAGCCGCACGAGGGCGAGGTCGGTGCCGGCGGGCGCGACCAGGCACACACCCACCGGTGCGGGTCCGTCGGGTGTGGCCACCGTCAGCAGCGGCACGGAGATCGAGGGGAGCCCCGCCACGGCGGCGGGGGTGGTCATGCGCAGGCTCGCCAAGCGGGTCGCGTCGACGTCGGCCGGCTCCGCGGTGCGCGACGGCGCCGGACCGGGCGCGGTCGGCAGGAGGAGAACTCCGCCCGCGACGATGCTCGCCAGGCCTCGGGCGATCGCCGTGACCTTCTCGCGCGCCTCGCGCTCCTCGGCCGACGTCACCTGCGACGCGGCGCGGAAGCGCTCGGCGACGGCGGGTCCGACGGCGCCCGGGTGCTCACGCAGCCAGTCGCCGTTGTTGCGCCAGGCCTCCGCACCCTGCACGGTGCGGAAGGGCACGGCGTAGTCGTCGAGGTCGCCGATCGACACGCTGTCGACCTCGGGCGGTTCGTCAGCGGCCGCGAGGAGGGTGAGCATCCGCTCGAACACCGCGCGCGTCTCGGGTTCGACCACGGCCAGCGCCTCCCGCGGCACGAGGAAGCGCCACGGCAGGTCTTCGGCCGACGGACCGTAGACGCTCTCGGTCGACTCCGATCCGTCGTAGCTGAGGCACCAGTCCGCGACGCGGCGCAGCGTATCGCCGTCCCGGGTGAGCCACGCCACGGTATCGAAGGACTGCGCGAGCGGCAGCATCCCCTGGCGCGGCACGAAGTCGTGCGTCGTTCGCAGCCCCCACAGCCCTTGATACGAGGCGGGGACGCGGACGGACCCGGCGGTGTCGGTCGCGAGGCCGATGTCGGCGTGGCCGAGCGAGACAGCCGCGGCGGGACCGCTCGACGAGCCGCCGGGCAGCGCCCACGGCGCGGCGGGGTTCGGCGGGGTTCCGTAGTGCACGTTGTCACCGGCGATCGAGTACGCGAACTCGTCGGTGCGCGCGATGCCCCGGAGCGAAGCGCCGCCGCGCAGCAGGTCGCCGACCGCCGGCGCCGTGCGGGTCTCGGGCCGGGCGCCGTCGAGGAACGTCGGGTTTCCGGCTCCGACGCGGTAGCCCTTGATCGCGAAGACGTCCTTGACGGCGACCGTGAGACCGGAGAGCGGACCATCCCACGCGCCCTGGTAGAGCGGGTCGCCCACGGTGCGCCAGACCGAACCGTCGAACGCGCCGCCGACGGCGTCGAATCCGGTCGTGGTGGCGTGGGCCGCGGCCACCGCAGCCGGGCCGTCGAAGTCGGCTTCGCGAATGCGCGCGTGCACGCCGCAGACGATGTCGACCACCTGGGAGATGTCGAAGTCGACCGCCGCCGAGAGATAGGCGTAGGCGAGGTGCTCATCCATGCCGTATCGGGCATGGAGCAGCGACAGCGAGGCGCGCACGCATCGCCGCATGGCTTCGCCGAGGTCTTCGTGCATGCCGGTGGGGACGAGATACTCGCGGGTCTTGACCAGCGGACCGGCGAGCTCGCCGAAGCGCTCCCGAGCCTCGGCGGCGGGCACGACGTCGAACCTCAGCGTCGCCCGCAGCGACGCCTCCAGCGCGGTCAGCGCGACCTCGCCGTCGCCCTGCGCGAAGTGCGGGTCGCCGACGTAGGCGAGCGCACCGGCGACCTGAACGGGCAGGTAGAGCGTGGCGCCGACGGTGAGGAGCTTGATGTCGATGTTGCCGCCATGGCTTCCCGGCGGCACCGAATGCGGATGCCGGTCGCCGGCGACCGCCACCCCCATCGTGCCGAGGAACGGCGCCAGCGGGAACTCCACCTCGCGCTCGACGTCGGCGGTGGCGCCGAGGGTGTCGCGCAGCGGCAACGCTCCGAACAGCCGGCCGGCCCGCTCGTGGACCGGCGTGAACACACTCACGTTGGACTCACCGCGCGGCAACTCGCCCACCAGTGCGCCCTTGCCGTGACGGTTCGAGATGACGCCGTAGGGAACGCGCGGGTCCAGGCGCTCGACGGTGATCGCGAGCAGGTCGCCGACGGCGGCACCCTCCACATGGATGGGGCCGGTCACCACGTGCGGGCCGTCGCGCTCGGGGTCCCGCATCCCGTCGGCGGCGATCGCCGCCGCGTCCTCGAGCACGGCGTCGGCCGAGACACCGTGGCGGGCGAAGAAGGCGTGCGGGTCCTTGCCCTGATCCTCGAGGATTCCCTCGTGGCTCACGGTGTCGATCGTGACGGTCTCGCCGGCACCGATGCGCAGCACGGCCGCATCCGTCTCACAGGGAAGCCGCCCCCATGACACGGTGTCCAGTCGCGCGGGCAGGTAGTGGTCGCCGGGGATCTCGCCCCGCCCCGGCTGCAGGATCTCGAACGACGCGATCATGCCCTCATCCAAACGCATGACGTCAGGCTCCGTCACCGTCGCGCGACAGCAGGCGGCCGCACGGGTTGCCCCGCCACTGCGGCGCCTCGCCCGCTCCGCCCTCGGTCACGTCGAACACCGATCGCCCGTGCAGCCACGTGCGGCGGGTGCGGCCGGTGAGGTCGCGCCCGTCGTATGCCGAGATCGGATTGCGATGCAGCAGCCGCCGCGCGTCGACATGCAGCGGATCGTCGGCCCCGAAGACGGTGAGGTTGGCGGCCGCGCCGATCTCGATGCGTCCGGCATCGACGCCCGCGATCGCGGCCGGGCCGGTGGTGAACAGCGGCACGATCGTCTCCAGCGCGATGCCGCGCTGGTGCGCCTCGGTCCACACCGCGGACATCCCGACCTGCAGGCCGGCGATCCCGCCCCACGCGAGCCCGAAGTCGCCGTCGCCGTCGCGCTTGCGCTCGACCGTCGACGGCGAGTGGTCGCTGACGATGCCGTCGATGGTGCCGTCGAGCACTCCCTCCCACAGCAGATCGCGATTCGCCGCCTCGCGGATGGGCGGGCAGCACTTGAATTCGCCGGCACCGTCGGCGATCTCCTCGGCGATCAGCGTGAGGTAGTGCGGACACGTCTCGACCGTGAGGGGGAGCCCCTCCGCCTTCGCCTGACGGATGACCGGCAGCGCGTGCGCGTCGCTCAGGTGCAGGATGTGGGCGCGGGCCCCGGTGCGTCGCATCGCGTCGATCACGGTGGTGATCGCCGCTGCCTCGCTCGCCGGTGGGCGCGAGCGCAGGAAGCCGTCGTAGTCGCGCCCGAGCGGCCCGTCGGGGCCAAGGAACGTCGGATCCTCGGCGTGCACGATCAACCGCGATCCGATCGCGGCGATCTCGGTCATCGCCTCTTCCATCTGCGTGGTGCTGAGGTGCCCGAACTCGTCGACTCCCGAGGGTGCGAGGAAGCACTTGAACCCGTAGACGCCGGCGTCGTGCAGCGGCGCGAGGCTGCCCAGGTTCTCGGGAACCGCTCCGCCCCAGAAGCCCACATCGATGAAAGCGGATGCGGCGGCCGCTTCGCGCTTGATCTCCAGCGCCTCGGGCGTGGTCGTGGGCGGAACGGAATTCAGCGGCATGTCGACGATCGTCGTGATGCCGCCCGCGGCGGCCGCGAGGGTGGCCGAGCGGAATCCCTCCCACTCGGTGCGTCCCGGCTCGTTCACGTGCACGTGCGAGTCCACCAGGCCCGGCAGCAGCACGGCATCGTCGGGCACGAGCACACGCCATTCGGTGTCGACCCGCTCGCGTGCCCCCAGGATGTCGACGATGCAGCCGCCGTCGAGCACGACGGTCGCGGGCTGGAAGGATCCGTCGACGAAGGCTCGCCGAGCCCGGATCGCGGTGCGCACGGGTTTCACGCGGCCGACGTTACGCGGGACGCGTTTCCGCAGTGTTACCCGCATGAACATTTCGTGTGCCGGCGCCGCACACCGGCGAACGCGCTATCCGGCTGCCGATTCCGGAACGGCCGACGCGCGGGCGGATGCCGGCGTCCCGCGGTGATTCCACATCACAGCGACATACAGCGCCGCCCCGAGAAGGGCACCGATGACCCACGCGAAACCGCTCAGCGCGCCGACCGCGGGAACCCACACCGCTGCGACGGAGAAGACCGCCGCCACGGCCACGGCGATCACCGCCCGGACGTTCCACCCGCGCTGATAGTGATACCGCGCAGCGGGGTCCATCGAGAAGAGGTCGGCGATCTTCAGGGCGCGTCGCTGCACGATGTAGTAGTCCGCGACGAGCACCCCGTAGAGCGGGGCGAGGACGGCGCCGAGGGTGTCGACGAAGACGGGGAGGTTGTCGCCGATCGTCACCACCCAGAGGGCGCCGATGATGAAGCCGAACAGGGCGGTGAGGTAGCCGCCGGTCTTGAAGCTGATGCGCTGCGGAGCGAGGTTCGACAGGTCGTACGCCGGCGGGATGAAGTTCGCGACGAGGTTGATGCCGACCGTCGCGAGCAGGAACGTGATCGCGGCGACGATGGTGAGGAAGACGTTGCCGACCTGTCCGACGATGTCGGCGGGGTTCGTGAGCGGCTCGCCCTGACCGTCTTGGAAGACGATGTAGGCGCCGGCGGTGATGAACAGCGCGAGGAAGGTGAAGAAGGTCAGGCTCACCGGCAGGCCGAGGAAGTTGCCGCGCTTCATCGCCTTCTCGCTCTTGGCGAACCGCGAGAAGTCGCCGAAGTTGATGATCACTGCAGAGAAATACGCGATCATCGTGCCGATCACCCCGACGAAGGCCGCGACGGCGGCCCATCCTTCGACCTCGGAGCTGTTGAAGATCTGGCCCACGGCGGGGATGAGGTCGTCACCCGCCTGGATCCAGATGGCGACGAGCAGCACGACCATGACGACGTAGACCGCGGGTCCTGCGAAGTTGAGGAACCGTTCGATCCACGCGATGCCGCGCGTGAAGAGCAGGATCTGGAGACCGGCGACGATCGCGTACGAGACCCAGTCGATCGCATCCATGCCGAGCACCGCGGGCAACTCGGGGTCGCCGAAGATCGCGTCGAGCGCGAGGGAGACTGCCGTGGAGGCGAAGTAGGTCTGCGCGCCGAACCAGAAGATCGCCACGATGCCGCGGATCAGAGCGGGGAACTGCGCGCCGCGAACCCCCATGCTCGACCGCGCCATGACGGCGTAGGGGATGCCGTACTTCACGCTGGGCTTGCCGGTCAGGTTGACCAGCCAGTTCACGAACAGGCCGGCCAGGACGATCGCGGCGAACACCCACCACCCGCTGATCCCGGCCGTCACGAACAGGCCCGCGGCGAGGGTGTAGCCCGCGAGGGACTGCACGTCGTTGGTCCACACGTTGAAGATCTCGAAGGCCGTCCACCGCCGCTTCTCGCGCGGCAACGGCGCGAGATCGTCGTTGTAGAGCGAGGGATGCGGGTGCGCACCGGCATCGGTGTCGAACGGCTCGGACTCGTGCGGACCTGCGGCGGTGCTCGTCATGTCGTTCTCCCTCGATGCGGTGAAGCAGGTCGCCCGCGATGGTGCGGACGGTGCGACCGGCGATGGAAAGGCGCTTCCGATCCGCCGAGGTTATTGCGCGGGGAGAGGGGGTGGGTTGCGCGGGTGTAAATCCTGTGACGACACCGCCGTCACGGCCGGGAAACCTGGTCGGTGTAACGTGCGGCGGGTGCACCTCAGCGACTTCAACGACCTCGACGACGCCACCGCCCGCGATCTCGTGCGGGTGTGGGCAGCTGTCCCGAGCTGGGTCGACGGCGTCGTCTCCGCGCGGCCGTACGCCTCCATCGACACCCTGACGACGCACGCCGCCGATCTGGCGAAGGGTTGGGGCCGCGCCGAGCTCGAGCAGGCGCTGTCCCAGCACCCGCGCATCGGTGAGAAGCCGGAGGGGGCGAACGCCGAGGCGGCCGCATCCCGTCGCGAGCAGTCGACGATGACCGACGCGGATCCCGCCGTGGCGGCGGCGATCGCAACCGGCAACGCGGAGTACGAGGCCCGCTTCGACCGGGTCTTCCTCGTGCGCGCCGCCGGTCGCACGCCCGAGCAGATCCTGCGAGAGCTGCAGCGCCGACTCGGGAACGACGACGACACCGAAGTGCGCGAGGCGTGCGAGCAGCTGGCCGAGATCGCTCTGCTGCGCCTGCGCGGCGCGGTCGGACACAAGCCCATCTGAACGGCAGGATCATCCCCATGAGCACGCACCTGACCACGCACGTCCTCGACGCTTCGCGCGGCGCCCCGGCCCGAGAGGTGAGCATCGCCCTCGCCCGCCTGCACGACACCGGCGAGGTCTCGCACCTGGCCGACGGTCTGACGAACGACGACGGTCGCCTCGCTCTCGGGCCGGAGCTGCTCGATCCCGGCACCTACCTGCTGACCTTCGCGACCGGCGCCTACTTCGCGGCGCAGCAGGTGGAGACCTTCTACCCGCTCGTGACGGTCAGCTTCAGCGTCGCGCCCGCCGCCCACGACGAGACGCCCCACCTGCACGTGCCGCTGCTGCTCAGCCCATTCGCCTACTCCACCTACCGCGGCAGCTGAGCCGAGTACAAAGGCCGGCCGCGAGCGTCGCCAACACAGGAGATCCTGCGGGCTCGTGCCGCATCCATCGATCTGGATCGGCTCGCCGCCGCAGATCTCCTGTGTTGTTCGCACGCAGCCGCGACTGCCGTCGGCCGGGCGGCTCAGGGGATCCAGTACCCCACGGCGCAGAGAACCCGTGTCTCTTCGTCGGCATCGGCGGGCGGATCGATCGCGGGCGGGAAGACACCCCACTGACGCCATTCATCGGCATGCACCACGACGTGCTCGTTCAGGCCGGCGAGCAGCTCCGGCGAGAGGTGGAAGTCGATCCCGAGCTTCTTCGCGATCAGCCAGGCCTGGAACGCACGATAGGTGGCCAGGTGAGCGAATCCCTCGGCGGCGGGATAGTCCCCGTACTGGAACCGGAAGACGGCGTCGTCGGCTACCCCGGCTCGCACCGCCTCACCGGCGGTGTCGTTGAGCGCGTCGTAGGCGGCCACCGGGTCGCCACCGAACAGGTCGGCCTCACGGAACTCGTCGCCCTCGGCGATCGACCGACCGGCGAGCACGCCGGGAATCCACGCTTCGTCGTAGGCGTGGGCGAAGAGGATGTCGCGGTAGGTGGGGTCGGGTGTGCTCGTCCACTCGGACGGCGCGGGGCGATCGAGGTCGGCGACGTCGATCCGGTCGATGACGCTGCGCAGAGCGGCATCGGAGGCGAGGAACAGCTCATCGGCTCTCATGACGCTCACCGTAGCGCCGACCTCCCACACGCTCCACCGCTGCCGCGGAGGCGATCAGGCCGTGAAGACGGTGTGCACGTCGCCGGCGACCGCGCGCCCGCCGAGCGCCTCGAGCTCGAGCAGCACGGCGCTGCCGATCACCTCGGCGCCGAGCTCGGCGAGCAGTCGATGGCTCGCGCGCAGCGTGCCGCCGGTGGCGAGCACGTCATCCAGCACGAGCACGCGCGATCCGGCGGGGATGTCGTCCGACGCCTCGACCGCCGCCTCGCCGTATTCGAGGGCGTAGGAGACGGATGCGGCCGGCCGCGGCAGCTTGCCGGCCTTGCGGATCGGCACCATCCCGGTGCCGGTCGCGACGGCGGCGGCACCGGCAAGCAGGAATCCGCGCGCTTCGATTCCGGCCACGACGTCGAAGCCTCCGCGGAAGGGCTCGACGAGCGCTTCGACGCAGACGCGGAACGCCGCTGCGTCGGCGAGCAGCGGAGCGATGTCACGGAAGAGGACGCCGGGTTCGGGGAAGTCCGGGACGACGGCGATGAGCTGCTCGGCGCGGGCGAGGTCTGCGTGCACCCGGCAACACTACCGGGCGGACGCCCTGCCAGGATGGACGCATGACCGCCTCCGACACGCGCGCGCCGCTCGGAACGGCGCCCGCCTCAGGAGCGTTCGCCGGCGCGATCCGCAGCCTGTCCGACCGGTTCGCCGCCGAAACCGCGCAGCTCGATCCGGACCATCCGATCGACTCCGACGCATGGCCGACCGTCGGCGCGATGGTCGATCACCTCGGCCAGATCCAGCGCTGGGCGACGGAGGTCGTGCGCACCGGCGCATCCGTCGACCGTGCCCCGTTCGCGCGGCCTGCCGACCGCGAGCGCATCGCCTGGTTCGTCGAGGGATCGTCGGCGCTGGCCACCGAGCTCGAGTCGCGCGACGCGTCGGACGAGTGCTGGGCCTTCGTTCCCAGCGGCACGGTCGGCTTCTGGGCGCGCCGGCAGGCGCACGAAGCGCGCAAGCACCTGTGGGACATCCGCACCGCATCCGTCGCCGTGCCCGAGATGCCCGACGCCGGCGGGCACGAGATGGCCGCCGACATCGTCGACGAGCTCTACGCCGTCTTCCTCGCACGCGCCGTTCGCGGCGGTCTCGCGCCCCTGCCGACCCCGCTCGAACTCGTGCCCGTCGACGCGGCCGTGGCGTGGCATCTCGCGCCGGACTGGACCGTGCGGCGCACGACGGATGCTGCCGCAGACCCTGCCGCGACGGTCGTGACGGCCACCCTGGGCGACATCGCACTCTTCGCGTGGGATCGCGCGGTGCCGGAAGACATGCCCGACCGGTTCGCCGTCACCGGGTCCCTCGCGACCGTCGCCGCCTACCGTGACGCTCCCGTGCATCCCTGATGCCCAACGCGCGCATCCACACCCGCGCCCGGCTCACTTGTCACCGGATGTCGGATAGCCGCCCCGTGACGACACCTCGCGGCAACCGAACGCCCGCATCCACACCCGCGCCCGGCTCACTTGTCACCGGATGTCGGACAGCCGCCCCGTGACGACACCTCGCGGCAACCGAACGCCCGCCTCCACACCCGTGCCGCCCGCCGGCCGCGCCGCACCGCCCCTTCGGCGGCGGGTCAGAGGGTGCCGACGCCGAGGTTGACAGGGCTGTCCTCGATGTTGCCGACGATGCCGCGGATGATGCCCGCCCCGTCGGCGCCGCGCAGGCTCTCGTACCACGCCTCGGTCGCCGCCGGATCGAACGCGTGGGTCTCGTGGGCGCGCTTGCGGGCGCGTTCCACCAGCTCGCCGGCGCGCGCCGCGCGGGACTTCTCGTAGCGCTTGAGGGTGTCTTCGACCGAAATGGTGTTGGTGGCGACCGCGGTCGCGAGGGCGAACGAGTCCTCCAGCGCCGAGCACGCCCCCTGCCCGATGTCGGGCGAGGTGTTGTGGGCTGCGTCGCCGAGGATCGCCACGCGCCCCTTCACCCACGTGTGGAACGGCGCGATGTCCCAGATCTCGACGCGGTTGAGGGAAGCATCCGGATCGATCGAGTCCAGCAGCGCCTGCACGCCCGGCGCCCACGAGCCGAACGCCTCGCGCAGCGGCGCGACCCCGTCGGCGCGGTCGTAGGGAAGCCCCGCCGGCTGCGGGATGTCGACGAAGAAGTAGAAGCGATCGTCGGCGACGGGCATGACGGCGCACCGCTTTCCCTCCGCGACGTAGGTCGTCCACTGGTTCACCGGGCCGATCGCCTCGTTCGCCGGCACGAGTCCGTTGAAGTTCGTGTAGCCGGAGTACTCCCGCTCGATGCCGCCGCCGGTGACGTAGTCGCGCACGAAGGAGCGCGCGCCGTCGGCGCCGATCACCATGTCGGCGGTGTCGGTCGACCCGTCGGCGAAGGTGACCGTCACGATCTCGCCGTCGTCCTCGATGGCCGTGGCCGTGCTCGAGAGGTGGATGCGGTGCATCCCGAACGTCTCCATGAGCAGTCCCTGCAGGTCGGCTCGGGCGACCGGGTACGGCCGCTGCCCCGTGAGGGTCGTCACCGGCTCGAGCGAGAAGCGGCACATGACCTCGCCGGAGACGCCCTCGTAGTACGCCATGTCATCCATGCGGCCGCCGAGCGCGGCGACCTCCTCGGCCAGGCCGAGCCAGTTGAGCACCTTGACCCCGTTCGACCACAGCGACAGGGCCGCTCCCACCGGCTTGTTCTCGCGCATCTTGTCGTAGATGACGACGTCGTGCCCGAGGCGCTGCAGCGCGATGCCCGCGCTGGCGCCGCCGATTCCGGCGCCGATGATCAGGATCTTCATGTGGTGAACATTAGGAGGCGCGTGTCACGGGCCTGTTACACGGGGGCTTCGGGAGCGGATCGGCGGATGACCGCGGCCATTACACTGGCGCGCATGACGGAATCCCCTCGCTCCGGCACCGAATGGTGGCGCACGGCGGTCATCTACCAGATCTATCCGCGCTCGTTCGCGGACACGTCCGGTGACGGCATCGGCGACCTGCGGGGCGTCACCGAGCACCTCGACGACCTGGCCGCCCTCGGAGTGGATGCGCTGTGGCTGAGCCCGTTCCAGACCTCCCCGCAGAAGGACGCCGGCTACGACGTCGCCGACTATTGCGATGTGGATCCGATCTTCGGCACGCTCGCCGATTTCGACGAGATGCTCGCCGGCGCGCACGCGCGCGGCATCCGCATCATCGTCGACCTGGTTCCCAATCACTCCTCCGACCAGCACGCCTGGTTCCAGCAGGCTCTCGCCGCCGCTCCCGGAAGCCGCGAGCGCGCGCGCTACATGTTCCGCGACGGCCGGGGCGACGACGGATCGGTGCCGCCGAACAACTGGGAGTCCGTCTTCGGCGGCCCGGCATGGTCGCGCATCACCGAGGCCGACGGCACGGCCGGGCAGTGGTACCTGCACCTGTTCGACGCGTCGCAGCCCGACTTCGACTGGTCCAACCCCGAGGTGCAGGAGATGTTCCGCGGGGTGCTGCGGTTCTGGCTCGACCGCGGCGTCGACGGATTCCGGGTGGATGTGGCCCACGGCCTGGTCAAGGCGGACGGCCTGCCCGACTACACGCCGCCGGAGGACGCCGCGTCGATGGGTGGCGAAGAGGCCGACGTGCCGTACTGGGGTCAGCCGGGCGTGCACGAGATCTGGCGCGACTGGCGCCGCGTGATGGAGGAGTACGACGGCGACCGCGCCCTGTGCGCTGAGGCCTGGATGCCCGGACCCGACATCACCGCGCTGTGGGTGCGCTCGGACGAGATGCACCAGGCGTTCAACTTCCCGTACCTCGAGACGGCGTGGCGCGCCGCTGATCTGCGCGAGGTCATCACCGACTCCCTCCGCGCCTTCGGCGGCGTCGGTGCGCCGGCCACGTGGGTGCTGTCGAACCATGACGTCGTGCGGCACGCATCCCGTCTCGCCCTCACCGCCGAGAACCCCCAGGGCGCCGGCATCGGGCCGAAGAGCAAGGGCAAGCCCGACCCGGTCGTGGGCCTGCGCCGTGCCCGGGCCGCCACCACCCTGATGTTCGCGCTGCCGGGCTCCGCCTACGTCTACCAGGGCGAGGAGCTGGGCCTGCCGGAGGTCATCGACCTGCCGGATGAGGCGCGTCAGGATCCGACCTGGTTCCGCACGGGCGGCGAGCGCTACGGCCGCGACGGCTGCCGTGTGCCCATCCCGTGGGTCTCGGATGCCCCCGCCTACGGTTTCAGTCCCGAGGGCGCGTCGTGGCTGCCGCAGCCGGCGGAGTTCGCCGGCTTCGCTCGCGACGTGCAGGAGGACGATCCGGATTCGACCCTGTGGCTGTACCGCACCCTTCTCGCCGAGCGGCGCGAGCGTGCGCTCGGCGCCGGGGAGCTGGAGTGGCTCGACGGGTTCGGCGACGACGTCATGGCGTTCCGGAACGGCGGGCTGACCGTGGTCGCGAACACGGGCACGGATGCGGTGACCCTGCCGTCGGGTGTCGTGGTGGCACAGAGCGGCCCCCTCGCCGGCGACACCCTGCCCGCAGACACCGCCGTGTGGCTCGCCGACGCGTAGGGCGCTTCGCCGACCCGCCCCTTTCTCGCCGAGCCACCCCCATCCACACCGGAGGAACCGGCCGGCTCGACGCGAAGGGGGTGGCTCGAGGCGAGGGAGCGAGCCGCGACGGGTGTGAGGTGACGACGTAGGCTCGGGACATGGCCTCCGACCTCGACACCCGCACCGACCTCGAACGCCTGTACATCGATCTGCACCGCCACCCGGAACTGTCCTTCCAGGAGACGCGCACCGCCGGGGTCATCGCCCGCGAGCTCGACGCGCTCGGGATCGAGTACGAGGAGGGCGTCGGCAAGACCGGCATCGTCGGGGTGATCCGAAATCCCGGCGAGACGGGTGAGGCCGGGCCCACGGTGTGGCTGCGCGCCGACACCGACGCCCTGCCGGTGGAGGAGCGCACGGGACTCGACTACGCGAGCACCGCGCGCGGCACCGATCCGCAGGGCACCGATGTTCCGGTCATGCACGCCTGCGGCCACGACATGCACGTCAGCGCGATGCTCGGCGCCCTGCGCCGGCTCGTCGCGACCAGGAGCGAGTGGGTCGGCACCGTCGTGGTCGTCTTCCAGCCCGCCGAGGAGTACGGCGCCGGCGCGAAGGCGATGATCGCCGACGGCGTGCTGGATCGGTATCCGCGACCGGATGTGGTGCTCGGCCAGCACGTCACACCGTTGCCCGCCGGCACGATCGGCGTGCGCAGCGGCACGCAGATGGCCGCCTCCGATGGCCTGCGCGTGACGCTCTTCGGGCGCGGTGGGCACGGATCGCGCCCGCACGCCACGGTCGACCCGATCGTCATGGCCGCGGCCACGGTCATGCGGCTGCAGACGATCGTCTCGCGCGAGGTCGACCCGCGGGATGTCGCGGTCGTCACCGTGGGTGCGCTGCACGCGGGTCTGAAGAACAACATCATCCCGGCCGAGGCCGTGCTCGAGCTCAGCCTGCGCTACCCCGACGACGAAGCGCGGGAGCGCGTGATGGAGAAGGTGGAGCGCATCGTGCGGGCCGAGGCGGCGGCATCCGGAGCCGAGCAGGCACCCTCGATCGTCATCGACCACACGCTGCCGCCGACCGTGAACGACGCCGGCGCCACGGAGCGCCTCAGCGCCGCTTTCGACCGCCACTTCGGTGAGGGAACGGTCGTCGACCCGGGCATGTTCACCGGCAGCGAGGACGTGTCGTGGTTCGCCCGCGAGTCCGGCGCACCCCTGGTCTACTGGTTCTGGGGCGGCATCGACGCCGACGCCTATGCGGCCGCCGTCGCGGCGGACACGGTGGAGCGCGACATCCCGACGAACCACTCCCCGTTCTTCGCCCCGGTGCTGCAGCCGACGCTCGACAACGGCGTGGCGAACATCGTGGTCGCCGCCCGCGAATTCCTGGCCGCCCGCTGACCCGCCCCGGCCCGGCGCGGCGCCCCGCGCGCCCCGGCCCGGCCCGACCCGGCCTGGCCCGCCGCTCAGCCCCGGCCCGCCGCTCAGCCCCGGCCCGGCGCCCAGCCCGGCATCCCCGAAGGTCGGAGAATCAAGCCGATGTCGGAGGATTTCACGCCGATCCTCTGACATCGACGCGATTCTCCGACGAACGCGGCCGGCGCCCAGCGACCACGGATGCTGCGCGGCGTAGCCTGGATGGTGTGAACTCCCCCGCCCTCTCGTCCGGCGGCGCACCCGCGGCTGCCGGGGCGCTCGACGCCGCCGCGCTCCGCGCCGACTTCCCGCTGCTGGCGGACCGCGCGAGTGATGAACCGCTGATCTACCTCGACTCGGCGGCGACCGCGCAGCGACCCCGGGCGGTCATCGACGCCGAGGTCGACTACATCGTGCGGGCGAACGCGGCCGTGCACCGGGGTGCGCACACGCTCGCCGCCGACGCGACGGAGCTGTTCGAGGATGCGCGCGCCACGGTCGCCGGATTCGTGGGCGCCGACGCCGATCAGCTGGTCTGGACCTCCGGCGCGACCGCCGGCATCAACCTCGTCGCGTACGCGATCGGCAATGCCACCGCCGGCCGCGGCGCTCCCGCGAGCGCCCGGTTCGCGCTGCGACCCGGCGACGAGATCGTCGTGACCGAGAGCGAGCACCACGCGAACCTCATTCCGTGGCAGGAGCTCGCGGCCCGCACCGGAGCGCTGCTGCGCCACATCCGAGTGCACGACGACGGCACGCTCGACCTCGACGCGGCTGCCGAGATCATCGGCGCACGGACGCGGGTCGTGGCCTTCCCGCACGTGTCGAACGTGCTCGGCATCGTCAACCCGGTCGACCGGGTCGTCGCCCTGGCGCGAGAGGTCGGCGCTCTGACACTGATGGATGCCTGCCAGTCGGCGCCGCATCTCGCCCTCGACCTGCCGGCGTCTGGCGTGGACCTCGCCGTCTTCTCGGGCCATAAGATGCTCGGCCCGAACGCGATCGGCGGCCTCTACGGCCGCGCGGACGTGCTCGAGGCGCTGCCGCCTTTCCTCACCGGCGGTTCCATGATCACGACCGTCACGCTCGACGAGGCGGACTACCTGCCCGCGCCGCAGCGCTTCGAGGCGGGCACGCAGCCGGTGTCGCAGGCCGTGGGGCTCGCCGCCGCCGTGCGCTATCTCGAGAACGTCGGCATGCCCGCAGTCCACGCGCACGAAGCGCGCCTGGAGCGGCGGATGCGCGACGGACTCCGCGAGGTCCCCGGCATCCGCCTGCTCGGCGACGCCGACGGCACAGAGCGCGTGGCGCTGGCCGCGTTCGACGTCGAGGGCGTGCACGCACACGACGCGGGGCAGTTCCTGGATGCGCGCGGCATCGCCGTGCGCGTCGGACACCACTGCGCCGCGCCCCTGCACCGCCGCTTCGGCATGACCGCATCGGTGCGGGCGAGCGCCACCCTGTACACCACCGACGCCGACATCGATGCCTTCCTCGACGCCGTCGCCGGCATCCGCCCGTTCTTCGGGGAGAGCTGATGAGTCTCGAATCCCTCTACCAGGAGCTGATCCTGGACCACTCCAAGCGCCCGAAGGGCAAGGGGATCGCCGAGGCGACCGAGCGGTCGGCGATCTCGCACCAGCGCAACCCGATCTGCGGCGACGAAGTGACGCTGCAGGTGCGGCTCACCGACGACGGCGCGGGAATCCGCGACGTCACCTGGGACGGCGCTGGCTGCTCCATCTCGCAGGCGTCGGCGTCGATGCTCGTCGCGCTCGTCGACGAGGAGCGCGACCTCGCCGACGGTGCCCCGATGCCGGTCGGCGACGCCCACGCCCTCATCGAGAGGTTCCGCGAGGCGCTGCGCTCGCGCGGCGCCATCCCGCTCGACGAGGAGACCTTCGGCGACGCCGCGGCGTTGTCGGGGGTATCGAAGTACACCGCACGCGTCAAGTGCGCGATGCTCGCGTGGGTCGCCCTCGAAGACACCCTCGCCCGCGCCTGAACCTCACCCGCGCCTGAAGCCTCGCCCGCGCCTGAGCCGTGCCGGCACCGCACCCGCCGGGTCAGCCGAGGATGTCGCGCCGTCGCAGCGCGAACGTCGCGACGGCGACGAAGGCCAGCGCGAAGCCCCACAGGAGCGCAAGGCCGGGCGCATCGAACCCGTTCCCGAGCGGCGACTGCCCGTATGCCCAGAAGAAGGGCGAGAAGCGCTCGAGGTCGGCGAGGTCCTCGCTGTTGTTCGCGACGGCCTGCACGACGAACGACGCCGCGGCCACTCCCGCTCCGGCGCCGATCGCCCACGACCGCGCGCCGGTGATCGCGCCGGCGGCGAGCGCGACCGCGGCGAAGAGGAAGCCGAGCCCGGTCCACGCCGCCACCTCGGCGACGATCCGTCCCACCTCGAGATCGAGCTGCGACGGTTCGTTCAGCACCAGCAGCGTCGCGAGCACCACGGCGCCGACCACGAGCACGCGCACCAGCACGGCCGCGGCGCTCTCCAGCGCGTACTGCACCCGACCGACGCCGTGGGCGATGGTGAGCTCGAGGCGACCCGACTCCTCCGCACCGGCGATGACGGATGCGCCCCACGACACCGCGGCCACGGCCATGAGCGCGAAGCCGACGAGGCCGAAGAAGGTCGCCTGGGTGTATCCGGCGCCGGAGGTGATGTCGTCGTAGCCGAGGGTGCGGACGAGCTCCGGCGGCAGGCTGTCGAGCATTCCGGCGAGCTCGGGGGTCTGCATCGACGGAAAGAGGGGCAGGTACACCGCCATCACGACGATCATCCCGGCGCACCACCCGGCGGTTCCGCGCCACCCGTCGACGAGCCAGCGGCGAACGATCGGGATCATGCCGCACCGTCCGAGCCGCCGCTCGCGGCGTCGCCGTTCGCCGCCCGTCCGTACAGGTCGAGCACGGACTCCTCGAGGTCCGGTTCCTCGACGGTGAGTTCGCGCACCGTGAAGCGCGCGAGCGCCTTGACGACGGGGTCGATGTCGCCGCGCGCCGTGGCGGCGAGGTGGATGTCGCTCCCCACCGCTCGCACATCCATCGCCTCCACGCCGGTCGGCGCGAGCGCGTCGCGCACGGATTCCGCGGCGCCCTCGACGGTGGCTCGGATGCGCCGCACACTCGCGATGCGAAGCGACGCGACATCCCCTTCGGCGACGAGCCGGCCGTCGGCGAGCACCGCGACGTCATCGGCGGCCTGCTGGATCTCGCTCAGCACGTGGGAGCTGAGGAGCACCGTCTGGCCCGCGTCGCACGCCTCGCGCACCATGGCGAGGAACTCGCGCTGGATGAGCGGGTCGAGGCCGCTGGTCGGCTCGTCGAGCACGAGGAGCTCGGGCCGGTGCATGAAGGCCTGCACGAGCCCGAGCTTCTGCTTGTTGCCCTTGGAGAGGGTGCGCACCGGGCGGGTGAGGTCCAGACCCAGGCGCTCCGCGAGGGATTCGATCATGCCCGGTTCGACCGGCCCGCTGATCTCGGCGAGGTGGCGCAGGAGCGCGCCGCCCTTCACGCGTCCTTCCAGGCGCAGCTCTCCCGGCACGAATCCGATGCGTCGTCGCAGCGCCGCGCCGCCGGCACGCGGCGACTGCCCGAGCACAGTGATCTCGCCGTCGGTGGGCCGGATCACATCCAGCAGCAGCCGCAGGGTCGTCGTCTTGCCCGCGCCGTTGGGGCCGATGAGGCCGAAGACCGATCCTCTCGCGACGGTCAGATCCAGGCCGTGCAGCGCGATGTGCGCACCGTAGGCCTTGCGCAGGCCGCGGGTGTGGATCGCCGTCGCATCCGCCATGCCCGCACCCTACTCCTCGGCGCGTGCCGGCGGTGGGATCAGCCCAGGCCGGTGCGGTGCTCCTCGGGGTCGGATGCGCCGGCGACGGGCTTGCCCGACAGACCCACCGATCCGGATGCCGGGTTCTTCGACAGCGCGGCTCCGACGGCGACCGATTCGTCGACGTCGACATAGCGGGGGCGCAGCTGCACGGCGTGCGGCGTCTTCTGCTCGCGCTTGGCCTTGCGCGAGCTGTAGGCCAGGTTCAGCACCTCGACGAAGATCGCGAACGCCATCGGGCCGTAGATGAAGGCCTTGTCGATGTGGAAGCCGAAGCCTTCCGCGACGAGGAACGCACCGATCAGCAGCAGGAATGACAGGGCGAGCATCTTCACCGTCGGATGGTTGTTCACGAACGCGAAGATGAACCGGGCGGCGAAGAGCATGATGCCGAACGAGAGCACCACGACCGTGATGATGATCACGAGGTTCTCGGTCATCCCGACCGCGGTGATCACCGAGTCGAGCGAGAAGACGATGTCCAGCAGCAGGATCTGCGCGATGACGGAGCCGAAGGTGACGGTGGCGACCTTGCCGCCCGCACCGTGCTCGTCTTCGGCCCCCTCGAGCTTGTGGTGGATCTCGGTCACGGCCTTGTAGACGAGGAAGAGACCCCCGGCGATGAGGATGATGTCCTTCCACGAGAAGCCCATGCCGAAGAGGGTGAAGACCTCCTCGGTCAACGTGATGATCCATCCCGCGAAGAGCACCAGCACCACGCGGATCAGCATCGCCAGCGTAAGGCCCAGGTTGCGTGCGCGGGCCTGCTGCTCCTGCGGGAGCTTCGAAGCGAGGATGGAGATGAAGATGACGTTGTCGACCCCGAGCACGACCTCGAGCACGAACAGCGTCAGGAAGACGGCGATGAGGTCCGGGGTGAAGTCGAACGAGAAGTCCACGCCGCCATCGTAGGCGACGAGCCCCGGGGAAGACCGGAGCCCGTCGCGTTGCCTGCGCGCTGGTCAGGCGGAGATGAGCTCGCGTTCGAGGCGGGCGTAGCTGGCCTCCATGCCGTCGGTCATTCCGGTGGCGAGAACCATGTCACGGGTCTCCTTGTCGGGGTACTCGATCAGCGTGGTGGTGAGCGTTGCGCCGTCCTCCTCATAGAGGGAGAGGTCGTTCGTCGTCGACGGGAAGTCGGTGCCTGTCATGTGCTCGGTCGTGACCGAACGGCGGGGGGCCTCGCTCACGAGCGTCTCACCGTCGAAGCCGAACGGCTCACCCTCGGTGCCCTCCAGCGGCTCCCACGCGTAGCGGTAGCGTCCGCCGACGGCCGGGTCGATCTCGCAGACCGACATGCGCCAGCCGTCCGGGCCCAGCAGCCACTGCTTCATGAGTTCGGGCTCGGTGTGCGCACGCCACACCAGCTCGCGCGGGCCGTCGATGAGGCGGGTGATGCGCACGTGCGTGTCGGTGAGGATCTCGGTGCGGGTCCCCTTGCCATGCGCGTACTCGCGCAGCCCCTGCAGCACGGTGTCCAGCTGGTTCATCGCGAGCGTCGAGCCCTCGACCGCGCCCATGGCGACGACCTGCTCGAGCGCCTCGACCGAGGGATAGTGGCTCACACTGGTCAGGCGCGATCCGGCGTCGGTCGCCTCGAAGGTGAACACCATCCGCCCGGTGGGCATGTCGGCGTTCACGACGCCGTGCTCGTCGGCGAAGGAGTCGAGCACGGTGAACGAGGTTCCGTCGTCGATCTGCACGAACTCCCAGACGCCCCCGAAGCGCTCGCCCTTCGGGGAGGTCATGACGTACGACGCACGGCCGCCGGGCGCGAAGTCGAATTCGCGGAAGGTGGAGGGGTAGCCCGGAGGGCCCCAGAACCGCTCGAGCTGAGCAGGTTCGGTGAACGCTCGCCAGAGCCTGTCGACGGGGGCGGCGAACTCGCCCACGAGGGTCATGGTGAGAGCTTCTGGATCGCTGGTGACGGCGGTGACGGGCATGACGTGCTCCTCAGATGGTGGATGCCGGTGGCGGCGTGGGTGTGGATGACGGCGGGGTTTCGGGCTCGGCCAGGAGCGCGTCGAGGCGGTCGATGCGGGCACGCCACATCTCTTCGTAGCGGGCCAGCAGAGCTCGAGCGCGAGCGATCATGGCCGGATCTGTCGGGAACGCGTTGCCGTTGCATTTTCGGGCTTTACGTTGCACTCGTGGATTTTCCCGTTGCACGAGATGCAACGACACGCCGAAGCGAAGAGGCCCGGGCGGGTCGAGTCGGCGCATCATCTGGAGCAGATGCTGCGGAGCGTCTCACTTCGCAGGGAGGGGGATCCGAGGTGCAGCCAGTCGATGCAGCGAAGCAGTTGACTATGCGACGTCGTTCTCCCCACACTGAACTGCATTGGGTGCCGCGCTCGATCGACTCCCTCCCCGGCGGCTCCCGCGTACGCCAGGACCATTCGCCTGTCAGCCGAGAGGTCGGCCAACGAGACTGGGCGTCGATCGATCCGATGCGGGTGCGCACGTCGAAGGGTGTGCGGCATCGCTTCACGAACTCGATGTACTTCTGGCAACGGACGCGTAGTCATGTTTGGTGCGAGTCTCAGGAGGAACGCTGGGAGGTGCTGTGGCTTGACTACGGCGGCCAGGTGGAGCGTCTGTGGTCGCAGCCGATGGCACTCGCGTTCGGGCGCGGTTCACGACTTGCGGGCTATTCGCATGTTCCCGACTTCCTCGCCCAGTTCACAGACGGAAGCTACGGACTGCTCGACGTCCGTCCGGAGGAACAGCTCAAGCTCAAAGCGCGTCTCCAATTCGATGAGACCGCGAAGGTCTGCGACACGCTCGGCTGGCACTACCGCGTGCTCACCGGTCACGACCCGCTTGCGACGCGGAACCTCGATTGCTTGTCCGCGTCACGCCATGAACGCTGCACACCAGCGCCGGGAGTCGAGGCGCTGATCCTCGATGCCGCACGCGACGGGCGGACGCGACGGGAGTTGTGCGAGATCGCGTCTCCGGAGTGCCCGCCGCTCGCCGCGGCGTGGGTCGACAACCTCGCGTGGCGCCGTCGCCTTTGCCTCGATCTCGGGGCGGTGTTCAGTAGCGACACCGTGTACATGACGTCGGAACACATCCCGGAAGGAACGAGTGTTGGTGCGTGAGGAGTACAGGCTGCGCCTCGGCGACGCAGTCGAGATCGACGGGGAACCATGGGTGTGGGAGGGGGTGCGTCGCGGCACGGAAGCAAAGCTACGCCGCGAGGGGACCGTCGACGACTGGCTGGTCGTGTCAGTTCCTGAGTTGCTCGCGCATGCAGGCACAGCTCGTCGGGCGTCGGATATCTCGTTGAGGCCCACCGGCGGTGACTGGCCGGTCGACGTACTTGACATGGAGAAGCACCTGCTCGAAACCTTCCGCGGGATACCGATGCAGCCGACCGCAACGGGCTCGCGCACCCCGTACGATCCCGGGACAACGACTCAAGAGCAGCGGATCGCATCAAAGGTTGGCGAGCTTGCGGGCACGTCCTTGGCCCGGTCACGTCGCACGCTCTACAACCTGTGGGACGCGTACCTCTCGGACGGAATTGCAGGGCTCGATGCGCGCATGCACCGCAAGGCCAAGAAGCGGCTGACGATCGCAAAGGCGGACCCACGACTGATTGCCATTATCGACCGAGCCCTCGACGACCGACGGGACATGCCGACCACCACTCGCCGGCATTGCGCGTTGCTGGTACGTCGGACACTGGAGAGCATGTACCCGGACGACCCAGTCTGCGACATCAAGAACACGACACTGCAGGGGTACATCAACGAGCGCGACGCGGGTCGATACAGCTTCGACAAAGCGACCACGAGGCGCACCGCCGCGAACAGTCCGGATCGTCAGCACTTCTCCGGCAACGCCTTCCGACTTGGCGCGGTCTGTGAGATCGACTCGACGTTGCTGGATGTGCAGGTGTGGGATGACAAGGGCAACACGTATCGCCCCACTGCCACCGTGCTGTTCGACGTCGCAAGTAGGGTCCCTCTGGCCTGGGCGATTCATGCCAACTCGCCGAACGGCTTCGACCACGCGCTGCTGCTGGCTCGCGCGATCGTCGGGCGCAAGGCCATCCCGGGATCGGCGGCGGCCGTATTGTCGGGATCGGCAACGCTTCCGGTCGCGCTGATGAAGCAGGTCAACCCCTACCTCGACGACGACTCGCTGGCAGTGCCGTGGATCTTCCCTCACGCGATCACCATCGACGGCGGCGCCGACTTCCGCTCTGCAACGTTCGAGGCCGCCTGTCGCGCCTTCGGCATCACGCTGGTGCTTGCTCCGCCGAACACCCCCACTGTGAAGCCGCACGTCGAGCGAAACTTCGGAACCACTTCCACGAGCTTCGCGACCTGGCTGGCCGGCGCCACTGGCAGCTCGGTCGCGAACAGAGGCAAGCGGGACAAGCCGACGCTCACACTGGATTCGGTGCGGCTCGCCTTCGAGACGTGGATCACCACGGTGTACCTGAACACGCAGCACGGCGGGTTGAAGTCGCCCCTCTTCCCGGGACGGGAGTGGACGCCGAACCAGATGTACGCAGCCCTGTTCGAGGTCGGCCCTGGCGTGCAGTTGCCGTTCCGCGCAGAGGACTTCTTCGCCCTGCTGCCAACGAAGCCGCGCGTGATCAGCAGCGAGGGCATCGAGCTCGACAACCGCACGTACGACTCGCCGCTGCTCGCGGAACTGCGAGACCGATCGCTCACCGGTGCAGCCGCTGGTTCTACCCGGGCGCGCAAGTTCGACATCAGCTATGACCCCTACAACTCCAACGCCGTCTGGGTGCGCCACCCTGAGACTGACGAATGGATCGAGTGCTGGGACACAGCGCTCGACGACAAGGTGGCGTGGATGGCTGCCGAGGCGGCCGTAAAGCTGGTCGAGCAGTTCGGCACGGGAGAGTCTGGCGAGACCCCGCGAAGAGTGGAGCTCCTGGACGAGATCGAGCGGCGGGAGCGCACCGACAAGCGCGCCCGCAACCGCCACCTCCGCGGCAGAGCCGCCGCGGCGGAAGCGCCGTTCGCCTCCGATGCCGGCGCGACAGAGCCGGAGCCGATCGACCTGGACAGATGGTCTGACCCTGCTGATGTGGGTGACATCGACTGGGACTCGCCCGATTACGACATCGTCACGGTGAAGGAGTTCTGAAGGTGATCATCGAACCGCTTGTGCTTCATCAGGCGCGTAAGACGACGCTGCCGGGCCTGCGTGAGGCGTTCACGGCGCTTCCGCCGCCGCCTCCGGCGCTGACGTTTGCCGACTACTCCAGCCTGCCTTTGTCGGAGCAGGAGGCGTACGATCAGGCCCGCGACGACTTCCTCCAGCTCACCCTGCGAGTGCCGACGCCAGAACAGGACATCGGCGCCCGAATTCTGGCGAATCTCATCGCGTCGAACCCGCGACGGAAGAACTCTCGCCGAGGCATGATGATCTCCGCGCCGATGTTCTACGGCAAGACCGAACTGGCACTACTGCTCGCTCGCTCAACCGAGCAGTCACACGCCTTCCGCCATCCTGAGTACGTCGACCGCGGCGAGGTCCCGGTGGTGTGGACGGAGATGACCGACCACTCCACGGGCAAGGCACTACTCATCCAGATCATCGAGTTCCTCGCCCCCACCGTCTCGATCCCCACCCGGTCGAATACCGACAGACTGCGCAAGATGGCGGTCGACATGCTGCATGCCCACCGCACCAAGCTCGTCGTCGTAGACGAGGCCCACCGCCTGGGTGGAAGCGAACCCTCCAGCATCATCAAGGCGCTGCAGAACGAAGCGCCCGCCACCGTGCTTCTTGTCGGTATTGACCTGGGCAGTGGGAAGGCCTTCGGCAGCCGCGAAGGCCTACAGGTCAGAATGCGGTGTGACATGGTGGAGCTACGTAAGGTTGATCAGAAGCAGGAGGAGGGCCGGGTGCTGTGGCACCGCTGGGTGGCCGTCTTCGACCGCAATCTCCCCCTGTGCGGTCACGTACCCGGGCTCCTCACCCGTAACGCGGAAGTACTGCACAAGGCCGCGGATGGTCAACTCGCCGTCCTGGCGATGATCGTCGAGCGACTCGTAGCCGCGATCCTGAACGACACCGCCCGCCGGAACGAACGAGTCACCCGGCAGCGTCTGTACGCGGTGCTCGATGACCTGCGGTACACGACACCGGTCCGACACAAGATCACTCTCGACGATCTCCGCGGAGACGACCTCGACGAAGCCGCATGACTGGTGATCTCGCCTGGCCGGTCCGCCCGAAGTGGCACCGGCTTGAGTCACCCCGCTCCTACTTGCGACGCCAGTGCGCAGCGGCGGGGATCCCGTTCTCCGCCGCTGAAAGGGGGCTGACCACCTCGACGCAGCCGAATGTCGGCCGCGTCTGGGTCGGCGACGACGCGGCCCTAGCGATCGTGGAGGCCGGAGCCGGGCGCCCCGCCGGGCACTGCGCCAGGCTGATGGAACTCGCCCAGCCGAACCCCGAGGGAAGATATCCGAAGCGATTCCTCTGCCGGCTGTGCGCCGCCGGTGAGCGCGTGGAGCAGATCCCTCACGACCGCGAGAACTGGTGCCTTCGGCATCCCGGCCAGATGGTGTGGGTGGGACCGGGCACCATGCCTGAGTCGCAACCAGTGCTTCCGTTTGATCGAACCCAAGCACACGCCGAACGCAAGTTCCGGCGGATAGTTGCCGCGGACCGCGTCGATCCCGAGCTGCACGCCAGGGTATGGGAGATGGTGCGCGACAACGCGGCGCTGACCACCTCACAGGCCCCGACAGAGGCGCCGCGCCCCAGCGCCGACGACCGCGAAATCCTCGGACGCGCGGCGCAGTACCCCGTCGTCGTCGCAGTTCTGGAGGTCCTCTCCAATACGAGCACGATCCAACGCTGGCGGACGATGCCAACGGATCGTGTTCGTGACGCGATCGCCCAGGATCTACCGCCCATTGGCGTTCCGGCAGAGGTTCTCGTCGAGCGGATCTTGCTGTGGATGCGACCAATCCGTCGCGCTACGCGGCCCACCCGTTTCGCCACGATGCACCCATCGCTCGATGTCGTGAATGTTGCCGCGATCATCGATGCCACCGCCCCCTACCCGCTCTGGATTCGGCGCAATCCGAACGCCGTCGCAGAATGGGCCTGGGGTCTGAACGACCGCACACGCAACCCCTGGGACGCGCCGGACATGTCCAAGAACGCCTGGTGGATCTGCGGCAAGGGACACCTCTGGGAGACGAGCCCCTCCACGCGAGGCCTCGCCAAGAGCGGGTGCCCCTACTGCGCTGGCCAGCGAGCATGGCCCGGACATACCGATCTGGGAACTACGCACCCCGACCTCGCCAAGGAATGGGACAAGACGCGCGGCCGCAATGCCGGCGACCCCGACCATGTCAGCGCTGATTCGGGCCGCCGCATCAACTGGCGGTGTCGGAGCGGGCATCGGTGGGCGGCGCCGATCAGAGTACGAGCGACGACGGGACGCGGGTGCCCCTACTGTGCTGGCACTCGCGTGTGGAGAGAGTGACCTTCCTCGCCAGCACGCTCAGCTCGTGTCGCCAGTTCGCGCATGAAGAAGGCGGCGCTCCCTGGACGGACGACAAGATCGGCACCAGCGATCAGGCTGATCGCGCCCGTCCGGCACCAGTAGAGCAAGAGCCAGTCGCGTAGCAACTTCAGTTGTGCCTCCTGGTTGGCGCGAGGCCGGCCGGGATCTGAAATCACAGTCAGCCAGTCGGCCGGCTCGAACATGGACTCGAACAGCTCCGCTGCCGTGGGCCCCTGCAGGTGCTCGTCCCACCATTCGCAGGTCGTCTCGTAGGCCTGACGTGCCGTCGCCGAGCCGTTCGGCTCCGAGACGATGTTGATCAATGCCTCGAGGAAGGGATCACGAACGACCATCTGAAAGCTCGGAACATCGATGTGGACGAATCCCATGTTCGAGAGAATGCCATACCGATTAGGCCTTATTGGGGAGGCCTCGCGGTCAGCCTGAAAGGGTGCGCAGCGCCCCGTCCTCGACCTCGGATTGGAGTGCGTACGTCCGCGAGATCGGGACCAACATTCAACGACACCGCGTGGCGCGTGGATTCAGCCAAGACCGGGTCGCCTACGAAGCCAATCTCAGTAGGTATACATTCCAGAAGCTCGAGAAGGGCGAATCCCGGCCGGATTCGGCCGCCAATCCTCGTTTGATGACGCTACTCGCGATCGCACAGGTGCTCGACGTGGAGCTGAACGATCTCCTTCCGCAGCGCGCGCCTGACCTGACGCTGCGGTAGCTCTCCAGGCTCACACCAGTGGCGCCGGTACGGTGTAACTCGTGGCCCACGTCGACAACCTCATCGAGCGAATCCCCGATCCCCACCTACGGGCGCAGATCGCCGAAGAGGTGGCCAAGCTAGTCGAGCATAAGGATTTCGGCCTCGTCTTTCAGCGCCACCTTCCGGAGGACCTTGAGGTTCCCGGAACCCGGCCGCGGCGCGGCGATGTCGTACGACTCCGCTCCGATGCCGACAAGCAGAACTACGTCGTGCTCTCAGCCCGGGGCGGTGCCGCGTCGGTCATTGCAGTGGACGCGGCGAAGCAGACGATCGAAGGAAGCGAACCCGCAACGCACCCACACGACGAACTCGTCGTTGTCAAGGACTTCAGCGTGCCGATCTACCCCGGCCTGGAAGCGCTCGGCGAGATCAGTCGGGGCGGCGACAAGCCGACACACGTCGTGATCGAGGGCGAGAACTACTATGCGCTGGAGACGCTGCTCTACACCCACGAGAGCAAGGTCGATCTGATCTACATTGACCCGCCCTACAACACCGGCGCGGATGACTGGATCTACAACGACCGGTTCGTTGCGAGCACTGACGCGTACAGGCACTCGAAATGGCTGTCGTTCATGGAGCGGCGACTCATTCACGCAAAGCGTCTATTGACGGACACCGGGGTGATCATCGTCGCGATCGGAGACGACGAGCACCATCGGCTGCGGATGCTCCTCGATCAGGTATTTGGCGAGCAGAACTTCGTCGGGAACATCGTGTGGCAAGGAGGAGGGTCGTCACTTTCACGGTTCCACGCGGGCGGAATCGACTACATGCTCGTATACGCGCGCGACATGTCGGCTCTCACCGATTCCGGCGTGCGCTGGAAAGTGGAAAAGGACGGCCTACAGGACGTTCTCGACGCCGCTGCTGAAGCGTGGGAGAAGTCCGAGCACGACTCCGAAGCTGCGTCGCGCCTGCTGTCGTCGTGGTGGAACAGGAACAAGTCAAAGTACGATCCCGGGCTGGGCGACAACGTCAAGGTCGACAGCGACGGAACCGCCATCAAGGTTGGTGACTTGAGCAACAGCTTGCCAAGGCCCAACCTTCGCTACTCGATCACGGATCCTGCGACGGGCGTCGTCTACGAGCCCCCAGAGAACGGGTGGCGCTTCAAGCGCGAGTTGATGGACGAGATGATCGCCACAAACCGCGTCTTGTTCGGAGTGCGCCCTCGACTGAAAACACCGCTCCGCGATATGTCGATGCGGAGCGTGATGCCGAGCTTCTACAAAGATCGGCGCTCAGCAAGTCAGCACTTGAGCTCCGTGCTCGGCTCGAAGGAGTTCCCCTTTCCGAAGGATGTAGACGTTCTCGCGCGGTGGATCTCCATCACCACCCAGCGATCGACCGAGGCTGTGGTGCTCGACTTCTTCGCCGGCACGGGTTCGACCGTAGAAGCCGTCATGCGTCTGAATGCGCAGGATGGCGGCCGGCGGCAGGCAATTGTCGTCACGAACAATGAACTCTCCTCGAAGGCAACCGCTGGTCTGCGAGCAGGCGGCCACCACCCCGGTGACCCCGAGTGGGAGGCGCAGGGCGTCTCGGCCAAGGTCACCCGACCTCGCATCGAGACTGTTGTATCGGGCGTCCGAGCCGACGGCTCAGTCTTCTCAGACGGACACGACGAGAACGTCGCGTTCTTCAAGCTCACGTACGAGGACGAGAACCTCGTTGCGCTCGGGCGCCGGTTCGACGCGGTAGCACCGCTGTTGTGGCTGAAGGCTGGCGGGTTCGGACCGGTTGTGCGGCGAAGGGGAGACGCGCTCTGGGCGCTCCCGAGCGGTGCGGTCTACGGAGTGTTGTTCGCACCTGCCCACGCGCGGGCGTTCGCTGAACTGATTGCGGTGCATGATCGCGACCTGCGGCACGTGTTCGTGGTTACGGACTCGGAGAGTGAGTTTCAGGAAGCCGTGGCCTACCTGCCGCCCGACCTGCGGCTCGAGACGACGAGGCTGTATGCCGACTACTTGCGCTCCTTCGAGATCAATGGGAAGGGCTGAGGCGTGAAGTTCCACCTCCTCGACTTTCAGCGCACCGCATCAGAGGCGCTCATCACGGAGATCAAGAAGGCGCAAGCGCGCTACGACAACGACTCGGAGTTGCTCGGCGCGGTCGTGTTGGAGGCGGCAACGGGAGCCGGGAAGACTGTGATCGCCACGTCGGTCATTGAGCAGCTGATCTTCGGGTCTGACTTCACGGATCCCATCGAGGGAACCACCATCCTGTGGGTGACGAACGATCCGAGCCTCAACGCCCAGACGGCGCGCAAAATGCAGGAGGCCAGCGAGAAGATCAGCGACATTCGCCTTATCGGGCAGGGCGCCTCGTTTGACGAGGAGTACTTCGAGGCAGGCGCCATCTACTTCCTCAACACACAGGCCGCCTCGGCGTCTGCGCGCATCACGAAACGGTCCGACAATCAGCGACACACGATCTGGGAGACCATCGCCAACACCGTGCGATTGCGCGGGAGCCGCTTCCTGGTGGTCGTCGATGAGGCGCATTACGGAGTGACGGAGAAGCCGGGCGGCTCTCCGACCGTCGTGAACAAGATCATCAACGGCGAGGTCCCGATCCCCGTGTTCGTCGGGATCTCGGCCACTGCACAGAGGCTGAACAAGGCACTTGAGCAGCAAAACCGGTTCCGGAAGAACTACATCGTCCCGATCGAGAAAGTGCGCGACTCCGGGCTCGTCAAGGACCGAATCGTGCTCGCGCCGGCAGCCGTGCAGGGAGAGGTCACCGCGGACACGACATTCGTTCGTCTGGCGGTGCAGAAAACACTCGAGTTCGAGCAACGTTGGGCGTCCTACGCAGAGCAGCAGGGGGAAGCCGCGGTGAAGCCGGCGCTCGTCGTCCAGCTCCCCGATCAGCGTTCCGACGATGGCGAGTTCCTCGAACTCGTGCGAGCAGTGATCGATGCCATCACCCAGGAGTGGCCCGGGCTCGTCGCGTCGAACATCGTGCACACCTTCGCCGAACGTGCCCCAATCGACCTCGGACCGCATCGGGCGGTGCGCTACATGCCGCCGCAGGACATCCAGGATGCAACTCACGTGCGCGTCGTGCTGGCGAAGAATGCGATCACGACCGGTTGGGACTGTCCTCGCGCGGAGGTGCTCGTCTCGCTTCGCGCGTCGGTCGACTACACGCCTATCGCCCAGTTGATCGGCCGGATCGTTCGTCAGCCGCTCGCCAGGCGGATCGCGTCAGATGAGTCGCTGAACCGTGTCCAAGCGTACCTCCCGCGGTTCGACCGAAAGACGGTCATGCAGGTCGTTGGCCAGTTCGCCGGAGGGGAGGCGGGCGCGACCGCAGAGGTCGTGCGCCTGACCCTCGACTATCACGCGCCCAGCGGGATGGAGGCGGCGTTGAAGGTGCTCGCCGAGCTGCCGACCTATGTGGTTCCCTCTCAGTCATCCGCACCGGATGTGCGGCGCCTCCATGCGCTGGCGACACTTCTCGAGAACGATGGGGTCCGGCCGAATGCTGCCGCCCACGCTCGAGCATTCCTCAATGGCAAGCTCGACGATGAACGAGGGAAGCTCGACGCATCCGACGAACTGGAGTCAAAGCGAGAGGCGGTGTCAAGCGCGTCGGTGTTCGAGCTGCTGACGTCGATCGATGGGTCGGTCATCGACGGCGAGCGACTCGTGACCGGCACCCGCCTCGACGCCAAGAACATCGACGATGTCTTCAAGCGCGCGAGCCGCGCGCTCAAGGACGGCACGGCCGAGGCGTATTGGGCCTACCTCGTCGATAAGGATCCCGACGAGGACCCGATCGAAGCGAAGATCACGGTCGCAGCTCTCGCGCTCACCGAACACGTCGTGGACAATGTCGAGACCGCGGCGGCATCGCTCGTTGCTGATTGGTTCAAGCAGCATGCGAAGGCGATCTCCCTTCTGCCTGAGGCTGATCGGTCACGTTATGCACGGATCCAGGCGGAAGCGAAGGAGCCGGCACGGCGCCCCGGCATCATCATCGATGGAACGATCGAGGATGCGATCTCGATCCGGATGGAGCCCGACTCGTCAGACACGCAACTCCGCGCCAACATCCGTGACGATGAGGTGAACCGTTGGCCGAAGCACCTCTATCAGGACGGCGACGGGCGCTACTGGAAGAAGCCCTCTGCGACCGATGGGCTCGAGCGGAAGGTGCTCACAGCCGAACTCGAGGAACCCACCCTCGTGGCTTGGTATCGCAACCCGACTGGCGGCGACCGTGCGCTCTGCATCCCCTACCGTGACAGCGGAACGGGGTCCTGGGCCCGACTCTTCCCCGATTTCGTGACGTTCCACGAGGTCGGTGGCGGCATCCAACCGACGATCATCGATCCGCACGGCATTCACTTCGGGGACTCGGCCGACAAGCTGCGGGGTTATCTCGACTATGCCGATGACCACGCTGCCGAGTACCGCGCGATTTGGCCTATCACGCAGATCGAGGGGAAGACGCTCCTGCTATCCGTTCATGACGCCGCGACGCGCAGCACCGTCCGCGCTGCCCTCGATGCCGGCGAGAGCGTTGAGGCCATCTTCCGGTCGCACGGGATCGCGTACTGAACGCAGCCCCTCAATCGTCGAGGTCACCCTCTCCAAGCTCTGCGTCGATGTCAGTCGAGCGCCGCGACTCGAACGTCGGCGCCGCGCGAACCTGCGTCTGCAGCTTGTCCTTGATTCGCGCAATGAGCAGATCGCGTCGCGCGTCGTAGAAGTCTAGGAAGCTGTCGGCGTCGTGCGGCAGAACGCTCGGCAGAGCATTGGCCTTCACGAATGCTGCGTGCTCATCGGCTCCGGGGTAGTGCTCGACCACCCAGGAGTCCGGCGCCGTGTCGGACTTGCCGATGTTCTCTGGGCCCGGCAGCAGTTCCAAGTTCGGCAGCAGGTCTCGTCTGCCGACAAGCTCCTCCACGAACTCATCGCTGTAGCGGCGAACGCCTTCGGAAGACTTCGCCGTCTTCAGCGCACGGGCATCAAGTTGCGCCTGCGGGAACACGTGATCGACGTGATACTGCATTCGCGTGTCGACGTGATCGAAGAGAGTTGCCAACACTGCCCAGGTGCGTCCACCGCCGTAGGCGAGCCCGAGAATGTCTTCGATGAGGGCGTCGGTCACTTCGAGCGACTTTCCCCGTCGCGCCATCACTTGCTCGATTGTGGCCAGTGGGAATGCCTCCGCGCCGTCGCTCCGCAGCACTTCGCGGAGATCGCGCAAGAGCGTGTCAAGGCCTGATCCCCACACGCCGCGGACAATCAGCGAACGCAGCACCCACGAGCGCAACGCGGCGCGATCCTCGCGGTCATCCTTCTTGTCGGAGACGCGGTATGACGGCGTGAGCCCTCGGCGATGCACGTAGTACGCGACCGGGATGAGCACGCTATCGGCCGTCAACGTGCCGCCCGACAAGCCGAAGTCCGCGAGCAGCTCGGCCGCGATGCGCAGCGAGGTGCTGATGTCGTCCCATCTCGACTCAAGGCGAGCCATGTTCGCGGTCGTGAAGTTCTTCACCTTGAAGCCGACATCTCCGACATCGGCCAGCACGAGCCCAGACTTCAGCACCGTGTCCTGTGAGAAGTCGAACCCCTGGCCGGTGGTGTTCAGCGCATCCACCAGGTCGTGGACGGCCGCGCGAGCATCCTTCTCCTTCCATTGGGCAGTTGCGATCGACATGAGCAGATCGCTGTAGGAGAGAACGGTGCCTCCCGAGTTCACACGGACGAAGATGTCGAGAACGCGCTCGATGTCCTGGTCGGTCTCCTCGTAGAAATGCAGGCTCTGGTTGTGGTGGACCTCCTGCCAGAGGAGGCTGATCATCTCCACAGCCTTGGCCTCGTTGCCGACGCCGTACTTCACGGGGATCTGTGCCATCTGGTAAGCCTCGCTGGCGTCGAAGATGTCGCTCACGGGGAACCACTTCTTCGTGTCGTCCTCAGCGGCTTGCGTGATCTGCTCCTTCGTGAGGAACGCAAGGTGGTACTTGAGGCCAGCCTCGTTCTCGGGCGCCTCGCCGAGCAGGTTCAGGTAAAGCCGTCGCTCGGGGTATGACCACGCCTTGTTCGCCCATGCGCGCGGATTGCGGTAGGCGTAGGTGCCCCGCAGTCCGATGTTCAGCGACGTGAGCCTCTGCTGACCGTCGAGAACAGCGATCACCTCGCGGTCGGTCGGGATGTCGACCACCGGGTTGTGCTTCTTGTCGTAGCCGCTGTAGTCCTTCAAGAACCCGTAGAACTTGAATGCGCCTACCGTTTCCGGCGCGACCTTCCAGGACAGGAAGCTGCCGACCGGGTATCCGCGCAGAACCGAGTCGAAGATCTTGATGACCTGCGACGGCTTCCACACGTACTCACGCTGGATCGCGGGGAGGATCAACTCGTTCTTCTGGATCAGCTTCAGCGCGGTAGCGATCGTCATTGGTTCTTTGTGGCCCACGCGGAAACACTATCGATGCGGGCGGACGGTCCCGCGACCAAGCTGGCGAGGGCGACACCCCGACCAATTGGGTTCCTTGTTCCTGGCACGCCCCTCACGACGAGGAAGTGATGTCAGCCGCGGCGTCTATGGTGACGGTGATGACCGACACGCCCGTTTCACCAATCAGCATCTCGCTCGACGGATTCTCCGAGGACTACGAAGACCCAGAGCTGGCCGGCGCGCTGTCGTTCATGATCGAGCAGCAGGGTCTGCTGCAGACCCTGGTGACCGGGATCGTCGAGCTGCTCCCGGACACGTCGCTCTGGCGGTTGACACTCACCGGCGACATGATTGCGACGGTGAATCGGGTCACCGACCGCGCCGACGACAACCCTTACACCACGGACCGTGGCGCCGGGCATGCCGGGGCGATCACGCTCCCGCACGAGGACGGCACATTCGACATCGTGGTCTCCGCGAACGTCCTGTTCGCCACCCGGGAAGACGTCGAGTCCGTCGAGGCGCTCATCGCCCACGTGATCGCCGCGGCCGCGCACCTGAGCCGGCACGAGGCTGGGCATGCCGCGCTGCGGCTGCGTGGCGAGGACGCGGACGCCTACGGGGACGTCGGGGGCCTGAGCAAGAGCGACGCGGCCTGCCGCAAGCCGCTCGCCGCGCACGTCGACGACAACCGCATCGAGCAATACACCGCCGTCCACGCGCCGTCGCCGCTGCACCACGTCGACCACCTCACCGACGCGATCGCGCACCTGCGCTCAGAGCTCAACGAGGCCAAACGCACCTGGCGCGCCGATATCGGCGAGGCCGCCTACCGGACCCTCAACGCCGCGAACGGCCTGGTCCGCGTCCTGGCTTACCTCGCCCCCGAACTCGGCCTCGACGAGAGCGGCAAGCCCCGCCGTCCCGACCCGCTGCCTGCGGGCTGGACCGATTACGTCGAAGACAGCTGGGACGCCTGGAGCCTGACCTTCCACCGGCTCCGGCCGGTCGACGAACCCATGACCACCGACGAGCTCGGCGCCGTGCTGGCCGATCTCTGTCGACTGATGAACGCCTGGCTGCGGTCGATCGGCATCGAATGGGGCCTCACCGATGACGACCAGGAGTACATCTTCTGGGAGAAGGACAGCTACTAGGCGGACATCAAGAGCCCCGCGACCTGCTTGAGCACCTCCGGGATGAGCCGGAGGCACCTGCCTCCATCGCGCAGTCAGATCTCGCGATGATGTCGGAGGAACGCCTCAGCATGGGCATCGCCAACAACTCGTCTCGAACATCGTGGAACCCCACCGCACCAGAACCTGCACCTGAGAGGACCCTGTCAAACCAAGCGGCAGTAGTGCCCGGCAAACAATGCACTTCTTATGCTAGCCTGGTGGACGGAGGTGAGCTATGGCGGATGCGGCGATCTCGATGATCACGCTGCTGCGTGAGGCGAAGGGCTGGAACCAGACCGAGCTGGCACGTGAGGCAGGGGTGTCGCAGGCTGTCGTCTCCCGGCTGGAAACCGGGGCGCTGGAACTCACCCCGGATCGCCGGGATGCGCTCGTGAAGGCGCTGGACTGCCCGCCAGAGATCCTCGAGGAGCAGCCCACCGTCCCGGGCCTGGCGATTAGCTGCCTGCACCACCGTCGCCGCGCGAGCACGATGACGGTCCGCACCATGCGGCGCATCGAAGCGCTCACCCACCTGACCCGGCTCACGATGGAGGGCCTGCTCACGGGGATCGCGCCGCAGCCGCAGCGCACCTTGGTCCGTGACCCGATCGACCTGGACGGCGATCCCCGTGAGGTCGCTCGCCGCCTCCGGGAGCGTTGGGATCTCGGCGACGGGCCGATCCGCAACCTCGTCGGCGTGGTCGAGTCCGCGGGCATCATCGTGATCGAACGACCGCTCTCTACTCCGGGGCAAGACGCCGTCTCCACCTGGCCCGGCGACCGGTCCCGGTTCCCGATGATGCTGGTCACCAAGGGCCTCGCCCCCGACCGGCTCCGTTTCACCGTCGCGCACGAGCTCGGACATCTGCTGATGCACGACATCCCCGGCCCGGAGCAGGAGGACCAGTCCAACAAGTTTGCCGGCGAGCTGCTCGCGCCCGCCGACAGCATCCGCCCTGACCTGGCAGGGCTTCGCACCGGAGAGTTCCGACGGCTGCTGACCCTCAAGGAGAAGTGGGGCATGTCGATCGGCGCGCTGATCCGACGCGCCTACGACCTGGAGATCATCACCGACCGGCAATACCGCGAGTTCAACATGCGCCTCGGCCAGATGGGCTGGCGCAACAGCGAACCCGGCGACGTCGCCTTCGAGACCCCGTCCACCCTCACCCAGATCATCAACGCCCACAAGAACATCCGCCACCAAAGCGTCGCCGACATCGCACGACTGGCAGGCATGACCGAAGAAGGCTTCCGCCGTCACTACCTCGGGGAGAACCCGGAACCCGAGAACCTCGTTCCGATCACGTTGGGAGCCGCAACATGACCGATCTCGTCCCGCCCTCCGGTCACCATCGCGCCCTGGCTCCCGCCGGGACGGGCATCGACAGCGCCATCCTCATCCACGCCCCCCAGTCCAAAGTCGACCGCGTCGCCGCGTTCAGCCGCAACGCCGGCATCACCGCCCTCTACACCGTCGCCGGCGGCAACAAGACCGCCGCCGCCGACAGGCTGCTCACCACTCACCGCTCCATCGCCGGTCCCGAATCGCGGATCCTGTTCGACGCGAACCGCTACTCCGGCAAGAACCGCGCCACCGGTGACGCACCGCTCAGCCTCGAATGGGTCACCTGGCAGCTCGACCACGGCGCGCCGGTCGCGCTCACCGACACCGGGTACATCAGCCTCGAGAACATCGCCCAGATCGACGTCGCGCTCGGCCGCGGCGCCGACATCGCGAGCCAGGCCTCCGGGACCGTGATGACGATGCTGCCCATCGAGTCCCTCATCCTGAAGAACTCCGCAGACCAGCTGCGCACCTCGATCGACCGCGCCGGGGTCCCCGTCGCCCTCGCCCTCGGCCACAGCACCGACCCGTTCGGCGGCGTCGACACCGTCCGCGGCCTGCTGCACGTGCTCGGCTCACGGGTCAGCATCGCGCTCCTGCGCACCGACCTCTCCGCCGTCGCCGCGGTCGCCGCCGGCGCCCTGTTCGGCGCGGTCGGCACCAGTAGCACCCTCCGCCACATCTGGCCCTCCAAGGGCGGCGGCCGTAGCCCCGGAACCTCCGTACTGGTCCCGCGGCTCATGTCCTACCACCTGCTCGAGCGGCTCCCGCTGGTCGCCGCGCAGGTCCCCGCCGATTACTTCTGGTGCGACTGCAACATCTGCGAAGGCGGCGCGGTCTTCGACCACGTCACCGAGCACACTGCACCCGAGCACAGCATCGGCTCAATCGCCACATTCGCGTCGAACCTGCTCTCCGGAACCCGCGAGGAGAACCTCAGGTCGTTCCGAGAGAAGGCGATGAACGCCCAGACCCTGCACTCCGAGATCCAGGTCGAGATGGAAGACGTCCGCTGGGCACCGGCCCGCTCACTCGACTCCTGGGTGAAGGCCCTCGACGGCCGGTAACGCGCACGGCAGCGCATCCGACCGGATCGCCCACTCGAACAACCGCTCCTCATACACCCGACGCCACAACGGGCTCAACGCCGAGCCCGCACGCACGCCCGCATCGCCGCCGACCTGCACCTCGATGCTCGTCCCGTCGCAGACCACCAGCGCCGTCCCCTGCGCGTCGAACTCCTCCGCGACCAGCGGGGAGCGGCGCGGGAACGCAGGGAACATCCCCATCGTCCTCGCCAGCGACCGCAGCGGCCGCAACGCCCTTCTCGTCGGGGTCGGCGCACCCACCCCGATCATCGCCGCGACCCGCAGCACGGTCGGGCATCCCGCATCCAGCAGGTCGCGCACGGCATCCGTCGCCACCGCCGGGCCATCCATTCTGCTCAGCCGCGCTGACAGCGCGCGCCGGTCCCAGACCACCACCGGATACACCTTCGCGTCCAGGAACGTCGTCACCGGCAGCACCGCCGCGCCCGGCAACAGTGTCGTCGTCGTGTGAGCAGCCGCGGCATCCCGCATCCCTGGCTCACCCCACGCGCGATCGGCGGCGTTCGGGCGAGGGGCCTGCAGCACGTTCGAGTTGCTCATGCCGCCCCCTCCAGCTCACGTTGCAGACGAGACCCGGCTAGGACTTCCACAACTGCGTCATTCCGCGGCCGAGCGTAAATCGCGCCGCCCACACCAACCCCGAGAGTCTGCATCACCCACGGCGGCGTCACAAGCTGGCCGACCTTCGACACCATCTGAGCCCCCTCCTCACCCTCCTCCGCGCGACGCACGCACACCACCCCCTCGGCCACCTCGAACCGGACCCGCCCCGGCACATCGATACCCACCGACACCAGCACCCGTCGCGGGATCGACAACTGCCGCCGCGCACCGATCATCCGCGGCCCATGCACCAACGGCCCACTCACGCCTTAACTTTAAGACGGGAGCCGCCCGACGTCCACAGGCGCCGAATCGATGCCACGCTGAGACGATGAGCACCCCGAGCCAGCGGCCAACCAACGCCGACAGTGTCGCAGGATTCGACCGCACCATCCCGCTCGCAGTCGAAGCGCTCGAACGCCGAGCCCGAGACGTCGAGAGCGTCGCCGGCGCCGGCGACGAGGCTGCGGTGGTCAAGGCGTATGCGGCCGCACGATTCTTCATCGTCCAGACCGACGTCGACATGCGCGTTCTACTCCGCGCCATGGCCGCAGACCCCGCCGCGCGGGTGACGACCGAGAAGCTGCTTGCCCTCGTGCTCCGAGAGAGCATCGAAGGCGTCTACCGAGTCCTGGGAGAACTCCAACGCACCGCACGCACGCAGACCGGTCGATTCGCCAACTTCATTGACATCGACGGGCTCACCACGGCCCAGAACGACTACAAGACAAGCGTCCGGGACATCGCGGACGATCGCCCCTTCAAGGAAACGCTCGTCAAGATCCGCAACGAGGTCGCCGCACACATGTTCAGCGACGACGTCGGCATCGAGTCAGCGGCCGCCTGGGTTGTCTCCCGCTCAGTCATGCCCAAGACAGACGACGCCATGTTCAGCAGCCTGATCTTCAGCCGATCGATCCAAGTCCTCCGCGCGCTCCACACACTCGACGAAGCCGTCGCGACCATTCGCCGAATGTGATCCCAGCACGACTCAAGATCAGCGCGGAAGCTCCAACACACCGGACCCGATCCGCCGCGGCGGCCACGCATTGAGAACGAACTCCGCGCGAGGGGGACGCTCAGTGTCATAGGGTCCTGCTCACTGGGCGAGGAATGGACGCGTTCACCGAGCGTCAGATAGCTGCCTCGCGACACTCGCCTCGGTATCGATCTGGGCCTGAAGCCGCCGCACCGTGCCGGACGCAACGTCGAGCGGGATTCGCTCTTGCTCTACCCGTCGGTACCTCGCCGATGTCGGGTCGTTGAGGAGCCCGTACAACGCCCGCTCGTCATCCTCGAGATTCGCGGGCGCGGGGCGGCTATCGGCGGCGATCAGATTCCCACGCTTGTCGCTGTTCGTCCCGTACACCTCCCACCGCTCATATGAGGGGACGTCCATGAACAGCGATCGCGCGGGGATGCCGGCGTCGCGGAACTGGGCGAGAATGCGGAGTCCGTCGGCGTCCATGTCGCCCCAGTAGATGACCAAGGGCGCCTCGCGCAGCCAGTCGGTATCCGCAAATGCCCCAGCTCCCGACCCGGCGCCTTCAACGGCGATCGCTCCACGGACTTCTGGGAAATGGATCGCGGTGTCTTTGTTCTCGCAGATGATGACGATCTGTGGCGGGTACGCCGGCCTGAATGCGTCTCCGACTGTTGCCGAGTCGTGGCGTCGGTTGCCGGCCGACAGATGCGCCGGGTCGAGGTAGGTGAAGTGGATGCGGGAGGGGTGGGGCGGGTGCAGCCCGAGGTCGCGAAGGCCAGCGAGGCGCGCGACGGTCTGCGTGCGGGACTCGAGCCACTTGGTGTGAAGCCCTTCGAGCGGAACCTCTCTGGGGCTGAGGCCCGAGTTGGGGTGCCGCTCGAACCATGAGGCCGCTTGGGCGAGGAGCTCGACGTCCACGCGCGCCCAATCCGCCGTCGCGAGAATCGTGCGGGCCAGGACGTCTCGGCGATTAGGGAAGTGGGCGTCGATGATGCTGCCGTACTCACGCCCGCGGGCCAACCGTGCCGTCCACTCGGGCCCGGCGATGGCGGACGCCACATCGATGCTGGGAATGATGATGTGGGACGGCATCGGATAGGCGGTGCCATCAGCGCGGATGTTCTTCTCTCTGATGTCCGCACCCCACGCGGATGCCTGCGTTCGCCACACGTCCACGAGTTCGATGAGCTCGCCGAACCCGGCCTCGAGCATGTTGGCGTCCGGGCGGCCAAGTGAGTATCCGCGCGGCCACCATTTCGGCTCTCCCGTGCTCTGCGAGGCGACCTCGTCGGCCCAACGCTCAGCCACGTGCAGTCGGATACGTCGTTCGACCTCCGAGACCGTCTTCACGCGACGCCCTCCTGTCGCTGGTGGTAGGCGTGGTCGACGAACGAGTGCCCGGACTGGCGGTTTTTCGAGACAAGGATCGTCTGGGCGACGTGGCGTTCAAGCCCGGTGTACTTGTCGAACGGCGCCCCAATAACGAGTTGAAACCCGAGCCCCTTCCATGCCTCAACGGCCCGGCCCGCGTACTCGGAGTCCGCCTTGATGAACCCTTCGTCGAGGAACACCGGGGCGAAACGCGGAAGGTGCCCGAGCTCGTCGCCGAGCTGGAACCGAAGCGCAGCTCCGACGATGAACGCGACGAGCTCCTGCATCTCTCCACCACTCTTGCCTGCGAGCGAGGAATACTCGGCGACTGGATCTGTGTCGAGCGCATCGGCGTACTGCTTCGCTGTGATCTCTACATGTCGTCGCACGTCGAGGATCTCCTCGCGGACAACTTGAGCTCGAAGCTCAGCAGTGAGCGCGGGGTCGTCGCGCTTGCGGATCTTGGCGACGAACACTCTCATCTGCGTGAACCGCTGAACGAGCTGCTCCTCAGACGCGCCCTGCGTAGCGAGCTTCTTGAACCCATCCAGCTCGCGACGGAACGTGGTGACCGTCTGCGGCGCGAGGCGTCGCATGTCGATCTTCAAGCGTCCATCCGTGGGCCCGAAGGGCAGGCGCTCGAGGATCGCATTGACGGCGTCGAGGCGGGCCTCGATGTCGTCGACGGCGGAGCTCATCGCGCTGCCCAGCAGTCGAAGACTCCTTCCGCTCCACTGCAGCGCAGTCTTGCGCCATTGCTCCCGCTGTTCGTGGATCCCGACGCGCTGGATCTCGTCGAGGATCGCGATGTATTCGTGGTAGGAGTCGATCGTCTGACCACGCGTCGGATCGTTCCATCGCTCTTGGAACTGTTCGAAGGCGCGCTCGATCTGCTTGCGGCTCGACGCCTCCTTCTCGGCTGCACGTGAGACCCCATCCGCGAGGGCTCGTTCGAGCCGTCGCAGATCTGTCTTCCAGGTCCCGCTCGTCGGCACCTCGCTCGCAAGTGCGCGCTCCCATGCTTGGTCGAGGGCCCTCGACAGAGCCTCGTCGAGCGTCAAAGATCCGTTCTCCTCGAGCGGCCACAGGACGTCGTTGACGGTGTCAATCATGTCCGCCAAGGCGCTTCGTTTTTCTGCGACTTCTGAGAGCTTGCCTTCGAGCGAGTGCTGTAGGCGTCGGGCGCTGTCGGCTACCGCGGACAGGGTTTCGACCTGCTTCTTCAGCACGGCGAGGACGCCGTCGTCGGCGAGCAGCTTCTCCTGCAGCGCACGCAATTCGGCGATGTGACGAATCGGCGTGTCCACATCAACGTCGACCCACGAGAAGTCGAGGGTGCGGAGGTAGGCGGCGTGCCGCTTGTCGACTGCCTGGATTTCCGCCGCGACTCGCGCCCTCGCCCGCTCGGACTCTGCTAGCTGCGCACGAAGGTCCTTCTGCTGCGCCTCGAGCGACGCCTTCAGGCCAGCGTTGTCGAATCCGATGATCGGACGCGCTGTGTTCCCTCCGTGCGCCCCTCGCCGTCGTTGTCGTGTCTGACCCGAGGGCGTCACGCGGAGACCCTCACCAGCGAGTCCATCCGTGCTCGACACGCACAGGGCGTTCCTGGCCGGTGAGCTGAGATGCTCGATGACCCATGCCTGGTACGGAGAGTCCTGGTAGTCCAACTTGCCGGCAATCCGCTGCGGGTCCATAGGCGCGGTGTGCGCGACGACACTGCGGTCAACGCCTTCGAAGTTCAGCCGCAGCGACGACCGGATCGGGTCGATGGCCCGGGAAAAGCGTTCAAGGTGCTCACCGGGCACGAGCAGGATCCGCGCGCTCGCGTACAGGACCGTCTCGATTGCGCCCCGCCACCGGTCCTCGCCATCAGCAACGTCGATGAGTTCGGCGACGAACGGGAGATCGGCCACGTCGAGTCCGGCAGCGTCGGCGGCCTCGCGGCGCCGAGCGTCCATCGATGCGTCCACGCGACCAGAGCGACCTTCCAGCGAGCGAAGCTCCGCCCGGACGCTCTTGAGCTCCTCGCCGAGCGGGTGCTCGTCGCGGATCATCTGCTCGCGCTTGCTCTCGAGCTCCGCCTTCACCCCCGCGGCGCGCTCAGGGAATGCGCGGGCTTCGGAGTGGATGGTAAGAAGGTCGCCCTCCCCGTCCACGACGCGATCGAGACCTGCCAGAGCGTCACTGAGTCGCGCGCGCATCCCGCGGCGGCCTTCGGCCGCCTGTTCGTACCGAGTGATCTCATCCGTGAGCTGCTTGTCGCGGTCCCCGCCGCCGGCGTCGTAGTCGGCTTTCGCGACGTCGAGTAACCGCTCCGCCTCGTGGGTGGCAGTTGTCGCGGTACGGAGCTGTTCCTGGAGTGCGGCGGCCTGCTCGCGGAGCAGGCCGTCTTCGCGCTCGAGGATGGCGGAGTGGGTGCGAAGACGCCAGAGGCCCGCCGGGGTGTCGTCGGCGTCGACAGCTCCGAGTGCTCGCGCCTGCGCGATGTCGCGCTGCGCGGCGAGCATCTCCTCGTAGAGGCCGGGCACCGGTGCCAGGAGATCTGCCTGGTGTTGGGAGGTCTCCATCTTCCGATACATCTCGTCGAGTTCATCGAATGTCGTGATGGCTTCGTCGGCGACGCGGAACGTCTCCGGCATCTCGATGACGAGCCGTTTGTAGAGGTCGTCGACGGTCGGTGACATCGTTCCAGCTTGGATGCGTGCGAGCAGTGCTAGCGCGTTCGCCCCGTCGCCGCCCTGCCCGATCCCGAGCCTCGAGAACAGCGCCTGCGAGAACTCTCCGTACGAGCCATAGAGGCGCAGCTCCGACCATTTCTGCTTCATCGCCTTCGCCGGGTACGACTCGGAACCCACGCGGGCGAAATCGCCAAGCTGGCGGATCTCGAACGACCCGGGGATCGTCATCATCCGTTTGACTACGTCGCCGTCTCGGGCCGCGCCCACCGGGACGAAGTACGCGCGCATGGCTGTGAACCGGTCCCCCGTCTCGGCGATGAAGGTCGCCGCGATCGCCCCCCAGGTGGGTTTGCCCTGGCCGCGGAGCACCTTGTCGACGGTGACACCGTCCTCCACGGTGTCATCGGTCTTCCCGCGCAGGTAGGTCAGCACACTCCGCTGCTCTGCCCCCCTCGCACGCCCCACGGTCGCTGCGTTCGAAGCACCGTTGAAAGGGACGTCGGAGGGCATCATGAGCGCGAGGTAGGCGTCAAGGACCGTGGACTTCCCCACACCGGATGCGCCGGTGACGATGGTCGTCTCGGGGTGGAACGCGAACGTTGCGGTGCGCTGGTGGAAACCGCCCCAGTTGACGAGCTGAATCTGCTCGATCCGCCACTGCGAGCTCGGCAGGAGCGGGATGCCTGCGGAGATTTCACTCATCGTTGCTTGCCTCCGTGAAGTAGGTGACCAGTTCGCGCAGCCTCGTGAGGGGCAGCAGTCGGGGCAGTGCCGGCGAGATCGTGTACACGCCGTCCTCTGCTGTCTTGTCGAGAAGTCCGGCGGCGGCGACCGCGTCGATCGCATTGTTGACTCGACGGCCATCCATGTACTGATCGGTCGCTGTCTTCGGACGGTTGCCGCCGATGAACGCGTGAATGTCGCTCCTCGAGACGACTGCGCGACTTGCCCCGCTTGAAGTCTGATCCCGGTGGGTGAGGCATAGGTGGACGAGCACGGCAGTCTGGTCCCGATTCCAGGTCATCGCCCGCAGCAGCGCAGGGAAACCCCGTGTGCTGTCGGCGTTGCGTACCTGCACCTTGAACGCGACCTCGTACTTGGCGTCGTACTCGAGGTCGAGATACATGTCGTTGAGTCTCGACTTCACCTGCGCGTGGGCGACGGTGAGCGTCTGCCACTCCTTCTTGTGGGTGTCGCTGGTGATGAAGCGCTCGTTGAGGATAGCGACGAGCGCAGATCGGACCTCGGCGGTGAGCGTCCCGGTGTCTCCGTCGAACTCCACCGATGACAAGTCGTCGTCGACTTCCTGCTCCGGCTCGTCGTAGAGGTCCTCTGGCGTGCGGTCAGTCAGATCATCGACCGACAGCTCGGCAACCGTGTCGTCGAGCTCCTGGAAGTCACTGGTCATCGTCGAGCCTCCGCGTCGGGGTGATCTGCGGTAGCAGCAGGACCTGTTCGGTACCGTCGGGCCGGCGGGTGACGTATGCCTCGTGCGTGCCCGTGCGCACCAGGTCGTCACGGTCCGCGATGAGGTGCAGGAGGCCCAACGCGTCCACCGGTCGCCGCTCGTCAGCTGCGAGCCGGGGGAAGACGTCTGCACCGATCGTCCACTCGCCGTCCGATGCTGCAGCTTCGTCGAGCGCACCGCGGAGCGCGTCCAGGTGCGGTCCCCCGTAGCGGCGAAGCTCATCGAGTGACATGGCTTCCGGACGATCCTCTTCGGCGCCGTCCTCGAGCGGGTCGAGAGGGACATCCGAGGCGGGGTCGTACAGCTTCTCCTTCAGGTGCAGGATGTCCAACCCGTCGGGCAGCATCTCAACCGGAACTGTTTCTCGTGGCCCCGCTGTCTGCATCCACGCGCTCAGGCCGGCTTCCAGCTGCATCAGCACCCGGTCCAGTTCACGATCCTCGGAGATGTTCCGGGATCGGATGTAGGTGTTGAGGGTCTCGATGGTGTCGACGATCTTCGCCATCGTGTCTCGTGCTCCGTCCCGCACCACGCGGACGATCCCGATCATCGTCTGCTTCTCCGCGGTGGTGAGAACCGGAGAGATGTCGGGATGCTCGACCAGCGCGGTGATGTCTGAGCGCAGCTGATCGGTGAGAGCATCGTCATCCAGCAGGTTGAACGCCCCCTCGAACGCGCGCCCTTCCGGTGTCGCGGTCGTCAGGTCGTCTGCGCGGATCAGGAAGTCGGCGACGATGTCCCCGGGCGGTCGCTCGTCTGCCCGGAAGTCCTCCCGCAACCTGTCCTGCAGTGCCTCTACGACCTCACCGACACGGGCGAACTCAATGGGCAGACCGGAAACGAGATCCTGCAGCTCAACAAGCCCCTCGAGGATGAAGTCGGCGGTGACGGGGGCGATCGGCTCGCCTGCCTCGAGCCGTTCCAACTCCGCCTGCTGCTGGGCGATCTGCGCGCGGAGCCGGGCGATGCGGGCATCACGGTCAGGGTTGGAAGCCGCGTTCAGCCGGTTCGCGGTTTCCACGATGTTCTTGATGCGGTGCTCGGACAGATTCACCCGGTCGCGCGTCAGGGATTGCACCAGACCGAGCGCTTGCATCGCGTAGGACGTGAGCGTGTAGCTCTGTCCGTCGACGTCACGGGTCAGCCACCGCCGTCGCACCCACCCCATGCACACCTCTCTGCCATCCCCGTCTGGGACGTGGGAGATCCCACGCTCGCGAAGTTCGCTGAGGGCTGCGTCCACCATCTGGTGCAGACGGGCAGTCGGCTGGGTCTTCGAATCCTGCGGGAATCCGGAGCGAAGAATCGCGACGTTCGCCGGTGCGAGATTCCCCCGCAGCAGAGACAGAGTCGGCTCACCGAAGGCCGCGATCACGCGACTGTGTTCCGCGACGATACTGCTCACTCATACCTCCCCCAGGCGGTACTTGACGTGTCTGCTCGTAATGATGCCCAGGGCCACCGACACTGGGATCACCCACCCGACTGCCCTCCAGCGGGTGGCGTCGTTGCGTGGCCGGGAGGCCTGGCGGAGTTGTCAGGGTGTCCACGCGTCTTGTCGAGGTCGCGGACGGGCAGCGGCCTCGCTTGCGGTCGCCAGCCGGCGGTTTGCGTGTCGGTCGTAGAACTCGAGCCATCTCGTGTGTACGTCCGTGTCCATGAGGTGGCTGCCAATGAGCACGCCGCCGTACCCCGAGTGGACGAGGATTCGGTCCCATCCGCCCTCCGCCTCGGCGAACCGGTAGGTCAGCTGTCCCCATGAGGGCTCGTCGTAGATGACATGTGCCTCGTTGCGGTCTGAGAAGACGATCCCGGAGATATCGCTCGCGAACGTCCCCTCCTTGATGCGGTCGTCGCGGTAGGACAGTCGGCGGTCTTCTACTGCGAGCCGCAGCCCCTCTTTCGCGTCAGATTCTTCTGTGTGGTTGCTGATGCAGGTGCGGTAGCTGAAGTCCACCTGCGACCCGTCCACGCGTTTGATCCAGATGCCCGTTGCGTCAGACCGCACGTTGAACTTGTCGCCGTCGCTAGTCAGGCCGACGTAGAAGTAGTCGACTCCTTCGCCGATCTTCTCGGAGGCGTCGGGGTGAAGATCCAGCACTTCGCGAAGCATCAGGTCGTGTGACGGATTGGTGATGCGGTCGTAGGGGGCGTAGGGGCCGCCGGTGTGCAGGAGTCTGAAGTCGTCGAATGCCGCCTTCTTGGAAGGCCAGCGGAATGATGGAAGGACTACGGGGATCGCCATAGCGGTGTCTCCTTGTTGATGTGGTTGGTCAGATTGGTGGAATGGGCTAGCTGGCTAGTGTCCGATGCCCGGTCGACATCGGCCCGGTAGCGAGTTTCAGCGATCGGGACGCCTCAGCTTCCGTAGCTGTCGGCGAGCCACCCTCGCAGCCGGCGGAATCGCCCGCGGAGTGTCCGCGCGGCGCGGTGCCGCGACAGGACGATCTCCTCGGCGTGGGCGTGCCCCGTCGCAATCGGAATCCGTGAGTCGCCAACGGCGAGTGCCGTCTCCCACGGACAGGATGGTGCCGAAGCGTCTTCGAGCTTTTCGAGGACGTGCGGGCGGTAGTGGTAGCACACCGGACCTGGTACGCCACGCCCGCCAGGCGCGACGGTCAGACTCACGAACTGAGCGAGAAGCAGTGCGCTGACCATCGCGGAGAGCGTCGCGACGTTCTGGCCAGCGCGCTCCAGGTCGATTTCAGAGCGGCGAACGTACTCAGGGTCGTCGAGCAGCCCCTCACGATCCAGCGCCACTCTGGCTGGTTTCAGCTGACGCGTGCAGGCCATGCATGGCTGGCCGGGAACCAGCGTGTGCGCGCGAGCAGTTGCCCGGTTGAATGTGTCGTCGTCGGCGACCTCGATGTTGATACCGCCGTCGATGACCGGGATGAGGTCCGCGTAGGCGATCTGGTTGAGCACCGCTCGCGGCCACGGTCTGTCCACGCAGGAGAAGACGATGTCGTAGTCCAGCGCGACGCGCAGTCCGTCCGGGCCACAGATCGACATCTCGTGCCGGCGGATGTCCGGATGGGCTGCGGTGGCCTGTGCCCGGAGGAGCCGGGCCGCGATGTCAACCTTCGCGACCTGATCTCGGGCGTCCTGGCGGCGCGCCCCGATCATCCGGTCGAGGTTTCGGTGTTCCACGGCATCGAAATCCATCACGCCGACGGTGCGGATCCCGGACGCCACAAGTCGCTGTGCGACGTCCAGGCCAACACTGCCTGCCCCGACCACCAACACTCGGATCCGGGCGAGATCCTCCTGTACAGCCGAGCCCCAGGCGCTCACCGTCCGGATCTGCGCCGACGTTGCTTCCGGCGCTGGGACAAGAACCGGATTGAACGAGGGAGCGAACGTCGCCCCAACCACTCGCACCGATTCCGCGTCAACCACGCTCGTCCGCGAGAACCAGAACCGTGCCGACCACACCTGCCCAGCACCTCCCCAGGTCATCCCAATCACTGGGAGCCGGGTCGCCGCACTTCCGAGTCCGGCGTACCCCGACTCAGTCGCTCGGTCCGTCGTGCTCATCGACTGCCACGTCGTCCCCCGAGGGTGGGAGTGCAGCAGAACCAGGCCCTCCCCTGCAGCCGCAGCTTCCTCTGTGACGCGCATCACGTAGTCGGCAGTGAAGGATGCGTTCCCGTGTACGTGCCGCTCGCCGGGGTGCGGGAGAAACACGCGGCGCAGGAGCGCCGAGGTTCGTTCCCGTCCCGTCGAAGGAGCGTAGGTGGCGAGGACCACATCCTCCTGCCCGTCCTCTCGGTCCAGATGCGCCGTGAGGATCTCGGCGACCGCGGCCGGCATCGCGACCGAGTATCGCCGCTCGCCCGTCATGATGCCCCGGCCAGGGTGGCGCGGGCGTGACCGAGCCAGGCGCGGCCCGGTTCGGTCACCTGCTCCCATCGCTCGATTTGTCGCGAGTGTCGCGTCCACCCCGGCTGCGTGTCTGACTGATCGGCGTGCACCTGCGGGAGCGTCACCGACGAAGGGAAGTGGACCCAGTGGGGAGGGATCAGCGGCCAGGATGCGAGCTCATTCGCGGCGACTGCACTCTCGAGCACCTCGCCCTCCAGTCCACCACTCGGCGCACGCACCGGGAACACAACCCAGGACTCCACGACTCTTGCCGGCGCGCCCCACTCGGCGAGGTCATCGATGAACCCCTGCACGCCCTGCCCCGCGGTGCTCATCAGGCAACGGGTCCGTCTTGCTTGACGGACTCGAACTCGTCGCCATCCTCGACCTTGACGATCTGCCGGTCCTTGAACCGCTTCAGCGTGCCGTTGCGCTTGATCTGAGCCAGGTCATACTCGGCCGGATCAAGGCCTGCCAGCAGGAGCAGGGCGCGCGCCTCCCAGTCGTCGTCCTGCACCTGGTACTGCTTCGAGTCGATCGTGATCGTCATCACCGGGTCCTTCTTGTTGCTCGCATCCGCGAGGTTCGGCTGCGTCGTCATGCGACACTCCTTCGTTTGTAGATTCATATCTTGTCATCACCTAATCACCCTTGGGGTGATGTAGCTAGTGTAACATGGAGACACGGGGGTGAGTTTTCACCACCCACACGAACGTCGGTTATCGTTGCGGTATCAGTTCAGGGGTGAAGAGCGGAATGCGCGTTGCAACTGCAGTTCGGGGACGGGGAGTTGGAACGCCTCGCGTATGAGACCGCGTCCACCGCGGGCGGTTGGTCCGCATCGCTCCTGCGCCGCTACCGGCGAGTCCTTCAGATGATCGGCGCCGCGACCGGGCCGGGCGATCTGGAGGCACTGATGAGCCTGCGGGTGCGGCCTTCGACAACGCGAGGGGTGCGCGGCGCGACACTGCGGATCGACGACGAGCATCAGCTGCGCGTTTCCTACCCGGATGCCGGCGGTACCCCCACGGCCGTCATCGAAGCCGTCGAACAGCACTGAGGAGGAGCACTATGGACAAGCACCTTGCCGGCCAGGTTCCACCCGGAGAAGTCCTCGCGGAGGAGCTTGAGGCGCGGCATTGGTCACAGGCAGAGTTCGCAGAGATACTCGGGCGCCCCACCCAGTTCGTCTCCGAGATCATGTCCGCGAAGAAGGAGATCACCCGCGAGTCGGCCGCACAGATCGCGGCCGCGCTCGGGACGTCGGCTGAGTTCTGGTTGAACCTACAGAACCGGTACCTGCTGTCTCGTCAGGCCCAAGACACCGAGACGCAGAGCCAGCTTCACAGCGTGAAGGTGCGTGCCCAACTGAACCAGCTCGCACCCGTCTCCGTGCTCCGTAAGCGTGGCTACATCACCGGAAACAGTCTCGACGAGCTCGAAGGCGAGATTCGAGACCTGTTCGAGATCGAATCTATCGACGAGGAGCCCGTTTTCGCGGCCGCCGCTCGACGCGCCAACCCCGACGTGCCGCTCACACCTACCCAAAAGGCCTGGCTTGCAGTCGCCCGTCGGCAGGCACGCAGACTCACAGTTGGGGCCTTTGACAGGGGGGGGCTCGGCGAGCTCGCCGAGAACCTCGCGCGCAAGGTGCGAGATGTCTCATCCTTCGCAGATCTGGCGACGCTCTTTGCCGCCGTTGGTGTGCGGCTTGTCTACATCGAGGCGTTCCCCGGCAGCAAGATGAACGGGGCCACGTTCCTCCTCGACGACGACGAAACCCAGCCCGTGATTGCGATCTCCGGACGAGGTAAGCGACTCGACAAGGTTCTGTTCACCCTCCTGCACGAGCTCGCGCACCTTGTCCGCGGTGACGTGCGCCCCGGCGGCATCATCCTCATCGATGACGGTGAAACGCACACCATGGGAGACGAAGAGGCGACGAACCAGCTTGCCGGCGAGTGGGCCATTCCAGGCGGCCTTCCCGCCCCGCCTCGCCCGATTCGGCAGAACTGGGTGTCCACACAAGCCGAACGGCTTGGTGTTCACGAGATCGTCATCGTGGGGTTCCTTCAGCACCACGGCCACCTCGACTGGCGCACCCAGCTCGCCAAGGGTGCCCCTTCGGTTACAGAAGAGCTCAGCAGGTGGGCGTCCGCGTAGACGGATGGCGACGACGACCACCCCCTCGGACTACCGTCGGCGACCTCGGCCGGGGGACACATCGACTCAGCGCACCGAAGACGTCACTCTCCGCCGGACTCAGCACGACGGAGGGCAGCGATCACGGCCGCTTGACCCTTCACAAGCGATCCGACTGTGCCGACGATCCATCGCCGGCTGTGCTGTGCGAGCAAAGTGTTCAGTGGCGCCCGCTCTGGGAACCCTTCTCCGATCACGAGCAACTGCGTCGGCGACAGCGGGAAGGTCACAAGTGAGACCTCGGCACCGTCTGTCTGCCTCCACAGGAGGACGGCCCCATCACCGGTGGCGAGACTTCTCGCCTCCAGGACTTGCCACGGCCATTGAGCGACGCCGAGAGCGGCGAGTCGGACTACGCCTTCCATGTGGCGCGAGAGCAGTAGCCGGTCGCCAAGGCTGAGTGAGGCGTCCTCTGAGCTACCGTCAGTCTTGACGAGGACCGCGGGGGTTCGAACCTCTGACTGGTCTGCGTAGCGTCCGCGGTCGAGATGCATGTCGAGGAATGCGATGACGTCGTCCTTGTCGCTAGCCGTCGGAGCGTGCCTGGCACGTAACTTGACTATCGCTGGCACCCCGCGGCTCTCGATTCGGTCGAACTCACCTTCAAGATTGTGCGGGAGAACCTCTGGTTCATACGCGTAGCTGACAACTGTTGCGTTGCCGATCGCGCTTGTGAACCCGCGCCCCTGCTGGATATCGAGCACGTCCACTCGGTTCCGTTCGTCGGCCCAGGCTCGGAGGTAGCTCCTCGACACCATGTGCGCACGCTTCACGTTGCCCATCAGACCTCCAGGGAATCTGCGGTAGATGCCCCACTCACAGCAGCCCTGGACAGGACGAACTCCGCCACGCGATCAGCGGGCAAGTGAGCCCTGCGGTACAGCACGTCGTTGAGCCGGATGCCTTCGACCTGGTCGTAGATCGACACCCGTGCGAGATTCACCTGACCCGACGCCGCCGCGGCATCCTTCATTGCGTCGTACAGCGCACGCTGCTTCCATCTCGGCGCGCCGTAGACGCCGAACTCGCCATCCGGGTCAGCGCCGCCGAACATGCGTTTGGCCGAGTCGTTCGACCACCGCTTCCCACCGGTCCCAGCGAAGCGCTCCCACCGCTTGCAGTGTTCGACGTAGACCTCGGCCCAGGGCAGCGATGCCGCCCATGGAGTTCCGAGAGTGGACTCGCGGTATCGATTGAAGTGAAACGACTCGTCAAGTTCGACGAGCAAATCGGAGTAGGCGAGGTCCCAACTGCCCGGGGCGAGCCGGGGGTATTCCTGCACTCCGCCAAGATCGTGGTATACGCGCATGATGCTCTCAGCAAACTCCGCCGGCAGCCGATCGAGTCGCGGCGCCGACGGCTTCGTCGAAGGTCTCCACCCTGCGTCCGAAAGGATGGCGTACAGCTCCGTCGCCCTCGCCCCCGTCGCAACCACGGTGACATCCTCCCAGGCGAACGCCCGATATCACCCCGGCAGCCACGGCGACGTGTCTCGGTCCCACACAAGCGCCACGAGATAGCCGACTCAGGTCCGCGTGATGCTCTTGTCGCCTGCCGAGCGCGCATCCCGTCGCAACCCACTCGTCGCTAGTGTGGCGACATGGGGAATGAGGCGCAGAACGCGAAGCCGATCATGAAGAAGATGCTGGTCGAAATACCAGCTGGTGCCGAGCTCACTCCATCCAAGAAGGTTCCGGGCGCATCCAGCCCGTTGGTGCATGGTCCCGACGGCGTCTCGAACCAGGTTGTCTTGCACGAGATCCCGAGCAAGATGACCAAGTTCGTGAACAGCGGGTACGCCGACTTCCTCCTCGACCTCGCCATCGCAGCGGCAATTGCAGGCGGTGAAGCCGCCATCAAGCACGGTGTCCCGAAGTTCAAGCAGTACCTAGCCGACCGTCGAGCAACGGCCGCGGCAGAGGTTCCGGCACGCGAACGCACTCCCGATGGCATCGCCATCACAGAACCTGGAGCTGTCAAGAACAGCAAACCCGGGGACGACGTCGTGGAGACTGATCCCTCATTGACCAGCGACCAGTGGTACCAACTCTTCTTCGACGCCGTCGCGCACGGAGTCGCCGGGAAGCTTCACCAGGAGATCAGCGCCGAGAAGTGGCGCGAACTGGCAGGCGCTCGGATCGCCGATGATCCCGCTACCCAAGAACTCGCCAAAGCGATGAGAGAGCTCTCTCCGGAGGAGGTAAGCGCAGGAGTCGACCGTGTTCTCGAGGAGCATCCGGAACTGCGCAACGAGGACCCCGTCCTCCTCCTGCAGCGTCTATTCGACGACCACGCAAAGGCAACCAACCAGCAGTCGCTGGAACCTAGCGAGGATGAAGTGGACGATCCTTCCGAGTCGTGACGCGCGGGCGCTCTGGTGCGCAACAAACGACTGAGTCGGTGGGACAGCCGCCGACGCCGGGAAAGTGTCACGACAAAGTCGACCCGGACCACGCGAAACATCGCGATCTACGTGACATCTAGTGTCATCTCACCGCGTTCCCGACATTCCTCGTCAGCACTCACAGCACCCGGGACACCCATGCACCCTCCTCGCCGGCGCCGCCTTCGGCGTTCTGAGTGCGTTTGAGTGCGCACGGTAAGCTGTTGGAGATGGTCTCTTCGGCCCGGAACTCACAATCCATGACGCTGAATGAGCAGTTGTTGATAATGAGGCTCATTACTAGCGTCGGTTTGGCGTTGCTGCTGATGCTCGGTCTGGCGGCAACGGCCCATACGGAGCTGGATGGGTCGGCGCCTATTCCTCTCATGGTGTCCGGGCTGATGGACCCGCACGTGGAGCCCGTAGCGGATACCACAGCAGAGCACGAGGCCGTCGCTGGTGGCTCCTGGTCGGGGTCGAACGCGCTCGTCGGTGCGGCGTTGTGTGTGTTTGGTGTGCTGTGCGGCCTCACGTTCATGGTGGTGTTGCGGAGACTGTGGCGGCGGCGGATGCCGCCCGTTCTCGGTGCAGCGCCACGGATGCCATCGCTCATTCCCGCTTCGGCAGCGCGCGCGCATCCGATCGTGTTCTCGTTGACGCAACTGGGTCTTTCCCGAACCTGATATCTGGCACGCCACCCCGTGGGGTGGTGCTTCGTCCCGGGCTGTGTGCCCGGGTTCTGTCCTGTGCCGTGTCCTGGTTTGGAGTACCCGATGAAAACCCCTGTAAAGGCGACGCTCGTCACCATTGCCGTTGTGGTGGTGCTGGCTATGGCCGCGTTGATCTATGTCCTTATCAATCAGAGCCAAACCGCTCCGCCCTCGTCCGGGGACAGCCCCTCGTCGGCGCAGCTGGTGCGGCAGAACTCGCACGTCCTCGATGACGGAGGTGAGGGCGCGGTCACGGTGGTTGAGTTCCTGGATTTCGAGTGCGAAGCATGTGGGTCGTTCTACCCGATCGTGGAGGATCTGCGGGAGCAGTTCGCCGGGGAAATCACGTATGTGATCCGCTATTTCCCTCTCCCGGGTCATTTCAACTCGAAGAACGCCGCGATCGCCGCGGAAGCGGCCGCGCAGCAGGACCGGTTTGAAGACATGTATCACCGGTTGTTCGAGACACAGGCGGAGTGGGGTGAGGCGCAGGAGTCTCGCGCCGACTTGTTCCGCGGCTTCGCGGAGGAGCTCGGCTTGGACATGGCCGCCTACGACGCCGCTGTAGCGGACCCGTCAACGACGGCACGTGTCAATCTGGACTTTGAAGAGGGTCGCGCTCTCGGGGTGAGCAGCACACCGACGTTTTTCGTCAACGGTGAGCTCGCGGAGTTGCAGGAGTGGGACGACCTTGAGAACCTCATCCAGGCCGCGGTGAGCGGTGGCCAGTGATGCGGGCCGGATTGTCACATCGACGGGTGATCATCGTCGGCGCCGGGCAGGCCGGGCTGGCGGTCGCGGCGGCGTTGAGCTCGGAAGGGCTCCGGCCGCAGCACGAGTTCGTGGTGATCGACGCGGCCGCACCGGGGCAGCGTTCCTGGGCGTCGCGGTGGCATTCGATGGAGCTGCTCAGCGACGCCCGGCATAGCGCGTTGTCTCCGCGCCGACTGATGGGCGATCAGCGCCGACATCCACGAGCGGACGAGATGGTCGACTACCTCACGTATGTGGAAGCCGGACTTGGCGTGGAGACCGTCTGGGACGTCCGAGCTACCGGGGTGGAGCATCGTGGGAACGGTTCGACGCTGCTGCTATCGACGACGACGGGTGAGGTGCAGACCCGCAATGTGGTGTGCGCGACCGCCGCGGCCGCGCATCCTCGGCTGCCGGAGTGGGCGAGTTGGCTCCGCGTGCCGGGTGCCGTGCTGCACAGCAGCGAGTACCTATACCCGGGGCAGATCCCTGCCGGGGACGTACTCATCGTCGGCGGCGGGAACAGTGGTGTGCAACTGGCTCGCGAACTGTCCGCATCGCACGCCGTCACCCTGTCCACCCGCACTCCACGGCGCCACCGGCCCGCGATGAGCTACCCCACCGCGGCGGGCGAAAGCATGTCCTTGCTGTCGCGCGAGAGACGCCCCGAGCCGGTGTTCGGCGACAGCTATGAACAGCTGCGGCGTGCGGGGGTCACGATCGCACCCGCGGTGACGACCGCGGATGGCGCCACGGTGACCTTCGCTGACGGTGCTCAAATCTCGCCGGGGTCGGTAATCCTCGCCACCGGATACGACCCGGGTGACCACTGGCTGCCGGAAACGGCCCGCACCGAGCGGCCCCGGCGCACCACGACCGGGCTTCCCGGGTTGTTCGTGGCGGGAATGCCGCACTACGGCGGCCGCGGCTCCGACACCATCGCAGGCGTTTCGAGAGACGCGACGACGATCGCCCAGCACATCATCAACCGGCCCTGAAAGGACCGAGACCATGACCTCCATACCCGTTGCCGACCGCGCATCCCGGCGCCGATCGCCCACCCCCGGGATCCGTCGACGCTCCTTCTTTCTGCCCGGCCTGGCGGCGCTGCTGCTGACCGCCGGTCTGCTGTTCGCCGTCGCATCTCCCGCAGCCGCGCACGATGAGATCGTCTCGTCCTCCCCGGAAGCCGGTTCCACGATCGGCGTGATTCCGGAGGAGATTTCGCTGACGTTCAGCGGGGAGATCCTCACCGATTTCAGCGCGGTGATCATCGAGGTGGTCGCTCCAGACGGGCAGAACCTCGCGTCCGGGGAACCGGTCATCGACGGGACCACCGTCACCCAGGCTGTCCAGCCAGGTCAGGCCGGGGTGTTCACGGTGCGGTGGCGGGTCGTCTCCAGCGACGGGCACCCGATCAGCAACGAGTACCAGTACACCGTCGAAGCCGTCACGGTGCCCACCAGTACCCCCACCCCCGAAGCGACCCAGGAACAGACACCCGAACCGTCTGCGACGACCCCGACCACGACCTCCGGAGAGATGCACAACGGCCCCTCCGGAGGTGGGGAGTTCCTCCCCGTCCTCGCGGTGGTAAGCGGTGTGATCGTGCTCGGCGGTGCCCTGATCGTCGTACTCATGGTGGCCCGAGAGCGCCGCCGCCGCGACAGAGCAGCCGCAGCTGCCGCGTCCGGCAAGGGCAGCGGAAATGGCGACACGGGGAAGAACGGTCCCGCCGATGAATCGTGAGCAGTCCCGACGATTCGCGATCGCCTGCCTGGCCGCCGGCGTGGTGGTCCTAATCGACCAGGCGACGAAAGCGGCCGCACTCGACGGGTTGCGCCAGGACGAGCGCATCCCGCTGCTGGGTGATCTGCTCGGGCTGCAGCTCGCGTTCAACCCGGGCGCGATCCTCTCTCTCGGCGCCGGGTTCACAGGGCTGCTCACTCTCCTCGGCGTCGGCGCCGTGGTGGTGTTGATCGTCGCCGCGGCGCGGGCACGGACGGGATGGTGGGCGGTGGGGATCGGGCTGATCCTGGGCGGCGCGGTCGGGAACGTGATCGACCGGCTGTTCTCCCCGCCTGGCTTCGGGGTCGGGCACGTCACCGACTTCCTCGCCTACGGGAACCTCTTCATTGGGAACCTCGCTGATGTCGCCCTCGGCGCTGGCGTGATCGTGCTCGGCCTGAACATCTGGATCCGACACCGGCGCGCCCGCACGAACACAGCGGATGCTGGGGTGGCCGGTGGACCGTTGCCGGCGGCGGGGTCGGCGGTGAGCGGGTCATGATGGCGAAGCAGCGCACCCCGTCCGTGTATCAGCGCAATGCGTTCGCGCCGGGTCTGCTTGCGGCGGCGGTGTTGTTCCTTGCACCGGTGTTGATGGGTGGGGACTGGTTCACGCTGGTGCTGTTCGTTGCCGCGATCTTCGCGGTGATTGTGAGCTGGTTCGCCATCCAGGCGCGGCAATGGTGGTGGGTGCCGGTGTTCGCGGCGATCCTAGTGATTTGGAACCCGGTGTTCCCGTTTCCGTTCACCGGCCCGGTGTGGACGGCCGCGCAACCGGTCGCCGCGGTCGTGTTCCTGGTAGCCGGCGCACTGATCAAGGTCAAGCGCCCATGAACCGCCGCGCTCTGATCGCCACCGCCTCGGCCCTTCTTGTCGTCGGGCTGCTCGCCGGCTGCACGTCTGGCGACTCGCTCGCGCAGCAGTACCGGGACGGAAACGAGAAGGGCTACATCGCCGGCGATTTCCAGATCGTCGAGATCCCGGAGACCGACCGTGGAGAGCCGGTGGTCTTCGAGGGCGTCACCGAGACCGGCGAGGCGGTCTCCAGCGACGACTATCGCGACGGGGTGCTGGTAGTGAACTTCTGGTACGCCGCCTGCGGGCCATGCATCGTCGAAGCGCCACTGCTCGAGCAGGTCTGGCAGGACTACCAGGACCAAGATGTCGCGTTCCTCGGGGTCAACACCTACGACCAGCCCGCGACCGCACTGTCGTTCGCCCGCGACAACAACGTCACCTACCCGAGCGTGATCGACGTGAACGACGGCAAAGTGAAACTCGCATTCGCGCAAGTCACCCCAATCCAAGCCACCCCCACCACCCTGGTCATCGACCAGGAAGGGCGGGTCGCCGCGCGGATCATCGGGCAGCTGGCCAGCGCATCGATCCTGTCCACCCTGGTCGCCGACACCCTCGCCGAGGACACCTCGTGAACCCGGGAGCGGTCATCGTCGACGGCGCCCTGTGGGTCGCGATCCCGGTCGCGATCCTCGCCGGGCTGGTCTCCTTCGTGTCCCCGTGCGTGCTGCCACTGGTGCCCGGCTACCTCGGCTACCTCGGCAGCACCACCACGACGACCACACCCGCCACGGTGAACAGCGGGCGCACGGTGACGGCGGAGCGCGCCCGGCTGCTGCTGGGAGTGAGTTTGTTCATCGCCGGGTTCACGGTGGTGTTCGTCGCTGTCACGATCCTTGGCGGCACCTTCGGATACCTGCTGCTGCAATACGCAGGCATCCTCACCCGGGTGTTCGGGATCATCATCATCGCCCTCGGGCTGGTATTCCTCGGCTTCTTCGGCATCGCGCAACGCACCCTCCGCCCCCGCGCCCAGGGCAGGGCCGGGCTGATCGGCGCGCCGCTCTTGGGGTTCGCGCTCGGCGTCGGCTGGACCCCATGCATCGGCCCGACGCTCGCAGCGATCATCTCGATGTCGTGGAACCTCGGCGACCCCGCCCGCGCCGGCCTGCTCGGTCTCGCCTACTCGCTGGGCCTGGGCATCCCGTTCCTGATCCTCGCGGCCGGGTGGGGCTGGGCGTCCCGCTCGGTCACGTTCCTGCGCCGCCACATCCGCGCCCTGAACATCCTCGGCGGGGCCATGCTCATCGCCCTCGGCCTGCTGATGGTAACGGGACTGTGGACGGTGCTGATGTCGCAGCTGCAACAGGTGGTGATCAATGTTCCCCTCCCGCTCTGACACCGGCACCGACGTCACAGCCGACCCGCTGCGGCCCGGCGACCACGCCGACACCGATGTCGATACCGCAACCGAGATCACCCAGCCGACCCTCGGTGTCACGGGCTGGCTGCGGTGGGCGTGGCGGCAACTGACCAGCATGCGCACCGCGCTGGTGCTGCTCCTGTTCCTCGCCATCGCCGCCGTGCCCGGGTCGCTGTTCCCGCAACGCAGCGCCGACCCCAACGGGGTCATCCAATGGGAACGCGACAACCCCGACGTGTTCCCGCTGGCGGACGCGGTCGGGCTGTTCGACGTGTACCTGTCGCCGTGGTTCTCCGCGATCTACCTGCTGCTGTTCACCTCCCTGATCGGCTGCGTGATTCCACGCGCGAAGCACCACTACAAGGCGCTCCGCACTCGCCCGCCGCGCACCCCGGCGCGGCTATCACGCCTGTCCGAGTACCGGGAGCTCACCATCCCGGTAGGGGCCGCGCAGCCCGATGCGGCCGCGCACGCGGTTGCCGTCGCGGCAGAGCAGCTACGTAAGTCCGGGTACCGGGTGGAACGCTACGACGCGCGCAGCGCTGCGTCGGTGTCTGCCGAGCGCGGCTACCTGCGGGAGACCGGCAACCTGATCTTCCACGTCGCCCTTATCGGCGTGCTGATGTCGGTGGCGATCGGCGGGTCGTTCGCGTACACGGGGCAGCGAGTGGTGGTGGAGGGCACCACATTCGTGAACGCGCTCAGCGACTACTCCTCGTTCAACCCCGGCCGATTCGTCGACGGGACCGGTCTTGCGCCCTACTCGCTCACCCTCGACGACTTCCAGGTCTCCTACCGGCTGCCCGGCACCCCCGGCGCAGGCCAGGCCGGCGACTTCTCCGCCGACGTCTCTATCCGACAGCCCGGCCAGGACGACCGGGCTGAGAGTGTGATCGTGAACTACCCGATCACCGTCGAAGGCGACCGAATCTACCTGCTCGGCAACGGCTACGCCCCCACCCTCACGATCCGCGACGCCGCCGGCCAGGTCGTGTACAGCGAGTCGCAGCCGTTCCTGCCGCAGGACTCCAACATGACCTCGCTGGGGATCATCAAGATCCCGGACGGGCTGCCCGAACAGGTCGGGCTGGTCGGGTTCTTCTACCCCACCCAGGGGGTGCTGCCCTCCGGCGCGTTCACCTCCGTCTACCCCGACGTGGTCAACCCGGTGATGACCCTCAACGTGTTCAGCGGCGATCTCGGCATCGACGACGGCACCCCGAGGTCGGTGTACACGCTCGAGGTCGACGGGCTCACCCAACACACCGGCGGCGACACCACAGCCGACTCCCTCGAGCTCACCCCGGGCGCCACCGTCGACCTGCCGAACGGATGGGGCACCATCACCTGGGAGGAGGTCACGACAGAGCAGCCGGTGAAGCGGTTCGCGTCGCTGCAGATCCAACGCGACCCCAGCAGCGGCTGGGTGCTCGCGTTCTCCGTGCTCGCCACCCTCGGCCTGTTCGCCGGCCTGTTCGTCCCCCGCCGGCGGCTCTGGGTGAAAGCCCGCACCACCCCGGACGGCGTGCACGTCGAATACGCCGGCCTCGCCCGGGGCGAAGACCCCACCCTCGCGCGCGCCGTCGACGAACTCGCGACCCGCCACGCGCAGTCCCTCGGCATAGAGCAGGCCGCGAAGGACACGCCGTGACAACCGTGTGGATCCCGGATGCCCCGCCGACCCTGGGCGTGTTCCTCACCCCGGCCCCCCTTCCCGCCCCCCTGCTACCGATCCTGGCGGGGCTGCTCGCAGTCGCCTACCTGGCCGGCGCGATCCGCATGTGGGTGCGTGGGCGCGGATGGCCGATGTGGCGGACCATCAGCTTCTTACTCGGTTGCGTCGCCCTCGCCGCTGTCACCGGTCTTGCTGTGGAGAACTACGGGTACGCGCTGTTCTCGGTGTTCATGTTCCAGCAGCTCACCCTGATGATGGCGATCCCGCCGCTGCTGGTCCTCGGCTCTCCGGGCACCCTGCTGCTGCGCGCCACCCCGCACCGCGGCCCCGGGCTCCTGGTGCTGCGTGCCGCGCATGCCGGGCTGCACAGCCGGACGGGACGGTGGCTGCTCAGCCCGTGGCTGGCGGTGCCGCTGTATCTGTTCGCGTTCTACGGCCTCTACCTGGCGAACTTCGCTGACCCGATCCTTACCACCGTCACCGGCCACACCCTCCTCGAGGTCGGGTTCCTGGTCGCCGGGATGCTGTTCACGATCCCGATCCTGTCCTCGGACCCGCTGCCGGTGCGGATGAGCCACGGCGGCCGCGCCCTGGACGTGTTCGCCGAAGCCGCCCTGCACGCCTTCTTCGGCGTCTTCCTGATGATGGCCACCACCACCCTCATCGACGGGTTCGCCGGCCCGACGAGCGCGCTGGGCATCGACCCGATCGAAGACCAGCGCCTCGCCGGCGGGCTGGCCTGGTCCTACGGCGAGGCCCCCACCTTGCTGATGCTCATCTACGTCATGCACCGCTGGTTCCGCGACGACACCGCCCAGGCCGCCGCCGCCGACCGTCGCGCCGACGCGCACGGCGACCCCGAGCTCGACGCGTACAACGACTACCTCACGCGACTCCACCAGAAAGACACCTGACCGATGCGCACGACCCTGCCGACCCCTGCCCCGGCCGCCGCGCCGGAGCAGGGGACGCCGCCGCGCCGCCCCGTTGCGGCATGGTCGCTGCCGTTGTGGGCGGCGGTGCTGGCATCCGCGGCCGCCGGCCTCCTACTGGATCTCGCCTCCGCGCCGGTGGGGTGGTGGCCGTTGACGTTCGTGAGCGTCACGGTCGCCCTGGTGGCCCTGATCGGCCGCAGCATCGGCGGGGCGCTGCTGGCCGGCACTGTCTTCGGCGCCGTGTTCTACACGACCCATCTGGTGTGGGTGGGGGAGTTCCTCGGCCCGGTCCCGTGGCTTGCCCTCGCCGGGCTGGAAGCGGTCCTGTTCGGCGCGGGAGCGGTGCCGATCACGCTCGCCTACCGGTGGACCGCGCATCACTGGCCCCGCGGCCTCGTGCAGCTGCTCGTGGTGCCGCCTCTGATCGCGGTTCTGTGGACGGCCCGTGAGGTGGTGATGGGTGCGTGGCCGTATTCCGGGTTCCCGTGGGCGCGCCTCGGCATGACCCAGGTGGGCGGGCCGCTCGCGGAGGTCGCGTCGTGGACGAGCGTGACCGGCCTGTCGCTGCTGATCGTCATTCTGTGCGCCTCTGTGGTGCAGTGGGTCCGCGCCGGCGGCATCCGGTTCATGCTCGGACTACACCCTGCCGTGAGCGTCGCGGTGCTCCTGGTCGTGACACCGCAGTTCCCCACCGCGCCGGCCGGAGAGTTCCGGGTCGGCTGGGTGCAGGGCAACGGCCCCACCGGGTACTTCGACGACAAGACGCCCGGCGACGTCCTCGCCGCGCAGACCGCCGCCACTGTGCCGCTGTATGGGCAACCGATGGATCTGCTGGCCTGGCCGGAAGGCGGCGTCGACGCCGACCCGCTCAGTGATCCCGCCGCCGCCGAGGCGTTGGACCGAGTCGTGCGCTTGGCCGGTGCGCCGCTGCTGATGAACGCCGCCACCACCCGCGGCGACGGTGTCTTCAACACGTCCCTGCTGTGGACCGCGGACCCCACGGGCCGGCAGTGGCACGACAAGGTCAACCCGGTCCCGTTCGGGGAGTACGTGCCCGACCGCTGGTTCTACGAGCTGATCGTCCCCGAGCTGGTGGGACTGATCCAGCGCGAGTACACCCCCGGCACCAATCCGCCGATTGTGCAGGTCGGGGATGTCGGGGTGGGGTTGGCGATCTGCTTCGACGTGATCTACGACACCGTGATCTGGGATGGCGCCCGATCCGGTGCAGAAATGTTCGTGTTCCAGACCAATAACGCCGACTTCCGTGGGACCGACGAGAACCTGCAGCAACTCGCGTTCGCCCGGATGCGCGCCATCGAAACGGGCCGCGCCGTCGTCAACGTCTCGACGGTGGGCACCAGCCAGGTGATCGCCCCGGACGGCACCACCCTCGACAGCATCGCTGTCGACACCGCTGCCGGGTCGATCAGCATCGTCCCGTTGCGCACTGGACTGACCCCCGCGGTGGCCCTCGGCCCCTGGCTCACCGGTCTCATCGTGCTCGCCGCCGCAGGTGGCCTTGCCGCGGCGGGGTTCTCCCACCGTGCCCGCACGCGTGCGGGCGGTAGTGATCGTCCGACTGACCAGGCGAGGCGCCCATGAACACGTCACGAGTGAGGGCTGTCACACATCCACTTAACCTGCCGCTCCGACCGTCGGTGACCGGCAGCGATGCCACGATCCCTGGTGAACGGATGGCCGAAGGATGCGCGCCTACGCCCGCCGAGAGCCGCGCCTTGCGGGCCGGTGTGAGCCGACGTGTTCTGCTGACCGCGGGGACGGCGAGTGTGGTCGGCGTGCTGGTGGCCGGTCCGTTGCTGCCGGCCGCGTTCGCGGCGACCTATCCGTCCTGGGAGGACGTGCAGGCCGCGAAAGCGAACGAAGCAACCAAAGCCGCCGAAGTCCAGCGGATCCAGGGCCTCATTCAAAGCCTGACCGGTGAGGTGACACGCACCCGCACTATCGCCGAGCAGGCCGCGGGCGCGTTCTACACCGCCCAGCAGGAGTACTTCGACGCATCCATCCGGGCGGACGCGCTGCAGTCCCAAGCCGACACGGAAGCGCAGAACGCGACCGACGCCGCGAACAAGGCCGGCCGCGTCGCCGCGCAACTGTACCGAGACGGCGGCGACACCACTTCCCTGGAGCTGTTCTTCTCCGACTCAGCGGCCACCGCGGACGACCTCCTCTCCAGGTTGGGCGTGATGGACAAGCTGCTCGAGCGCAACCAGGCGGTGTATGCCGCCGCGATCACAGCACGGGACGCCGCGCAGAGCCTGACCGATCAGGCAGTGGTCGCCCGAGACGAACGCGACCGACTGCAACGCGTCGCTGAACAGAAGATGCTCGAAGCGCAGCAAGCCGCCGATGCCGCACAGGCGGCGTTGGACGCGCAAACCCTCCACCTCGGCGAGTTGCAGGCCCAGCTCGCCGCCCTCGAGGACACCACAGCCAAGACCATCGCCGACTATCAGGCCGGAGTGGAAGCTGCCCGCATCGCCGAGGAGCAGCGGCGAGCGGCTGAGCGGGCCGAGGCCGAGCGGCTCGCGGCCTCAGGCGGCGGCGGAGGCGGTGTGGTCAGCTCCGGGTGGGCACGGCCAACATCCGGGAACCGCACCTCGGGATTCGGGCCGCGCAGCTCACAATGCGGCAACGGGTACTGCTCGACCAGCTACCACTACGGCGTCGACCTGAGCGGCGGCTGCAGCGCCGGGATCTACGCGGCCGCAGCGGGCACCGTCGTCTACGCCGGATACAACGGCGGCTACGGCAACTACATCAAGATCGACCACGGCGGCGGGATCGGCACCGGATACGCCCATATTCGCAACGGCGGCTTCTACGTCGGATACGGCCAACGCGTGAACGCCGGCGACCTGATCGGCAGCGAAGGCAACACCGGCAACGCGTTCGGCTGCAACCTGCACTTCGAGGCCTACGTGAACGGCTCCCCCGTCAACCCCATCGACTTCCTCGCCGCCCGGGGCGTCTCCATCTGACCCGAAATGAAGGACATCATGACTGAACAGACCACCTCAACCGGCGACCAGCCCCAGACGCCCTCCACACGCCGCAGCCTCCGCCGCGCCGTCACTTCCCTCCCCGCCAGCGCTCCCCACCCCAGGCGACGCGCGATGGCCACGACGTCTGCCCGCCGCGAGGCGCGCGCGCTGGCGCCGATCCGGTCCCTCGCGGCACTCGCAGTGGTAACCGGCCTGATCGCCACCTTCGCCCTCCCCGCATCCGCTGCCTGGCAGCCAGCAGACATCGAGATCCCGACACTGCAGCAAGTCGCGTCCGAGGACGCGCAATCTCTGATCGTCGCCTCCGACGCGACCGCGACGCAGCTCACACGGGAGAGCTACGCAGCCACCACCCAGGCGGAGATCGACCAGAAGAAGGCGGCAGAAGCAGCCGCAGAACGCGCGCGCGCTGCGCAGGTCGCCTCGCTGCCGTTCGACTACAGCATCGTGCCCCAAGGCAGCGGAACCGTGCGGTGGCCGGTCGGCGGCCCGTTCACCGTGACCGACCGGTTCGGGGACCGAGGCGGCGCACATATGGGGACCGACATGGTCGCTGCCGGCGGAACCCCCGTCTACGCGTCCCTCGACGGTGTCGTGCGGATCTCACAGGACAGCTACGGCGGGTACGGGGTCACCGTTGTGGTGGAATCCGTCCTGAACGGGCAGCAGGTGAGCACGGTGTACCCCCACATGCAAACAGGCAGTCGGCAGGTCGGCGTCGGGCAGAGCGTGACGGCCGGGCAGCTGGTCGGGCTTGTCGGTAGCACGGGCCGCTCCACCGCAAATCATCTGCACTTCGAGGTGTATCTCGACGGCACCGCCGTCGACTCGCTGGCCTGGCTGGAAGCGAACGCGGGCTGACACATGTCACGCCGACATCCGCCGCGCAACGATGCTCGAGCCCACCCCTAGCCCGCAACGATAAAAGGATGACTTCGCCATGACCGGAACTGACACGCTCTCCCTCGACGGCATCTCGCTGCTGCTGGTGTGGACGGCGATCGCCACCTACCTGCTCGCGTTCATCGCGTACACCATTGACCTCGCCCAGCGCTCCGTTCCTGCCAGCACCCCGCAGCGGGAGCCGGCCCTGGTCGGCGCCACTGCAACAGTGAGCCCGCAGACCGAGAGCACCCAGAGTCGTGGGGCGGACAGTGTCCGCACCCCGCCCGCACAGCGGCCGCGGCTACTGTGGGCACGGATCGGGACGTCGCTGGCGGTCCTCGCGTTCCTGTTCCACCTGGCCGGGACCGTCCTGCGCGGGATCGCGGCCGGCCGGGTGCCGTGGGCGAACATGTACGAGTTTGCGCTGACCGGCACCGTCCTGATCGTCGCCGTATACCTGCTGGTGCTGCGCCGCTATGACCTCCGCTTCCTGGGCGCGTTCCTGATCGGCATGATCGTGCTGCTGCTGGGCGGGGCGACCATCACCTTCTACGTCGAGGTCGTTCCGCTGATGGACCCGCTCAAGAGCGTGTGGCTGGTCATCCACGTCTTCGTCGCCTCGCTCGCCACCGCCCTGTTCGCGATCGCGTGCGGCCTCGCGGTCACTCAGCTCATGCAAACACGCCGGGAACGGCGCGCCGACACAACCTCTGCTCGTGCCGGCGGACCGCGGTTCCTGGCGACGCTGCCTACCGCGGATGCGCTCGAAGCCCTCGCGTACCGGTTCGTGATCGTCGGGTTCGTGTTCTGGACCTTCACCCTGATCGCTGGTGCGATCTGGGCCAATGATTCCTGGGGACGTTATTGGGGGTTCGACACCAAGGAAGTGTGGACCTTCGTGATCTGGGTGCTCTACGCCGGGTACATCCACGCCCGCGCGACCAGAGGGTGGCGCGGCACCCGCTCCGCCTGGCTGTGCATCATCGGGTTCCTCACGGTGCTGTTCAACTTCACCATCGTCAACATGTTCTTCAAAGGTCTCCACGCCTACTCCGGCCTCAGCTGAGCCTCCTCCGCGAATCCGCCTGAGACACGAACTGAAAGCACGCAGATGACTCCGAACCGCCCGAATCCGGCCAACACCCCTCAGCGCGGTCCTGTCACCGTCAAGCAACAGCGTGAGCGGAAGCGCCAGCAGAAATTGGCTGAGTATCAGAAGCAGCTTGCCAAACGCCGCCGCAGCAAGCTGGTCTGGTGGGTCGTCGGGTCGACGGCGGCTGTGGTGATCATCGGCCTCGTCGTCGCATCCGTAGTGCTCGCACCGTCACCGCCAAGACAGTACGAGGCCGGCAGCGAGGGGGCGAGCATCGAAGGCGTCGAAACCTTCGAGAATACGGCTGAGCACGTCGAGGGTGCTGTCCAGTACGAGCAAAGCCCCCCGGCGGGCGGCCCGCACAATGCGGTCTGGTTGAACTGCGGCATCTATGACCAACCGGTCCCGAATGAGAACGCGGTCCACTCCATGGAGCACAGCGCCGTGTGGGTGACCTACAACCCCGACGAGGTCGCCGGCGAGCAACTCGCAACCCTCAAGAGCCTTCTGCCCTCAACCTATGTCGTTCTGTCCCCCTACGAGGGACTGGCGGCGCCGATCGTGATGTCCAACTGGAACCAGCAGCTGGAGGTCGACTCGGCCGACGACGAGCGCATCGGCGCCTTCTTCGAAGAGTACTGGCGCAGCCAGAACGCTCCCGAGCCGAACGCCGCCTGCACTGGCGCATACGACGCACCGGGAAAGCAATGAACCGCAGTGAAACCAGCGACGCGTCCCCATCCCGAGGGTGGCCGCGGTGGTGGATCGTCCTCCTTGTCCTGCTCGCGGTAGGCGCGCTGACCTTCGCTGTGGGCCGCTTCTCAACCTTCGGGTCGCAGGGCGCGGGCACGCCGGGTGCTGACTCTCCCGAGGCGGGCTTCTCCCGCGACATGCAGGCGCATCACGCGCAGGCGATCCAGATGGCCATGGAGATCTACCGCAAGACGTCCGACGAGGAACTGAGGATCTTCGCGTACGACATCGCCACCGGGCAGGCGGGCCAGCGCGGCGAGATGTACGACTGGCTCGTGCAGTGGGGGCTGTCGCAGTCCGGTGCTCCGATGATGCAGTGGATGGACGCCTCTCCGGGCGGGAGCGACCACGCGATGCCTGACGGGGCGGCCATGACGGAGGAAGAGGCACGCATCGCCATGGGAATGGCCTCAGCCGAAGAGATCTCCGCCCTGGAGGGGGCGACCGGGCAGCAAGCCGATTGCCTCTTCCTCGAGCTGCTCATCCGCCACCACGAAGGCGCCATCCCCATGACCGAGGCGCTCATCGAACTCGGCACAGATCCTCGAGCCCGGACCGTCGCAGAAAACATCAAGAACGGACAGACCGCCGAGATCAGCGCGATGAAATCCATGCAGGTGCGACTGGGCTGCGAATAGCACCCGAACGCACCTCCGCGGTGCCTGCAGCAGACCCGCTCCGCCTGGCTCCGCAGAATCCCGACCCGAGGGAACTACCGTGACCACAACGCCCACAGAAGCCCACGCAGGCGAGCGCGCCGCGAGTAACGCGGTACGCACCGGGCACAAATGATGCCGATCAATTACCGCACGTTGCGGGTAGTCGGGCCGACGATCCTCGTTGGGGCGGCACTTGCTTCCCTAGTCGGCGCACTGGCATTCGGTGGCGGCGCTGCACAGCTCCCCCTTGGTGACGCCGGCCCGGTCGTGCGCTGGGGGCTTCCGGCCGCAAAGCTGATCGTGAACCTCGCCGCTGCGGGAATGGTCGGTGTGCTCGTGACGGTGTCGACGACGCGTGAATACTGACCCCCAGACGTTGGGCGGTTTCAAGCGATCGTTGCAACACTCCTCGATTCTGGGAGTTGTGTTGTCTTCGATTCGTCGTGTGAAGAAGGGCCCCGGCCGGCGCCCGCAGTCGGCCAAGCGGCAGCGGTTCATGCAGTTGCGGGAGCAAGGGTGGAGCATCGCGGCCGCCGCCCGAGAGGTCGGCGCCTCGCGCACCGCCGGTCACAACTGGGCGCGCGGATACAAGACTTACAAGGCCGGTGCGGTCGTCGGCTACGTGCCGGCGTTGGACCGGCGCGAGGTGCGGGTCGTGAGTGCCCGGTTCCTCTCCCAGGACGAGCGGGTTCGGATCGCGGACCTTCATCACGCCGGTCAGAGCGCGCGCGAGATCGCGGCGCAGCTCGGTCGCGCGCCCTCGACGATCTCGCGTGAACTGAGCCGGAACTCCAGCGCCGGCGGCGGTTACCGTCCGTTCGAAGCACATCGGCTTGCCAGTCGGCGGCGGGGGCGGGAGCACGCGCGTCGCATCGACGTGGACGACCGACTCCGGGAGGTCGTTGACGAGTTGCTGCAGCAGCGATGGAGTCCGCAACAGATCAGTCGCTCCTTGCGCGAGCGGTTCCCCGACGAGCCCTCGATGTGGCTGAGTCACGAGAGCATTTACCAGGCCGTGTATCGGCCCGGATCGGCGCTTTCGCGGCCGTCCAAGCTCGCCCCGCACCGGCCGTCACCGTTGCGGACGGGCCGCGATCATCGCAAGGCGCAGCAACGCACCGACCGGCGACGTCCACGCTTCCAGCAGCCCATGCTCACCATCCACCACCGCCCGTTCGCGCCAGAGGACCGGTCCGAGGCGGGGCATTGGGAGGGGGACCTCATCATCGGGAAGGAGCAGGGATCGGCGATCGGCACGCTGGTCGAGAGGCAGACCCGCACGACCCGACTGCTGCACCTGCCGAACCGTGACGCGGACGCGCTTCATGCCGCGCTCAACGCCACGATGGGCGATCTCCCGCCCGGGCTGCTGCGCTCGATCACCTGGGACCAGGGCACCGAGATGGCACGGCACCTGAAGATCACCGAGACGCTCGGCACGCCGGTGTTCTTCTGCGACTCGCACTCGCCCTGGCAGCGCGGAACGAACGAAAACACGAACGGGCTCCTGAGGGACTACTTCCCCAAGGGAACGGACCTCAGCCGACACCCCGCCGAGCACCTCCGAGCCGTCGAGAACGAGCTCAACAACCGCCCCCGCGACGTGCTCAACGGCCGCTCACCGGCGACCATGTTCGCGGCCCTGCTAGCCTCGCAAAGTCCGTCGGTGTTGCGACGATGACTTGAGACCGCCCGACGAAAAGGGGGCAGTTTTCAGCCGCCGTTGACAGACGGCGCTGTTCACGTTGCGGTCCGGTGAGCGTGAGTTCGATATCGCCCTCGATACCGCGTCGATCTCCGCCGCCGTGTTCACCGTGGCAGCCGGTACGACCGGGTTCCTCACGTTTCTCAGCGTCTTCAACCCTGCGATCGACGTCGGACCGCAGTTCGGTGCCCAGCTCGGACGGTTCCTTGTCGAACTCGAGCTGGGCCGGACGTGGCTGATCACGACGGTCGCGGGCGCAGCACTCACCGTCCTGACATTCGCGGTGCGGTCCTGGGTTGGAACGCTTCTGGTTGCCCTGCTGGCGGTCGCCTCGCTCGTGCCGATGGGCACGCAAGGACACTCTGGTGATGACGCCCTTCACCACGAGGCGATGATGGCGCTCATCCTGCACATCATCGGCGCCGCGGTGTGGCTCGGCGGTCTCCTCTTGCTCGTTGCCATCCGTCCGGTCCTCCACCGGCAGCGCATCGCCGATGTCGTCGCCCGCTACTCGAGCATTGCCTTGGCCGCGTTCGTGCTCGTCGCCGTGTCCGGCACGGTGCGCGCGGCCATCGGCCTGCAGCAGTGGTCGGATCTGCTCTCCCCTTATGGCGCAATCTTGGCCGTCAAGGCCGTCGCGCTGGTCGGTCTCGGGCTCTTCGGCGCGTGGTACCGGATGCGGCTGATCGGCAAGATGCGCGGCTCTGACGGGGCATCCCGCCTCTTTTGGATCTTGATCGTGTTCGAGTTGGCGTTGATGGGTGTGGCCAGCGGTGCCGCTGCAGCGCTGGCCCGCACCCCGCCACCGAACCCGGTCCCGCTTCCCGAGATCCCGACGCCAGCGGAACGCCTCACCGGTGCACCGCTGCCCGCGCAGCTCACGATCGAACGGTGGGTCACCGCATGGAACGTCGACCTGCTGTGGGCGGTGATCGCCGGGTTCGCGATCTTCTTCTACCTTGTCGGGGTGTGGCGGCTACGCCGCCGCGGCGATGCGTGGCCGGTGTACCGCACGATCATGTGGGTCACCGGCATGGTGCTGCTGGTGTGGGTCACCGGCGGAGTCATCAACGTCTACCAGGACTACCTGTTCAGCATGCACATGGTCGGGCACATGCTGCTCACGATGGCGATCCCCGTGCTGCTGGTCGCCGGTGCGCCGGCGACCCTCGCCGCCCGGGCGATCCGCAAGCGCGACGACGGCACGCGCGGCGGCCGGGAATGGATTCTGTGGGCCGTGCACTCGCCCGTTGCCCGGGTGCTGACGAACCCGTTCGTCGCAGCCGGGCTGTTCATCGGGTCGCTGTGGATTTTCTACTACACCGACCTGTTCCGCTGGTCGCTGGCCGACCACCTCGGCCACCAGTGGATGATCGCGCACTTCCTCATCACCGGTTACCTGTTCGCACTCTCCCTGATCGGCATCGACCCGGTGCCGTGGCGGCTTCCCTACCCCGGCCGGCTGCTGCTGCTCATCAGCGTGATGGCGATGCACGCGTTCTTCGGCATCGCCATCATGATGCAATCGGGACTGATGGTCGCCGACTGGTTCGGGTCGATGGGCCGGACGTGGGGGCCGAGGCCGCTCGAGGACCAGTACACCGGCGGCGGCATCGCGTGGTCGATCGGCGAGATCCCGACCCTCATCCTCGCGATCACCGTCGCGATCCAATGGAGCCGCAGCGACGACCGTGAGACCAAGCGCCGCGACCGGCACGCCGACCGCACCGGGGAAGCCGAGTTGCAGGCCTACAACGCGCACCTGGCCGACCTCGCCACGCACGATGCTCGCCCCCGCCGCTGAGCCCTACGCAGACACAGAGGACCGCGTGACGACGAAGGAAGAGCTTGCCGAACGCTACGGTCGTGCTCAGCGCCCTATCCGCCGCCGACTGTTCTGGATCGCCGTCACAGGTGTGGCGGCGTTGTCCGTCGCTGCGCTTGCATGGCTGACCGTCTCGAACTCGTTCGACGACGTCGGATTCGACGAGACAGGTTTCGAGCTGGTCGATGCCCGCACGGTGACCGTATCCTTCCAGGCCACCCCACCCGCCGGCGCGGCGTTCGCATGCGCTGTGCAGGCGCTGGATGAGGACTTCGGCATCGTGGGCTGGCGTGTGGTCGAATACCCGGGGTCAGAGGAGACCACGCGAGCCTTCGTTGAGACGATCCCGACCGTCGCACAGGCCACGACCGGCACCGTGAAGGTCTGTTGGGTCACCTAGTTCGCAAGGGGGCGAAGCCCGCCGCCTGCGGAAGCGCTAGTCGAAGAGTTCGCCGAGCCATCGGTCGCGCGACAGCTTTCGTCGCGCAAGCGGATCGGCCTATGCGTCGGGATCGGTCAGGTCGGGTTGTTGTGCAGCAGCACAATTGCGTGTACTGACTTCGCGGCAGAGCTTGAGTCGGCAGCTCTCACGCGCCGCTTTGCGTAGTGGCTCCGTGGTGTGACTTCCAGTCCTACCGCCTCTTTCGGATTGCCGAAATCACTCATATTCTTTCGGTATGCCGAAATCTCTCGATGGTGGTCCAGGTCTTGTCGGCGCGGGAACCGCAGGCGCGATGATGACCGATGATGCCAGGCCCGCGACGGCCGCACCGGACCCCGCGACATTGGCGGCGAACCCCAAGCGCGCCGCATCGGTCGGACGCGTTGCCTGGTTGATCGGGCCTGCACTCGTCGCGGGCGTCGCCTATCTCGACCCCGGCAATGTCGCGAGCAACATGACGGCGGGCGCGAAATACGGGTACCTGCTGGTCTGGGTTGTGGTGCTCGGCAACGTCATGGCATGGCTCATCCAGTACCTCTCGGCGAAGCTGGGCATAGTCACCGGGCGGAGCCTGCCCGAGGTGCTCGGCGGTCGCATCCGGAACCGTTGGGGACGCCGCGCCTATTGGTTGCAGGCCGAGCTCGTGGCCATGGCGACTGACCTGGCCGAGGTCATCGGCGGCGCCGTCGCACTGAACCTGCTCTTCGGCGTGCCGCTCGTCTGGGGCGGCCTCATCACTGGCATCGTCTCGATCGTGCTGCTCGTACTGCAGTCGCGGCGAGGCCCGCGCACGTTCGAGTTCGTGATCATGGGGCTGCTCGTGATCATCGCGGTCGGGTTCACGGTCGGCGTCTTCGTCGCCCCGCCAGATCCGGCCGGCCTCCTCGCGGGCCTCGTCCCACGCTTCGCCGACGCCAACTCGGTGCTGCTGGCAGCGTCGATCCTCGGGGCGACGATCATGCCGCACGCCATCTACGCGCACTCGGCCCTCAGCCGGGATCGCTTCGCAACGCACCGGGGAGAACAGGGCGGCGGCGGCGAGGCGCGCGCATGGCACGGCTTCGGAATCAGGCGGGACGCGGATGCCGCACCAGAGCGCCTCCCCGGCACCGCGACGGCTGTGCCGGCCGACAGGCTCCTCCGCGCCACCCGCTGGGACGTGTCGATCGCGATGGCGATCGCGGGAACCGTCAACCTCTGCATCCTCCTGCTCGCGGCGGTGAACCTCGCGGGCGTCGAGGGCACCGATAGCCTCGAGGGCGCCTATGCCGCGCTCGGAGCAACACTCGGTCCTGTAATCGCGACGCTCTTCGCGGTCGGCCTCCTTGCATCGGGGCTTGCGTCGACCTCGGTGGGCGCCTACGCAGGCGCCGAGATCATGCACGGTCTGTTGCACGTACGCGTCCCACTCATCCTCCGCCGACTCGTCACGCTCATCCCGGCGCTTCTGAGCCTTTGGCTCGGCTTCGACCCGACGCTCTCCCTCGTGCTCAGCCAGGTTGTGCTCTCGTTCGGTATCCCGTTCGCACTCGTACCTCTTGTCGCACTCACGGCGAGGGTGAGCGTGCTCGGACGGTGGAAGAACCATTGGGCGACGACCGCCGCCGGCATCGGGGCATCGGTGTTTCTGATCACGCTGAACGGCGTGCTGCTCTGGCTCGTGTTCACCGGGGCGTGACGCCCCCGTGGGTATCCTGAGGCCGATGCCTGTCACGAGCCCTGCCATTGAGGACTACCTGAAGACGGTGTACGCACACACCGAGTGGCAGCCTGATGCCATCACGCCGTTGGTGCTCGCGACGAGGCTCGGCGTGGCACCGTCGACGGTCACCGAGATGGTCAAGAAGCTGGCCGCTCAGGGCCTCGTGACCCACATCCCCTACAAGGCGATCCGGCTGACGGATGTCGGGCACGCACGCGCGCTTGCAGTGGTGCGCCGGCACCGGCTGATCGAGACCTGGCTCGCACGCGAGATGGGATACGGGTGGGACGAGGTGCACGACGAAGCCGAGATCCTCGAGCACGCCATCTCCGACCGGCTTCTCGAGGCGATCGACGCGCGGCTCGGCAGGCCCGCGCGCGACCCCCACGGCGACGCGATCCCCACCGCCGACGGCACCGTCGAATCGGAACCCGCTGTGCGACTCGATGAGGCATTCACCGGGCAGCAGGGCCGCGTCATCCGGATCAGCGACCGTGATCCCGCCGTGCTGCGCGAGCTCGACCGGGCGCACATTCGCCCCGGCAGTGCACTTAGGGTCGCCGAGGTCGCGGGCGAGGCGTCCGTCGTCGTGACCCTCGCCGGAGAGCCGCATGCTCTCCCACGCGCGGCTGCGGCGGCGATCTGGATCTCCGCCTGAGTGATCCCCCACTACCCCGCTCGTGACCAGCTGCCGATGCCGCAACTAGAGAAGACGATCCTGGCGGGCGTTCGAGTGAGAGGAAAGTGTCACGGGGTGGGCTTGTCCTCATGATCGATACCGTGGTGCTCCTTGCCTCGCTCGAAGTTGAGCAGACGGAGTGCGTTGGCGACGACGATCAGGGTAGAGCCTTCGTGGATGAGAACAACGGCGCCGATATTCAGCCCCAGGAAAGTGGCAAGGATGAGGAATGCAACGATCGCGAGGCTGGCGATGAGGTTCTGTCGGATGATCCGGCTTGTCGCGCGGCTGAGCCGCACCGCGAACGGGACACGTCCGAGGTCGTCGCTCATCAGGGCGATGTCGCAGGTTTCCAGGGCGACGGTGGATCCGGCGGCGCCCATCGCGATGCCGACGTCAGCGCGGGCCATCGCGGGGGCGTCGTTGACGCCGTCGCCGACCATTGCGATGGGTCGGTGGGTTTCGGCGAGGCGGGTGATCTGGGCGACCTTGTCCTCGGGGAGTAGCTCGCCGATTGCCGTGTCGACGCCGACTTCCCGGCCGACTGCGTCGGCGACGCGCTGGTTGTCGCCGGAGATCATCACGAGTTGCCCCACGTTCGCAGCCCTGAGGGCGTTGAGTACTTGAGCGGATTCCGCGCGGGAGGCATCCATGACTCCCACGATGCCGAGGAATCGGTCACCGCGGCGGACGATCATCAGCGTTTGACCGGAGTCTCGCGCCTGCGCGTAGGCATCGGCCAGTGTGCCGGTAAGCGCGAGCTGCTGCTCGTCGAACATGCGAAGGTTGCCGACGTCGACGCGTTCCCCGTCGATCGTCGCCGTGACGCCGCGGCCGACGACCGCCTTCAGGTCTGTCGCTGTGAGGCGCTCGGTCTGGGGGACGCGGGGCTCGAGGTCGCGGACGATCGCCTCGGCAAGAGGGTGGTCGCTGAGCGCCTCGACTGCGACGAGAGTGCGGATCAGGTCGGACTCGGGACCGTCGCCAGCAGGCGTGACGGACGTCACCCGGGGGGCACCCCAGGTCAGGGTGCCGGTCTTGTCGAACGCCATCGCCCTGACCCGTCCAAGGGTCTCGAGCGGGGCGCCGCCCTTGACGAGCACGCCGGCCCGGGCGGCACGGGCCACGCCCGCGAGGACCGCGGCCGGGGTGGCGATCGCGAGAGCGCAGGGGCTGGCAGCGACGAGCACCGTCATGGCGAGGTAGAACGCGTCGGGGAACCGCTGCGCGAACGCCAGCCAGGAGATCAGGAGGGTGACGGTGACGCCGAGGATCACCGCGGGCACGTACCAACGCTGGAACCGGTCGATGAACTGCTGTGTGGGGGACGCGGCCTGGTCGGCGGTGCGGACCAGCTCGACGACCTTGCTGAGCGTCGAGTCCGCAGCGGTAGCGGTGACCTCGATCTCGAGCACTCCGGACCCGTTGACGGTGCCGGCGAAGACCCGGTTGGCGGCGGGGAGGGTGTCGACGGTGCGCATCGCCCGCTCCGGGTCGGCCACCGGCTCCTTCTCCACCGGGATCGACTCCCCGGTTACCGCGGACTGATCCACTGCGGACAGTCCCGAGATTACAAAGCCATCTGAGGGGATGCGGGAGTTCGGGCGGATGACCACGACGTCGCCGACCACGATCTCCTCGACCGGCACTTCCACCGGCTCGTCCCCGCTCCGGCGCACCAGGGCGTTACGGGGGGCGAGCTCGGCGAGGGATTCGATGGACTTGCTGGCGCGGCTGAGCGCGTACTCCTCGAGCGCGTGGCCGAGGCTGAACAGGAACAGCAGCACCGCGCCCTCCGCCCACCGGCCGATGAGGGCGGCGCCGATGGCGGCGATCAGCATGAGGAAGTCGACCTCGAACTTGCCGCGCAGCGTGGAGGCGATCGCGGTGCGGAACGTGAAGAACCCGCCGAAGAAGTAGGTGGCAAGGAAGAACACCAACGGCCACCCGACCATTGGCAGCCCCAACGCGAACTCGGCGATCATCCCGCCGGCATAGGTGACGCCCGCGGCGATCGCGAACCACAACTCCCACCGGGCGGAGCCGTGAGCATGGTCCTGCGCCTCAGCAGTGGGCGCGGCAGTCGTCGGGGAAGCAGTCATGCCATCAGAATACATCACAATATCATGATATGGTGTTCTTGTGAATGATTATCGTGATCGCGCGGCACAATGATGAGCATGGTCAGTGCTGAGATGCGTCGGGAAATGGGTCCTTTGTCCGTGGCAGAGGCCGAGCGGCTCGCCGAGATCATGCAGGCGCTGGCGTCGCCAGTGCGGCTGCGCATCCTGAGCGCGCTAAGCGCTCGACCGAGTACGGTGACCGAGCTCAGCGAGCAGTTGCAGATCGGCCAGACGACCGTGTCGAACCATCTGCGGCTGCTACGGCACCTCAGCCTCGTCACCGGTAGTCGCGCCGGCCGACACATTCACTATTCGCTCTTCGACGACCATGTCACCGAGCTCCTCGACGAGGCCATCGGACATCTCGAGCACCTGCCGCGCGGAGGATGAATCAATCCGCCGCAGAAGACAGGACGTGCGTCCAGAAGATTAGTCAGCCTTCAATGTATAGTCAGTGTGTGCTGACTCTTACTTCGCGTCTAGATGTCATGAACCGGCTCGGCCGGGCGATGGCGGACCCGACGCGCTCCCGGATCCTGATGACCTTGCTCGGTGGCCCGAGCTACCCGGCCGTGCTGTCGCGCGAGCTGGAGCTGACCCGCTCGAACGTCTCGAACCATCTGACCTGCCTGCGCGACTGCGGCATCGTGGTCGCCGAGCCCGAGGGGCGGCAGACGCGCTATGAGATCGCTGACCCGCACCTTACGGCGGCGCTCACCGCGCTCGTCGATGTGACGCTGGCGGTGAACGAGAACGCGCCGTGTGTGGACGCGTCCTGCACGGTACCGGGGTGCTGCGGAATCGGAGCCGACGCATGAGTGAAGTGACGAAGTCCCAAGTGGAGGGCGTCGAGCTGGACGATGATGATGACCACGACGGTCCCTGGTGGACCGATCGCGGGATCATGGTCCCAGTCTTCTCCGGCATCGCGTTCCTCACCGGTCTGATCCTCGAGTGGACGGGGGCGGAGATCCCGGCGCTGGTGCTGTTCTGGATCGGCCTGCTGCTGGGCGCGTCAACGTTCACCCCGGGCGCGATCCGGAAGCTGTTCAAGGGCAAGCTGAGTATCAGCCTGCTGATGACGATCAGCGCGATCGGCGCGGTGATCCTCGGCTACGTCGAGGAGGCTGCCGCGCTGGCGTTCCTCTACTCCATCGCGGAGGCGCTGGAGGACAAGGCGATGGACCGCGCCCGCGGTGGGCTGCGGGCGCTGCTGAAGCTCGTCCCGGAGACCGCGACCATCCGTCAGGGTGGCACCACGGTCGAGGTCGCGGCGAAGGACCTCGCCGTCGGCCAGCTCATGCTGGTGCGTCCGGGTGAGCGGATCGCAACCGACGGCATCGTCCGGACGGGACGCTCGAGCTTGGATACGTCCGCGATTACCGGGGAGTCGATCCCGGTCGAGGTCGAGCCCGGAGACGCGGTGTCGGCGGGTGCGATCAACACGGCTGGTGCGTTGGAGGTCGAGACGACCGCGGCGGGCACGGACAACTCACTGACCACGATCGTCGAGCTCGTGGAGCAGGCGCAGGCAGAGAAGGGCGACCGCGCCCGCCTCGCGGACCGGATTGCCCGCCCGCTCGTCCCCGGCGTGCTGATCCTCGCCGTCCTCGTCGCCGTGATCGGGTCGCTGTTCGGTGACCCGGAGTTGTGGATCACCCGCGCTCTTGTGGTGCTGGTGGCGGCGTCGCCGTGCGCGTTGGCGATCTCGGTGCCGCTGACGGTGGTGGCGGCGATCGGTTCGGCGAGCAAGTTCGGCGTGATCATCAAGTCCGGTGCCGTGTTCGAGCGGTTCGGCGTGATCCGTCACGTCGCCGTCGACAAGACCGGCACCCTCACCCGCAACCAACCCGCCGTCACCGCCGTCCTCACCGTCGATGGCGTGACCGAGCAGCAGGCGCTGGCCTGGGCGGCCACGCTGGAGCAGCACAGCACCCACCCGCTCGCCGCGGCGATCACGGCCGCAGCTCCCGGAGCCCCCGGAGCCGAGGGTGTGACCGAGCGGGCAGGTCACGGCATCGAAGGCACCCTCGACGGGGCACGGATCACCGTCGGCAGCCCCCGCTGGCTCGACGCCGGGACACTCGGCGACCGGGTCGCGGCCCTGGAAGAGAAGGGCATGACGGTCGTGATCGTGCACCGCGACAGTTCGCCGGTCGCGGCGATCGGTGTCCGGGACGAGCTGCGCCCCGAGGTTCCCGAGGTCGTCCGCACCCTCGTCGCCCAGGGCATCGGGGTCACGATGCTCACCGGCGATAACGCCCGCACAGCCCGTGCCCTGGCCGCGCAGGCCGGAATCGAGGACGTGCGCGCCGAGCTGCGCCCTGAGGACAAGGCAGCAGCGATCGGCGAACTCGGCAAGAACGGGTCGGTCGCGATGATCGGCGATGGCATCAACGACGCCCCCGCCCTCGCGGCGGCTGACATCGGGATCGCGATGGGCGCGACCGGCTCGGACGCCGCGATCGAGTCCGCCGACGTCGCCTTCACCGGCCACGACCTGCGGCTACTCCCGCGTGCGTTTGACCACGCCCGCCGCGGACGGCACATCATCAACCAGAACATCATCCTGTCGCTGCTGATCATCACCGCCCTGCTCCCGCTCGCCCTGTTCGGCGTCCTGGGTCTCGCGGCCGTGGTGCTCGTGCACGAGATCGCCGAGGTCGTCGTGATCCTCAACGGCCTGCGCGCCGCACGTACACGGAAGACCAGCGCGTGACCACGCAGGACGTCGCTGCCGCGATCGACGAAGAGAATGCGGGCGCGCGGCCGCAGGCGAGGAGAGCTCTCGGCGTCGTCCTGATTGTGGCCGTGCTCGCTGTAGCGCTCGACCAGGGCTCGAAGGCCCTCGCGGTGGCGCAGCTGACGCCGGGCGAACGGATACCGCTTCTCGGCGACCTGTTCGGCCTGTCCCTGGTCTACAACCCCGGAGCTGCGTTCTCTCTCGGCTCCGGGGCCACCTGGGTCCTCACTCTCGTCGGCGTGATCGCCGCCGCTGCGGTGGTCGTGTTCGCCGTGCGATTGCGCGGTGCCCGGTGGGGTCTCGCGTTGGGGCTTGTCCTCGGCGGCGCGGTGGGCAACCTGGTCGACCGGCTCCTGAGCCCGCCGTCATTAGGGCGAGGGCACGTCACCGATTTCCTCGCCTACGGCGACCTCTTCGTCGGGAACATCGCCGACGTCTTCGTCGTGGTCGGTGTCGGCCTGGTCAGCCTGAACCTCCTCACGCCGAGCCCGCGCGCGGCAACCAACAGCGAATAGCGAACGGAGCACGCCGCATGAAGGTCGAGCTTCTGCACATCGTCGACTGCCCGAACACGGCCGTTGCCGAAGAACACACGCGCGAAGCGCTGGACGCTCTCGGACTCGCCGACGTACCGGTGGAGCTGGTGGCGATCCGGACTGAGGCCGAGGCATCGAACACTCGATTCGGAGGGTCGCCAACGCTCCTCGTCGACGGCGTCGACCTGTTCCCGACGATGCCGGTTCGCTCGCTCGCGTGCCGCGTCTACGCGACAGAGAACGGCTACGCCGGAGCACCGACAACGTCACAAATCGTAGGGGCGCTGCCTGTGGCCTGACGGCCTCAATGCCAGAGGATCGGGAGGGGCGCGTTGATTCGTTCAATGACGGTGGCGGCATAGACCGTTGCTGTTCGCGCCGATCGCTTTGAACCAGGCGATCGCGGCAGCGACTTGAGTCCGCCGACGTCGCCTTCACGGACCACGACCTTCGCCTCATCTCTGCCGCTCTCGCCCACGCCCGCTGCGGTCGGCGCATCATGACCGCCAATATCAGTCTGGCCCTGACGATCATCATGCTGTTCCCGCTTGCCCTGTTCAGCGTCCCTCGGTCTCGCCGGCGTAGTCCTGGTACACGAGATCGCGGAGGTCATCGTCATCCTCAACGGCGTCAGGACCGCCCAGCGGGCGAAGTCGGTTCAGCAACTGACGCGCACATCGGTCATCACACCGGAGCCAGCCCGGGAACAGCAATCGCTGTCGCTCTCGCGCCACTCTTAAAGGGCGCTCGTAGAGTCTCATCTGAAGCGCGGGCATTGGGAAAGTGTCACGACAAAGTTCCTCCGACCGCGCGCAAGACGCCTGCGATACGTGACATCTAGTGTCATCTCACCGCGATACCGACAGGATCCGCGCGCACGAGGCGCTCGCGTCCCTCCGCGCGCTTGATGATGAGCTGCGCGGCTTCGAGCACGGCGACGTGCTTCTGCACCGCCGCGAACGACATGTCGTAGTCGCGCGCGAGGGCCGAGACGGAATGCTCTCCGGTGAGGGTGCGCCGCAGGATGTCGCGGCGGGTAGCCGCCGCGAGCGCCTGGAAGACGCGGTCGATCTCGTCATCGGTGAGCTCCGTTTGTGCAACCATTTGGTTGTACATTAGCGATCGAGATCTTCCGCGTCAAGGGTCGATTTGTCGGGAACGTGTTCCCGTTGCATTTTCGACCTTTTCGTTGCACTGGTCTCCGTTGTCGTTGCACTAAATGCAGCGGTTCGCGTTCGACGCGATGGGGTTGGTCGCGACCGATGAAGCGCTGCTGGCTTCGGGGCATCCGAGATCGAGCACTCCGGCAGAGTTCGGGCTCCAAGTCTGGGCATCATCCGCAGCGCCGACAAAGGCAAGGAGTGGGAGTCGGTGGCGTACCCCAGCATTTCATGCGAGCCGGCAGACTCCTCCCGGCGTACTCGCTCAGTAGGTTCAGGGGAAGTGGAACACCGCGGAGCCCCCGGCGTCTCTAAGTCTTGGGTTCGTGCCGCTCTCTCGTTCTCAGTCGCCTCGTCTGAAACCCTGACACGGCGCCGAGGACGAGGCACAGCACAGCGAGCGGCACTGCAACCCGCCACCAGGTGTTGCCGGTTAGCAGGTTGGAAAACAAGATCAGCAGGCACAGGCCATTCAGTCCCAAGGCCACGTAGGCGTACTCAGCAGACGTCCACCTCCGCCGATTGGATCGACGTGAACCGCTCGCGCTCACCGCGTTCCTTTCCATGTGGTCCCGCATATGGCTAGTCCTGGCCGTTGCCTATGCACAGATTTTGAACCTGGCCCGCTACCCCCGCTTGGATTCGGAGGCTAGGTGAGACAGATGCCCCACAGCCTCGTCCAGCAGTTCCGCGACATGCTCGTCGAACAATGCGTAGTGGACGTGGCGGCCGTCTCGACTGCCCACCACGAGGCTGGGGTGGCGCAGCAGTCGCAGGTGGTTGGACACGGTGGTCTGTCCCGACCCCAGCTCTTCGCTGAGCTCGGTGACGGTGCTCGGGCGGGCGCGCAGCACGCTCAGGATGCGCAAGCGCACGGGTGAGGCGAGAGCCTGCATGATCTCTGCAAGTCGCTCGGCCTCCGTTACGGACAGCACGCCCGCCGCCTCGCGCAGGGTCTCATGTGTCATGGACACTATTGTGCCCGCCGAACGCGATAATAATTCACATTTACAACATATCACAATACTGTGATGTACTGTGGGTGCATGATGAACACCTCTTCAACCACGGCATCTGCCACCGACGTGCAGCAGCATGCGCACGGCTCGGCTCGGTGGGAGCTGTGGTTCGCGATCGCGTCCGGCCTGACGTACGCGGCCGGGATGATCACGGAGTTCGTGCTGGGCATGCCATTGCTGGGGCTGCCCTTGGTGTTCTTTCTCGCCACCTACTTCTTCGGCGGGTTCTTCACTTTCCGCTCAGCGATCGCCTCGACGTTGCGGGGCAAGTTCGAGGTCGACTTCCTCATGCTCGTCGCGGCGATCGGTGCCGCCCTGATCGGGAAGTGGGCCGAGGGTGCGGTGCTGCTGTTCCTGTTCAGCCTGGGACACGCCCTGGAAGAGTACGCGCTGAGCAGGGCGAGCAAGTCCATTGAGGCGCTCGCGGAACTCGCTCCCCGCACGGCACTGGTCCGCCGTGACGGCGGCGAGCCGGTTGAGGTGCCGGTCGAGCAGATCGCGGTCGCGGACATTATCGTGATCCGTCCGAACTCGCGAATCCCTTCGGACGGGTTCGTGATCTCCGGGGTCTCTGCCGTGGACCAGTCGGCGGTCACCGGCGAGTCCATCCCTGTGGAGAAGGAACCTGTCACCGATCCAGAGCGTGCGATGCGCACCGTCGACACCCTGCCGGCCGCGAACCGCGTCTTCGCGGGCACGGTCAACGGCTCGGGGGTGCTCGAGGTCAAGGTCACCGCCACGGCGGCGGACTCGACGCTGAGCAAGGTGGTCGAGCTGGTCCGCACCGCCGACCAGGCCACGTCCCCGACCCAGCAGTTCATCGACCGGTTCCAGCGCTGGTACGTGCCCGCCGTCATCGTCGGCGTCGCGGCCACCCTGCTGGTGGCGATGTTCGGGTTCGGGCAGCAGTTCCCCGACGCGTTCTACCTCTCCATGACCGTGCTGGTCGCGGCAAGCCCCTGCGCTCTCGCGATCGCCACCCCCGCGGCCGTGCTCGCCGGGGTGGCCCGCGCCGCACGCGCCGGCGTGCTCGTCAAGGGTGGCGCACCACTGGAAACCCTCGGCCGGGTTAAGGCGATAGCGTTCGACAAGACCGGAACGCTCACCTGGGGCCTTCCCCGCGTCACCTCCGTCGCCCCGGTCGACGGCGACGACGGGGCGCTGCTGATCCCGACCCTGGTCGCGGTGGAGTCGCTCAGCGATCACCCCCTTGCCGCGGCGATCGTCCGCGACCTCACCGGCCGCATCTCCGACTCCGACCGGGTCGAAGCGACAGACCTGAACGCGGTCGTCGGCCGGGGTGTGCGCGCCACCATTGACGGTGAGACGGTGGAGGTCGGCAACCTCCGCATGTTCGACGAACAGCAGCTCACCCTCCCCGCTGCGCTCAACGCGGCGTACGAACAGGCCCGCGACTCCGGGCAGACGTTGATGATCGTGCGGCGCGGCGACCGGTTCCTCGGTCTCGTCGGCGTCATGGACGCCTCCCGCGCGGAATCCGTCCAGGTGCTCACCGCGCTTCGCGGAGCGAATGTCGGGCAGCTCGTGATGATCTCGGGAGACAACCAGCGCGTCGCCGACGCTGTCGGCCGTGAGGTCGGCGTCGACACCGCCATCGGAGAGCTGCTGCCCGAGGACAAGGTCGCCAAGATCACCCGGCTGGCCCAGAGCCACCGGCCGATCGCGATGGTCGGCGACGGGGTGAACGACGCGCCCGCGATGGCGCGGGCCGACATCGGCATTGCGATGGGCGCCGCCGGCTCCACCGTCGCGCTCGAGACCTGCGACATCGCCTTGATGAGCGACGACCTCGGCCGCGTCCCCTTCGCCGTCCGGCTCAGCCGCGCCACCAGCCGGATCATCCGCCAGAACCTGATCGCCAGTCTCGCCGTCGTCCTCTTCCTGATCATCGCCACCTTCGTCGGCCTGAACATCGGCGCCGTCGTTCTCATCCACGAAGGATCCACGCTCATCGTCGTCGGCAACGCTCTCCGGCTCCTCGCGTTCGAGCGCGGCAAGGAGCACCACGGCATCGACCACGAAGACAAGCCCACGGCGTGAGCTGCAGACTCGAGAACCGTTAGCACGGCGCAGGGCGGGACTCCGGCTAGGTCGCCCAGCAGGAGTGAACGGTGCCGGTGGTGGCCTGCGCGACGGTGGGGATCGTCTCGACGAATGTCCGGGTGATCGTCTCGGATGCGGGGTACTCGATGACACGCCAGCCGACGATGCCGAAGTCTTCATCGAGCGCTTGCAGCGCGCAGGCGAAGCTCATGCCAGCGGGCGGGGTCGCTTGAAATGACACCGTCACGGTGCGAGCGTCGACGAGATCGAAACCTGTCTCGTCGTATCCGACGTCATCGAGAGAATTGGAGATGGTCAGCCACGACAGTCCGGCAACGGACGCTACAGCGATGGTTCCGACGATGATCCAGAACGCGCGGCGGCGAGCGGGGCGGGGCCTGCGGCCATAGCGGTCGTCGAGCTGCTGCTTCGTGGTCACCAGATGCGCTTCTCTGTGGAGTCTCTCGGTGATCTCATCTGCGGCTGCGGGCGTCTCGGGCGGCAAGGTCGAGTAGGCGCGCGTTGTACTCGTCGAGCTCGGCATCTCCCGTCCGATCGGCGTGCCGGTCGCGGCGTTTCGTCTCGCGGTCGTCGCTGCGGCTCCATTGGATCGTGACCGTGATCGCGAGGATGAGGGTGGGGATCTCACCGATCGACCAGGCGATGCCGCCGCCGGTGTACTGGTCTTCCAGTGGTGTCGCCCCCCAGGTGCGCCCCATTGCCCCGAACCACTCGGCGACCATCAGCCCGGACTGCATCATGATGGTTTCAGTTTCAGTAGAACGTGGTTCTATTCGGGGTCAACTGAGGCCGGAGTAGGCGTGGAGTCCCTTGAAGAACATATTGACGATGGTGAAGTTGAACAGCACCGCGATGAAGCCGATGATGCACAGCCACGCGGAGCGGGTGCCTCGCCAGCCGCGTGTCGCGCGAGCGTGGATGTAACCGGCGTAGAGCACCCAGATCACGAAGGTCCAGACCTCCTTGGTATCGAACCCCCAGTACCTTCCCCAGGAGTCGTTGGCCCAGATCGCGCCGGCGATCAGCGTGAAGGTCCAGAACACGAACCCGACGATCACAAACCGGTATGCGAGGGACTCGAGCGCGTCCGCGGGCGGCAACGTGGCCAGGAACCGCGGGCCGCTGCGCGGTGCGCCATCCGCAGAGGCGGCTGCCGTGCGGCGTTCGCGGCGGGCCTGCAGGAGCTGGGTGACGGAGAGGCCGCATCCGATCGCGAACAGGGCAGTGGCCAGGGATGCGACGAATACGTGGATGACCAGCCACACGCTCTTGAGCGGATCCATCAGGGGAACGACGTCGACGTAGAAGGTGATGGTGGCGCCGCCCAGCAGCAGCACCACCATGCCGATCAGGAACGCGCCGAGGAAGCGGAGGTCGTAGCGGCGCAGGACGGCGAGGTAGACGGCGACGATCAGGACGGTGCCGGTCAGGGCGAACTCGTACATGTTCGCCCACGGCACCCGCCCGGCCGCGATCCCCCGCAGAACGGTGCCGGCCAGGTGGAACAGGAAACCGAGGATCGTCAGCGCCGTCCCGATCCGTGCCCACAGCAGCCGCGGCTGAGATGCTCGCGGCTCGGGGGCGCCGGGGTGCTGTTCCTGCCAGGCCTCCGTGACCGCGGGTGCCGTCGCCGCGCTGACCAGCGCCGGTTCACGCAGCGGCACGGCGGCGGGGACGGAGCGGCGGGCGAGGTCGATGGTGTAGGCGATGAATGCGAGCAGGTAGGTAGCGATCGCGGTCCAGACCAGCAGCAGCGAGATGCCGTCGAGTGTGAGTGATCCGGTCATGATGTAGGTGTCCTCTTCTTCAGGGTTATGCCGGTTTCAGCCGGCGTTTGCTTGGAGCCATACCAGTGAGTCGACGGCCGTGTCGTCGATGTACACCTCGAAGTGCAGATGGTTGGCGGTGGAGCGTCCGGTGCTGCCGACCAGCCCGACCGTCTGACCGGCGGTGACCGTCTGACCGACAGTGACCTGTCGGCTTCCGGTCTGCATGTGCGGGTAGACGGTGCGGACGCGCTGACCGTTCAGGACGGACTCGATCACGACGGTGACCCCATAGCCGCCATAGCTGTCCTGCGAGACGCTGACGGCGCCGTCGACGGACGCGTACACCGGGGTGCCGCCGGCGGCGACCATGTCGGTGCCCATGTGCGCACCGCCCCGGTCGCCGAACCGGTCCGTGACGGTGAACGGGCCGCCCACTGGCCAGCGCACCGTACCGCTGCCGGGGGCGACCATGCTGTAGTCGAACGGCACCGACGCCACGCGGGTCGAGGTGCGGGCGCGAGCAGCGGCCGCCTCTGCCTCCTTCTTCCGGTCGATCTCCTCCTGGGTGGTGGCCGCGTAGCTGTCCCGCGTGAGCTGTGTCTGCGTCGCGTCGGACGCCACGATGAGAGATTGGGCGTTGTCCGAGGCGATCTGCTGCAGGGTCAGCGGCTCGGGGGTTGTGGTCTGCCAGGCGCCGTATGCGGGCAACGCCACCGTCGCGATCAGGCCGCTGACGATGGCGAGGGCAGCCACGCTCCGCACCGGACGCATCGTCCGGGGTCCGCGCGCTGGCGCGGCGGCGGCGGCCTGTCGCCGGGTGGGGGCGACAATCTTGCGCGGCGGAGAGCCTTGTTGTCGGAGGCTGCGGCGGGTGGGGGGCGTCTGAGGCTGGTCAGCTTCGGGGGTGAGCTGTTCCGTCATGATGTCCTCCTTCGTTTCGGGTCAGATGGAGATGCCACGGGCGGCCAGGAAGTCGATGGGGTTGACGGGAGCGCCGTTCACGTAGGCCTCGAAGTGCAGGTTGCAGCCGAACGCGTTCCCGGTGTTGCCTTCGCTGCCGATCAGATCTCCGGCGTTCACGCGCTGGCCGTAGCCGACGAAGAACCCGCCGTTGCGGATGTGCGCGTATCCGGTTCCGATCCCGCCGCCGTGGTCGATCTTGATGTAGTTGCCGTAGCCGCCGTTGTATCCGGCGTAGACGACCGTGCCGGCAGCGGCCGCGTAGATTCCGGCGCTGCAGCCTCCGCTCAGGTCGACGCCGTAGTGGTAGCTGGTGGAGCAATACCCGTTGCCGCATTGCGAGCTGCGGGGGCCGAAGCCGGATGTCCGGGGTCCAGATGTGGGACGTGCCCACCCGGAGCTGGCGACACCGCCGCCAGCACTCCCCTCCGTGGCACGGCGTGCGGCTTCGGCGCGTTCGGCGGCCTTGCGCTGCTCTTCGGCGAGCCGGGCTGCTTCTACTCCGGCCTGATAGTCGGCAATCGTCCGCGCGGTGGTGTCTTGGAGGGCGGCGAGCTGCGCTTCGAGCTCGCCGAGGTGGAGGGTCTGCGCGTCCAGCGCCGTCTGAGCGGCGTCGGCGGCCTGCTGCGATTCGCGCATCTTCTGCTCGGCGAGCTGCTGCAGCCGGTCACGTTCGTCACGGGCCACGGCCGCCTGATCGCTCAACCCCTGCGCCGCGTTGCGCGCAGTGAGCGCGGCGGCATACACGCCCTGGTTGCGTTCGAGGAGCTTGTCCATCGTGCCCAGTCGTGCCAGCAGATCGTCAGCGTTCGCCGCGGACCCGGACAAGAACAGCTTCAGCGCGGTGTCGTCGCCGCCGGTGCGGTACAGCTGCGCGGCGAGCCGTCCCGCCCGGTCAGAGGCCTCAGCGGCGGCTTCGGCTTCGGCGTCTGCCTGGGATTGGAGCGCGTCAGCTCGTTGGACGGCGGCGAAGTAGTCCTGTTGTGCGGTGTAGAACGCATCGGCCGCCTGTTCGGCCACCGCGCGAGTACGTTGCACGTCGCTGGTGAGGCTCTGGATGAGACCTTGGATCCGGGTGATCTCGGCGGTCTTCGCCGTCTCGTTCGCCTTCGCCGCCTGCACGTCATCCCACGACGGGTAGTCGGCGGCGAAGGCGGGCAGCGGCCGCGCGGAGCCGACGATCGAGCTCCCGGCGACGAGACCGAGCAGCCCCGCCCTGAGCGCCCCACGGCGGGTCAGGGGGAGCCCCAGCATCCGCTGCTCGGCAGGCGATGAGCCGCAGCCCAACTCTGTGCTCGGCGGCCCTTCACCTGGCGGGTGGGACCGGGCATCCACGATGGGGTTTGTTGGTCTCATGCTCGTGTTGACCTCGTTGAATCGGCGTGTACACGAGGGGCTGCGGGCCGGGCGCGGTGGTGGATCCCGAGCGCGGTGAGGGCGACGAACGCGGCGACGGGGATCAGCAATGTCAGCCACGGGCCGATCACCACGGCCGCGGTGAGCCCGGTGCGCAACGGAATGGTGCTGATCTGCGCGGCCGCGGTGTCGACGCCGACGCTGTCGGTCGTGGCACCCTCGGGGGCGATGACCTGACTGGTGCCCACGGTGGAGACGTTGACCACGGCCCGGCCGGTCTCGATGGCGCGCATCCTTGCGAAGGCGAGTTGTTGCAGGTTCTCGTCGGTGCCGCGGAAGTCGGCGTTGTTGGTCTGGAAGACGTAGAGTTCCGCGCCGGCGCGGGCGCTGTCCCAGATCACCTGGTCGTAGATGACGTCGAAGCAGATCGCCAGCCCGACGTCGATGTCGTTGACGGTGACGATCGGCGGGTTGCTGCCGGGGGTGTACTCCCGTTGGATCAGCCCGACGAGGCCGGGGACGATACGTTCGTACAGCCACCGGTCGGGCACGTATTCGCCGAACGGGACCGGGTTGACCTTGTCGTGCCACTGGCGTGCGTCGGCATCAGCCGTCCACAGCAGCGACGTGTTGAACACGTCCTCACCGCGGGTGGTGGCCGCGTTCATCAGCAGCGGCGCACCCGCCCCCGCTACGACACGATCCAGCTGAGTCGCGACCGCGGGGGTTCGCAGCGGGTCGGCATCGACGCTGCCTTCCGGCCACACCAGCAGGTCCATCTGCTGGCCCAGCAGCGGCCGGGAGCCGGCGGTTTGCGCGGCGAGCATGTCGCCGGGCGCCTTGGGATCGAAGTAGCCGGCCGGGCCGTTGCCTTGCACCCACCCGACCCGCAGTGTCCCGGCGTCGGTGGTGGGGAATTGCGGTGTCACGACGAGGATCAATGTGAGGATCGCGGCGGGGATGATGCCGCGCAGGAACCGGAGGCCGCCCGCGCGGGCCCACTGCAGGATGCCCGCGCACAGCGCCACGACCAGCAGGCTCAGTCCGGTCACCCCGGTCCAGGACGCGGCCTGCGCCAACGGGCCCTCGACCTGTGTCATCCCAATCCGCACCCAAGGGAACCCGCCGTACGGCCACGCCCCCATCACGACCTCACGCGTAGCCCAGAGGACGCCGATCAGCAGCGGCACGGCGACCAGCTGCACGGTCCCGCGCGGTCGATACCGCCCGGTCCACCGGTAGGCGAGGGTGAGCGGGATGGCGCCGGCGCCGAAGAGGACAGCCTGCAGGCTGGCGAGAGCGACCCAGGGTATCGGGCCGAGGAATTGCCCGACCCAGGCCAGATGGGTGAAGAAGAACACGACGCCGAAGACCGTGCCGACGAGGAATGCGGTGAGGATGCTGCGGCCGATCAGACTGATCAGCGACATCGTGACCGCCACCAACGCCAGCGGCCACCAGCCGATCGCCGGGGTGGCCAGATCCAGCGCGAACCCGCCGGCGCCCGCCACCGCCATCGCGGCCCACAGCGGCAGCCGCGCCGTGCGATCCACGGGCGTCGCCGTGGTCGTGACCGGCCGAGCCGGAGTGACGAGAGTAGTCGTGGCCATCAGCGGCTGTCCTTTTGGCGGAGCTTTTCGAGGTAGGCGTTGTAGGCGTCCAGTTCGGGGTCTCCGTGAGTGTCGGCGTAGCGGGTGGCGGCGGCGTCGCGGGCGGTGTCGTCGCGGAACCAGCGGTGCATGACGAACATCAGCATCAGCAGAGTCGGTGCTTCTCCGTAGGACCAGGCCAGGCCGCCGGCGAGACGCTGGTCCTCGATCGGGTCGATGCCCAGCGCCAGCGTGGGCGCGGCGAACGCGTCGACAAGCAACGTGGTGGCCATCATCAGGAACACCCCGAAGAATGCGTGCAGGGCGGCTTCGGCGAACACGTCCAGCGCGCGGCCGCCGTGGCTGAGCCGCACCGGCAGCGGGTCGGCGGAGAGCACCGGGATGGTGAACAGGATCCCAGCGACCAGGAACCCGAACTCGAGGCCGACATGCCCGCCGGGTGCTTGCAGGATGCGGTCGGCGGCGTCGGCGAGGTAGAGCCCGTAGAACGCGAACAGGTACAGCGGGAGCGCGACCCAGGGGCTCAGCGCCCACCGCGCGACCCGGCTGCGCAGCCCCGCGTGAGCGGCCCGGAGCGCGAGCCGGCCGAGCCCGTGATGGGGGGTGGCTCGAAGCAGGAGCGTGCCCGGGGATCCCAACACCAGCAGCGGGGGGATGGCCATCATGAGGGTGAGCTGCTGGAACATGAACACCGAGAACAGCGCGTACCCGTACGCCTCGACGCCCAGGCCGGTGACCGCGGCCAGGGTGAGGCACCCGAGCAGGAAGCTGATCGTGCGCCACACCGGCCACCGCCGCCGGCTGGTCCACAGCCGGATCGCGCCGGCCAGGTAAGCGGCGGCGATCACTGCGGCGATCACCGGCAGCAGTGGGAACGGCAACGGTGCGGGGCTGAGGAAGCCGAGCAGAGTCGGCGGCGTCCCGGGGATCCAGTCGTTCACGGTGTCATGCCTGTCAGGGGATCAGAAGTCGAACAGCTCTCCCAGAAAGCCGTCGCGGCGGCGGCGCCCGTTCCGGCCGTGGTGGGAGTCGCTTCGGCCGTGGTGGGAGTCCCGGCTATCGGGTGCGGGATTGCTCGGGGCGCGGGTGTCGGTGGCACGGTCGAGGATCTTGTCCAGCTCGCCGCGGTCCAGCCAGACGCCACGGCACCCTGGGCAGTAGTCGATCTCGACGCCGGAACGCTCACTCACCAGGAGCTGAGTGTCATCAACGGGGCATTTCATCGGGTTCCTCCTTCGGGGTTCGCGCCGCGCGCGCGATCCAGGGCGGCGGCGTGGTCGTTCGCGATGTCGCGGACGGCCTTGTGGAGCGTGGGATCTTCGCCGCGGGCGAGTCCCGCGTATTCGACGTGCACGCCCTCGGGGGTGGTGCGAGCCTTGACCCAGATGCGTCGACGGGGCACGAACAGTCCGGCGAACAGTCCCACCGTGGCGAGGATCGCGAAGGCGAGCACCCATCCGCTGGTGGGGTCGTTCTGGATCTGCAGTGACGCGAACCGTTTCACCGGCTCCTGCTCGGACGCCGCCTCCCAGGTGATCGTTCCCCACCCGTTGGGCAGGTCCACGGTGGCGCCGGGGGTGAGCTCGAGGGAGTCCAGGCCGGTGTCGCCGCCGGTGTGCTGGGTGAGTCCGTCGACCTCGAGGGTGTACACCGACCTGGGTGTGCCGTCGTCGATGCCGAGGTCGCCGCTGAACACGTTGAGGGTGAGTACCGGGTTGACCACGTCCGGATAGACCGACGTGAACGCGCCGGAGGGCAGCACACCCTGGGTGGGATAGAAGAAGCCGACCAGGCCGAGCTGCTCGGGCAGCCCGTCGGGGATCTTGATGATCCCGAGCGAGGTCATGTTCGAGTCCTGCGGCAGGAACGGCTGCGATTCGCTCCACACGATCTCTCCTGCGGCATCACGGACGGTGAGGGTCGGGGCGTACCCGTTGCCGAGCAGGTAGATGCGGTCGCCGGCGACGGTGATCGGATAGTTCACGATCACGCTCTCCGCCCGGGCGTCCTCACCGGCGCTGCGGATGGTGACGTCGGCGGAGAAGTCACCCGCCTGCCCGGCCCCCGGGCTGCCGGGCAGCTGATAGGAGACTCGGAAGTCGTCGAGGGTGAGCGAGTACGGGGCCAAGCCGGCGCCGTCGACGAACCGGCCGGGGTTGAACGAGGAGTAGTCGCTGAGCGCGTTGACGAACGTGGTGCCCTCCACCACGACACGCTGCCCGGTGTAGGCGAACCCGCCGCCGATCGCGACCGAGGCGAGCACCCCGACCAGGGCGACGTGGAAGACCAGGTTGCCGGTCTCCCGCAGATACCCACGCTCGGCCGAGACCGACGCCCATCCCGGTCCGTCGTATCGGTGCACCCGGTAGCCGGCGCGGCGCAGCTGATGCTCCGCAAGCCGCACCGCCTCCTCCGCCGGATCCGGGGCGGCTTCATCGGCCGCGACCGTCGTGTCCTGGTAGTCGACTAGGCGGGACAGTCGTGCGGGGGTACGCGGCGGCAGGGACCGAAGCGCCTTGTAGTGGTGCTTGGCGCGGGGGATGACGCAGCCGATAAGGGACGCGAACAGCAGCAGGTAGATCGCGGAGAACCACGGCGAGGAATACACGTCGAACAGGCCGACCGCGTCCGCCAACGGGAACACGTCAGGGTTGTCGCGTTGCCACTGGGTGACCCCGTTCGGGTCGGCGGTGCGTTGCGGGAAAAGCGACCCGGGGACGGCGGCGATCGCGAGGAACAGCAGCAACACCAGGGCGGTACGCATGCTGGTCAGCTGCCGCCACGCCCACCGTGCCCAACCCACCATGCCGAGGGCAGGACCGGTGATCTCGGACGGGGCGTCGGAGTCGAGGTGATCGGCGGGGCGCAGTGGGTCGACGACCGTGTCGGTCTCAGAGCGGGGCGGGAACATTGATCACCACCTGCTGCAGAGCAGACATCAGCGTGGTCCACAGCCCGGTCACCATCAGCACTCCGAGCAGCACCAGCAGGGCGCCGCCGACGATGTTCAGGGCGCGGATGTGGCGGCGCAGGAACGACACCGAGCGGGACGCCCATCCCCAGCCCACGGCGAGCAGCAGGAACGGGATGCCCAACCCGAGCGAGTAGGCAAGACCGAGCAGGCCGGCGCGGGCGGGGTCGCCAAGGTTCCACGACATCGACAGGATCGCCGCGAGCGTCGGACCGATACAGGGGGTCCACCCCACTCCGAGCGCGAACCCGAGCAGCGGGGCGCCGATCAGGCCGGCGCGGCTCTGCACCCGGGGGCGCAGGGTGCGTTGGGCGATGCCGAAGAACCCGATGAACACCAGGCCGAGCACGATCACGACCGCCCCGAGGATCCGGGTGAGGATGTTGCCGTACTGCAGCAGCAGGAACCCGAACGTGCCGCCGAGGATCGTCACTGTGACGAACACCACCGTGAACCCGGCGATGAACAGGCCCACCCCCAGCAGCAGGCGGGTGCGTTCCGCTGTGACCGTCGACCCGGTCGCGGCGGCACCTGGGTTGCTGCCGGCGGCGCCGCCGAGGTAGCCGAGGTAACCGGGCACCAGAGGCAGCACGCAGGGGGAGAGGAATGAGACCAGGCCGGCGAGGGCCGCGATCGGGATCGCGATCCAGAGGGCGCCGTCGACGACCAGCTGCCCGGGGTTCATGACGGGTTCTCCTCGGCGAGGGTGTCGGCGACCAGGGTGGACAGGATGGAGGCGCTGGCCAGCTGCCCGATGACCCGGGCGGCGACTCTCCCGTTCCGATCGAGCACGAGGGTGGTGGGGGTGGCCTGGATCGGGGTGACTTGGGCGAACGCGAGCTTGACCTTGCCGTCGTTCACGTCGATCACGCTCGGGTAGGTGACGTTGTTGTCACGGGCGAACGACAGGGCGGTGGCGGGCTGGTCGTAGGTGTTCACGCCGAGGAACGAGACGCCCTGGTCCTGGTACTCCTGCCAGACCTCTTCCAGCAGCGGCGCCTCGACGATGCACGGTCCGCATGCGGCGTACCAGAAGTTCACCACCAGCACCCCGCCGCGGTAGTCGTCGCTGGACACGCGCTCGCCGGTTTCGGTGACCCCCTCGAACGCGACCGGTTCGCCGCGGTCGGGCTCCGGGATCTCCACCACTTGGAACTCGCCGGCGATGTAGCCCTTCTCGTTCCCGTCCCGGTACTGCTGGGCGAGCGAATCGCTGCTCGCGCACCCGGCCAGTACGACGACTGCCAGCAGCACCACGGCTGCGGCGAACACGCGGCCGCGGGTCACGAGCGGCGGACCTTGATCATCGCTCCGGCGACCAGGAAGACCACCGCGGCAGCCGGTTGCGCGGCCGTCCACACCGGCCCGGAGAACGGGAACGGGAACACCGGGTTCCACAGCACCGCGATCGCGGCGAACACCGGCAGCCACCACCACTGCCGAGCCTGCACGGCGAACCAGCCGACGATGACGGCGAGGATCGCGGCGACGAACAGCACCAGCAGGAACCAGTCTCCGCCCATCAGCACCGGGGCCAGGAACAGGACGACCGCCGCGAGCAATCCCGGGGCGAACGCATTGCGCTGATAGACGGACGGCACTCGTTGCTTGGCCATCATGGTCTCTGCCCCTCCGCGACGGGCTCCTGCCCGTCCTGCGTCGTGTCGGCGCGTTGCGCGGTGGCAGCTCGCCGCCGTGCCCACAGCACGCCGACGAGGACGATGACGCCCGCGCCGAGGGCGACGTCGGCGAGGTTACCGATGAACCAGGTGCCGTAGGCGAGGAAATCGGTGACGTGCCCGACACCGAACCCGGGCGGGGAGAACAGTCGGTCGATGAGATTCCCGATCGCGCCGCCCAGGATCAGCCCGAGCCCCACGGCCCACCACACGGTGCGAGCTCGGACGACGGCGATCACCAGCAGCACCACGGCAGCCACCCCGAGGAGGGTGAGCAGCCCGGTGAACCCGGCGCCGAGGGAGAGGATCGCACCGGGGTTGAACGCGAGCTGCAGCCCGAGCAGATCTCCCAGCAGCGGGATGCGCTGCTCCGTGCTCAGCCCGGACAGCGCGGCCGCCTTGGTGGCCTGGTCGATCAGCACCACCACCGCGGCGATCACGCAGGCGATCGCGAGTCGTGTGCCTCGGTTACGAGCCATCTGTCTTGCCACTCGTCGAGGAATCTGCCTGGGCCGCTGCTGCGGCGGCGCGGTCGCGGCGGCGCCGTTCCCTGGCCACCATGAGCACCACGACCAGTGCCCCGCCGACGATCATCACACCGCTGATGACAGCCAGAACGGGGAAGATCTCTCCCCCGCCGGAGGCCTGACCGCCGTAGCCGTCATCCGCGGATTCGGCGGTGGAGGATGTGGGAGATGGTTCGGGCGTGTGCTCTGTGGCGGTGGGCGCGGGAGTGGGGGTGTTGTCGGGGATCGCGGCGGATTCGAGGGTGTACGTGTACTCGTCGCTGATGGGGTGGCCGTCGCTGGAGACGACCCGCCACCGCACCGTGTAGAGACCGGGCTCCTGATCGCCGGTGAGAGCCTGAGTGACCGTCGTGCCGTCGATCTGCGGCTGTTCGGTCGCGAGGTTCTGACCGCCCGGGGTGATCACTTCGATGACGACGGCGCTGCCCACGGTGAGGATTTCGCCGCTGAACGTCAACGAGATCTCCTGCGGCACCACGCCGATGGTCGCGTCAGCCTCGGGGGTGGCCGAGACGATGCTGTCGTGAGCGGCCGCGGACGATGCGGTGGAGAGCACTATGCCGGCTGCCAGCAGCAGGCTTGCCAACAGGCCGAGGAACGCGGCCGGGCGGAACCTGTGCGGCATCCGCGCGATGCCCGGGCTGGTGTCGGTAGGTGAGGAGGGTGTCATGGCGTGGCTTTCAGGGACGGTTGATGATGTGGTGGGCGATGGTGGTGGCGTCTCGCCAGACCCCGGTGATCGTGTCTGCGCCGCGGCCGCTGTACTGCGGCATGCCGGCCACGAATAGTCCCGGGATCCCGGTCTGGGTGCGGGCTGCCCGATCGGTGCGCGCGGCATCGGGCAGCCAGTCGTCGCCCGGTTCGTAGCCGGTGGCGAAGATCACGGAGTCCGGTGCGAGCTCGCTGCCATCGGCGAGTGTCACCACGCCACCGTCTGCGGCGGTTGCGGCGGGGACGATGGTGACGCCGGCGCGTCGCAGCTGGTCGTAGCTGTCGCTGAAGATCGGTTCGGGATGCCGCCGGCGGGTAAGCCACGAGACGGCCGGTCCAGCAGCTGCCGGGTAGCTGCTGCTCGGCCGGTGTCGGCGGGGGCTGCGCACGGACATGGTGACCGTGTGAGACGCGGTCAGCTCACGGGCTAGCTGCACGCCGCTGTTGCCGCCTCCTACGACGAGCACCTTGCCCGGCGGGATCTGGTTCGGGTACAGGTAGTCGCTGCTGTGCAGCACGATGCCAGGGACGCTCACACGTGCGGCCCACTCCGGCATGCGCGGATACGCCGCGGCGGCGGTGGCGCACACGACGTTGCGGGTCTGCACCTCCCCTGCGGTGGTGGACAGCAGCAGTGTGGTTCCGGTGCCGGGACGCTCTACCCCGGTGGCGCGGACACCCCAGACCGTCTCGACGCGGAGGCCCGCCTCGACGAAGGTGAGATAGTCGACGATCTCGTCTACGCGGGGACGCCGGCGTTGATCCCCGGGGAGTCCGCGAGGCGGGAGCGCGCTATGCCGGGCGTCGCTGAGCAGCTCCATCGAATGCCATCGGGATGCCCAGCTGCGCTGCCCCTTGCCGGCGGCGTCGATCACGACGAAGTCCTGCTGCGGACGCAGACCCTCGGCGTTCAACGCCGCGGCAACGGCTAGTCCCGACTGCCCGGCTCCGACGATGATCACTCGCCGGTGTGACAGGCCCGTCCGCATCACTGACCACCGGAGACGGCAGCCGCGATGGCGTCTTCGAGGTCGTTCAGCGTCTGCAGATCGAGCTTCTCCCCGTCGAGGAAGAAGGTCGGCGTGCTGTCGACTCCGAGAGCGCGTCCCTCGTTGAAATCGAGCTCCACCCGTTCGGTGGTGGCGGGATCGGCGACGGCTGCGTCGTAGGCGGCCATGTCCAGTCCGAGCTCTTCGGCGAAGCCGCGGAACAGGTCGGCGCGGGATTCCTGCGCCTCGCCCCACTCCGCCTGTGTCTCGAACAGCCGGTGATACATGTCCTCGAATCGGTCCTGCTGTGCGGCCGCTTCCGCAGCGATCGCCGCGTTCTTCGAGTTGAAGTGACCGGGCAGGGGGAAGTACCGCACCACGTAGGTGATCTGACCGGCGTACGTCTCGCGCAGGTCTTCGACGATCGGGTAGAACGCCCCGCACGCCTCACACTCGAAGTCCAGGAACTCCACGACGGTCACCGCATCCGGTCCGCCGTCGTCCAGCACGTGCGAGCTCTCCCGCACCACGGAGGAGCCGCCGGTGCTGCTTCCTTCCTCCGGGGGTGGGGCGGGGCTTTGATTGGCCAGGGCGTAGATGATCGCGACCAGCACCAGCACGACGACAACGGCGACGGAGATCAACGTCGCTTTCACAGGGGTTTTCATTCGGGTACTCCAAACCAAGACACGGCGCATGACAGGACCCGGGCGTGAGCCCGGGGCGAAGCGCCGTCCAGAGAGGACGGCATGCCGAATGTCAGGTTCGGGAGATGCTCAGCTGCGTCAGTGAGAGGGTGCGCACCCGCGAAAATGTCGACGGGTGGGGAAAGAGCGACAGTATCCGCGGCCAGATCCCGCGTTCAGGAAGGACGCGGCGACGCCACAGCCGGTGAGTCAGCACTGCGAACACCAGCCCGCAGAGAACCCCGAGAACACATAGCGCTGCCCCCATCAGAGCGCTGGTCCCCGAGGATTCGCCAACCGCCGCTTGATGTTCGCCGGCGCCGCTCGGATCGGTAGCGTTGTCGCTCAGCGGCTCGACGTGCGGGTCCAAGAGTGCGGATATTCCCAGCGGCACAGGTGTGGTGCCATCGGTCTCGAGGTGTCCTGCAGCGGCGATGCCCAGCACGAGCAGGAGTGCCAACCCTAGACCAGTAATGATCCTCGTTATCAGAAGACGCTCGCTCAGCACAGTATTGTGCTGGGTTCGAGTCGTCGGGATCATCACCGAAAGCTTACCGTGGGTTTATTCCAGGTCTGTAAACAGGCTCAGACACTTACCAGGTGAGGCTCCTTCACAGACGCAGAATCGTGAGCGGCGGGGACCGAGCGGGGGCGACGAGCGGCGCGTACACCGTTGAGGATGACGATGACCTCGGCGACTTCATGCACCAGCACGACGCCCGCCAGTCCGAGCACACCGAACAGTGCAAGGGGGAAGAGTCCGATGATGATCGCCAGGGCGAGGCCGATGTTGACGGTCATGATCCGCCGACCTCGGCGGGCGTGTGCCAGCGCCCCGGGGATGAGACGCAGATCGTGGCCAGTGAAGGCGACATCGGCAGACTCGATGGCCGCGGCCGATCCCTTCAGGCCCATCGCAATCCCCACCGTCGCGGTCGCAAGCGCGGGCGCATCGTTGATGCCGTCGCCTACCATCGCAGTCGGGCGCGTCATCACGAGAGTCTCGATCGCTGCAGCCTTATCCGCGGGCAGCTGTTCCGCACGCACGTCGGTGATCCCCGCCTCCCCGGCGATCGCGCGGGCGGTGCGTTCGTTGTCGCCGGTGAGCATGACCGTCTCGATGCCCTGAGCCTGCAGCATCCGCACCGTCTCGGCCGATTCTGCGCGAAGCTCGTCCCGCACCCCGATGAGACCGGCGATTTGCCCCTCGGCCTCGACGACCACGACGGTCATACCTTTGGAGGCCATCTCTTCGGCCGCGTCCCGGAGCGCGGCGGGGTCGAGCCAGCGGGCGTTGCCCGCTCGCACGGCGCGCCCATCGACGCGTCCGGTCATGCCCCGCCCGGCCTCTTCGATCACATCGGCCGCAGTGGGGGTCGTGGGACTGGCGGCGACGATCGCCGCAGCCAGGGGGTGCGTGCTCGTCGCTTCTAGCGCGGCGGCCCAGCCGAGCAGCTCGTCCCGGTTGATGCCGGGAGCGGGGCGCACGTCGACGACGGTCGGCTCGTTGCGGGTGAGGGTTCCGGTCTTGTCGAGGGCGACGGTGCGGATCGTGCCGAGCTGCTCGAAGGCCTCCCCGGACTTGATCACCACCCCGAACTTCGATGCAGACCCGACCGCGCTGATTACCGTCACCGGCACCGCGATCGCCAATGCGCACGGGGATGCCGCAACCAGCACCACGAGCGCCCGCTCGATCCACGTCCACGGGTCGCCCACGACCAGACCGAACAGCGCGACGAGCGCGGCCGCGATCAGCACCGCCGGCACGAGCGGCCGCGCGATCCGGTCCGCCAGTCGTGCCCGCTCGCCCTTGCGAGCATGAGCCTGCTCTACAAGGGCGACGATCTGCGTGAGTGAGTTGTCGCGCCCATCCGCGGTCGCCTCCACCCGCAACGTCGCCGACCCGTTCACAGAGCCCGCGGCGACCGCGGCGCCGGGACCGACTTCCACCGGAATGGACTCACCGGTGATCACGGATGTGTCCAGGCTCGAGCGGCCCTCCACGATCACGCCGTCAGTGGCGATCCGCTCACCGGCGCCGACGACGAAGATGTCGAGCTCACGCACCTCCGCCGCAGGGATTATGACGTCTCCCGCGAGGCGCGAGACCCGAACGGTCTCGGGAATGAGGGATAGCAGTGCGCGCAGCCCCTCCTTCGCGCGATCCATTGCACGGTCCTCGAGTGCCTCGGCGAGCGAGAACAGGAACGCCAGTGTTGCCGCCTCCCCGACGTGACCCAGTAGCACCGCTCCGATCGCGGCGATCGTCATCAGCAGCCCCACGCCGAGCCTGCCCCGAAACAGGCGGCGGATCGCACTAGGCACGAACGTGTACGCCCCGGCCAGCAGGGTGACCCACTGCAGGATCAGCGCCGGGATCGGGATGCCGGTCCACGCGAAGATGTACCCGGCCAGCAGGGTGACCCCGGCGATCGCGGAGGGCAGCAGCGCGGTGTCCCGCCACCACGGCGGCCGCACCTCGAGTCCGTCGTCATCATCGTGGTCGTCGTGACCGGGCGCGTGCGTGGCGGTCTTCTCGTCGGGTCCGCAGCATGCGTCACCGGCATCGTGGTGTGCGCGACGTGCCTTGCCGGCCATGGCCGGCTCGTGGACCGGGCCGCAGCAGGCGTCGCCGGTGGCCAGCGGCTTGCTCAGCTGCAGCCGCTTCACGATCGTCGTGGTCTTGCGCGGCTCGTCTGGTCCGCAGCACTCATCGCTCACAGCGCTCCCTCCACCTGGTCGCCGATCGAGGCGGAGGGGCCGCAGCACAGCGGCACGTCACAGTTCTCGTTCGCGCACGCGGCGCCGTCGTCGTAGGCGAGGACCGTGTCGACCAGGATCGTGATCGCGCGGGTCAGGTGCGGGTCAGCGATCTCGTACCGTGTCTGCCGCCCCTCCGAGGTGGCCACCACAATCCCGCAGCCCCGCAGGCACGTCAGGTGGTTGGACACGTTCGTGCGGGTCAGCCCAAGGGACTCGGACAATCGGGCCGGGTAGCCTGGGCCGGACAGCAGCTCCAGCAGGATACGGGATCTGGTGGGGTCGGCCATCGCGCGACCGAGACGGTTCATCACATCAACTCGAGACGCAAGAGTCAGCATGCGATGACTATACATCCATTGCTGTAGTGTTGCGGTCGCGGCCCCGAGATGCTCGCGGACCTGCACCCAATACGTGCGGGCCCTCCGGTGTGTTTGGGCGGAGGGGTCGTAGCGGCTAGGGCGTGTCTGACAATGTCCGAGTCCAGGCATGCCGCCGTCGAGCGGCTGCTTTCTCTCCGTAGATCACAGAGTGTGACTCGGCCATGACGGTGTCCCCGCCGCCTTTTCCGACGAACCGCCAACGGCAAGATAGATCGCGCCGCCGAGGGCCTCGACGTACGTTGCTCGGGCTGCGCGCCGCGCAACGGATTCCCAGGGTCGGTGGTTGCGGTAGGCGTTCGATACCCCGAAAGGACGGTTCAGTGCCGATCCTAAACGCACGA
>NZ_BTGO01000014.1:0-89702 GCF_042846595.1 Microbacterium sp. MTN4-26
AGGAATCATCCTCTCGGAGCGGGATCTCCTCCGCAGGGAGGCCGACGCGGACGCGCGTCAGGCGCGGACGGCCTCGGCGATCGGGGTGTCGCCGTTGTTGAAGCGGATCGTGCGGCCGATCGTGGAGTCGTCCGCGATCACCGCGGCGATCACACCGGCGACATCGGCGCGCGCCACCGATCCGGCCTCCGCGGCTTCGGTGTCGATCATGCCGGTGCCGTCGTCCTCGGTCAGCGAGCTCGGCGCGAGGATCGTCGCGTCGAGGTCGGCGGCACGGAGGTGCTCGTCGGCGGCGGCCTTGGCCTCGGCGTACGCGAAGAAGGGATTGTCCTCGGGCACCCTGTGGTCAGGACCGGCACCGAAGTACGACACCATCACATAGCGACGCGCGCCGGCGGCGACCGCCGCATCCATCGACCGGATCGCAGCGTCGCGGTCCACCGCGTACGTGCGCTCGGGGTCTCCCCCGCCCGCGCCGGCCGACCAGACGACCACGTCGTTGCCGCTGACGAGGTTGCGCATCTGCTCGTCGTCGAACGACTGCACGTCGGCGACGAGCGGTGTGGCACCGGTCGCCTGCACGTCGGCTTCGTGGTCGGGGTTGCGGATGACGGCGGTCACGTGATGGCCGGCTTCCACGAGGAGGGGTTCAGCCAGGAGGGCGACCTTGCCGTGGCCGCCGATGAGCAGGATGCGCGTGGTCATGGATGTTCCTTCCGTCGGTGCGGCGAGCCTACCCACGCGAGATGAACCGACCCCGCCGGGAGACATCGCCGTCCGCGTGTGCTACGGCGGCATCATCCGAGCGGAGGCAGCACGGTGAGCGACACGGCGGTCGCCCCCGCGGCGCGCGCGATGTCGACGGCGCGCTCGACAGCATCCAGCGAGCCCGCCAGGAGGGTCGCCCCGCTCCACACGGACAGGGTGACCACGCCGTCGGCTGCCGCGACCTCGACTCCTTCGACGGCGGCGGTCGCACGCACGCGGGGATCGCTCGCCTTCTCCAGACGCACGCCGCGCACGGCTGTGAAGCGGCCGAGTGTGCGCACCAGCACCTCCGCGAGGCGCCGGCTGGCCCGGAACGTGATCGCCATGTGCCCCTCTCCGCCATGCACATCGAGGGTGCTGAACGCCTCGAAACTCACGCCCCTCGTGGAGAAGCACTCCGACAGCGCGGTGAGCGTTCCGCTGCGATCCGCGACACGCACGAACACCACCCAGCGCTCATCGACCGCCATCGCCCACCCCTGCACTCGTCCACGCCGCCAGGGCGGAGGAGATCTGCCGGGACACCGCCGCCAGCCGTCGCTCCTCATCGACCGCGAGGTCGTCGAGGAGGATGCGCGACCATCCGTCGGGACCGACGACCACCGGCAGCCCCAGCACCCCGTGTACGGACTCACCGCCGAAGGAGACCTCGCCGGCGACGGCGACCTGACCCGCGACGACGATCTCCCGTCCGTCGAGGAGCGTGTCGACCATCTCGATCGCGGCACCCGCCGTGCCGTTCGCGGTCTTCGCGCCGCTCGTGTGCGTGAGGTACGGACGCACGACGGCCTCCACATCCGGCGGCCACTCCTCGACGAGGGCGAACGCCTCGGCGGCAGCGCCGCGGCCGAGGCGGGCGAGATCCTGCTTGGCATGGGCGACCTCGTCGACGAAGGTGTCGAGATCCCGGTCGCCGCGGAGCCGGGCGACGACGCCGCGTCGCTCGTCGGCATCCAGTCCGCGCAGCCGCACCGTCGACCACAGCGGCACGGCTCCGTCCCCGTGCTGGCCGGCCACGAACCCGCCGACACGCTGACGCCGGATGCCGAGCGCCGCGGCGATCTCGCGTCGGAACCGCAGCGTGTCCAGCCACGCGCCCATGCCGATGACCCGATGCCGCCCGAGGGCGCGCGCGAAGACGTCGACGCCCAGCTCCACGGGATTGGAGACGACGATGACGACTTCGTGACCGCTTCCGTGCGCGGCGAGCGCCTGCGCATACGTCTCGAAGATCTCCAGGTTGGCCTGGGCGAGCGCATCGCGATCGATGACCTGGTCCGGAGCCGTCGGCACGGTGCGTCCGGCGGCGACCACGACGACGTCGGCGACCACGTCGTCGGGTTCGCTGGCGACGTCGATGAAAGGGGCGTGCTCGTCATAGGCGTCGATGAGGTCGGCGCGCAGGCCGTGCGCGGCACGTCCGGACGCCCCGCCGGACCTTCCCACCAGCTGCAGTCGCGACGTCGGGCGGATCACCCGCCGCTCGATGAGTCCCGCGCACACCGCGCGCCCGACGTCACCCGTCGCACCCAGCACCGCCACATCCACGCTCGGATGCTAGCGGGTCGATGTTTCCGGCACGGTCGCGCAACTGCATCCATCGGAATGAATGCGCGGCGGTCGGCGTTGCAGCCGGTATGGAACGCTTCGGAACGCTCTCCTTCGGTCACTACGGCCCCCTCGGCGGCGGCCGGCAGCTCACGGCGCGCGACTCGATGCACCAGGCCATCGATCTCGCCCAGGGCATGGATGAGATCGGCGCGGACGGCGTCTTCTTCCGCGTGCACCACTTCGCCCGCCAGCAGTCCTCGCCGATGCCGCTCCTGGCGGCGATCGCCGCGCGCACGCGCCGCATCGAGATCGGCACCGGCGTCATCGACATGCGCTACGAGAACCCGCTCTACCTCGCCGAAGAGGCCGCAGCGGTGGATCTCATCAGCGACGGCCGCCTCGCGCTGGGCGTGAGCCGTGGCTCACCCGAGACCGTGGTGCGGGGCTACGAGGCCTTCGGCTACACCGGATCACGCGACCCTCGCGGCGCCGACATCGCCCGCGAGCACTTCGCGACGTTCCTGCGCGCCATCGACGGTGAGGGTCTCGCCGACGGCGACCCTGCATCGCCGTTCGGCGGTGTGGCCGGGAGGGCGCACATCGAACCGCTGTCGGAAGGACTGCGCTCGCGCGTCTGGTGGGGCGCGGGCAATCGCGAATCGGCGGAGTGGGCGGGCCGCACCGGCGTGAACCTCATGTCGTCGACGCTTCTCACCGAGGCCGATGGCACGCCGTTCGATCTCCTCCAGGCTGCGCAGATCGACGCCTTCCGCGCGGCATGGCGCGAAGCCGGCCATCCCGGAACCCCGCGCGTGTCGGTGAGCCGGTCCGTCTTCCCGATCCTGACCGCCGAAGACGCCATGTACTTCGGCGGCGCACAGGGCGGCGACCAGATCGGCGTGATCGACGGGATGCGCTCCACGTTCGGCAAGACCTACGCCGGTGAACCCGATGCCCTCGTCGAGCAGCTGCGTGAGGATGCCGCGGTGCAGTCGGCCGACACGCTGATGCTCACGATCCCGAGCCAGCTCGGCGTCGACTTCAACCTGCGGCTCGTGCAGAACTTCGCCACGCACGTCGCTCCGGCGCTCGGCTGGAGGGGTGCTCCCGCGGCCACGCGCGTCTGAGCCTCCGCGCCCACGCGCCTGGCCTTGCCCGAGCGTCCTGCCCGTGCGCCTCACCCGAGCCCCTCACGATGGTCGGAGATTCGGCCCGATGTCGGATGATTCGCGGCCGATCCTCCGACATCGGCGCGATTCTCCGACATCCACGGAGCCCCCGGGCGGCCGGGGGAGCCCGGGGGCTCCGGGGCGAGGTCAGGGGCGGGACAGGAGGCGGACGGCGGGGAGGTCGGGATCTGCCCACTCCAGCGACGGCAGGTCGGCCGGTGCCGTCCAGCGCAGCTCGTCGTGGTCGGTGCTGCTCTCGGGTGCAGCGTTGAGCAGTGTCGCTCGCAGGCAGACGAGTCGGATGCTGCGCCCGCCCACGACGGTGACGTCGGCCGTCAGCTCGCCGACCACTCTGATCTCGACCCCCAGCTCCTCGGCGATCTCACGTCGCAGCGCCTGCTCGGCCGTCTCGCCCGGCTCGATCTTGCCGCCGGGGAACTCCCACAGCCCTCCCGCGGAGCGGTCGGCGCGCCGACGGCACGCCAGCACGAGACCGTCACGCTCGATCACCGCCGCGACGACCTGGAGGACGGTCACCTCAGCTGCGGAAGTCGTCGGGATCGACATCGTCCAGGAACCGCTTGAACTCGTCGACCTTCTGCTCCGCCGCCTCGGTCTCCTCCGCATCGGCGAGCATGTCGGTCACGCCCGCCTCGTCCATGACGGCATCGGCGACCCAGATCGGTGATCCCGTGCGCGAGGCGAGCGCCACCGCGTCGGAGGGGCGTGCATCCACGACACGCGCGCCCAGCGCCGTGGTCACGGTGACCTCGGCGTAGAAGGTCCCCTCCTCGATGCGGGTCACCTCAACCCGATCGACCGCACCACCCATGCTCTCCAGGAGGGTCTTCATGAGGTCGTGGGCCAGCGGCCGAGGGGTCGGCGCACCCTCGACGGCGACGAGGATCGACGTCGCCTCCTGCTCCCCGATCCAGATGGGAAGCACTTTGCCGGCGCCCGGGACCTCGTCCACGGGCTTGAGAAGGATGACGTGCTGTCGCGAGGCGTCGAGCGCGACGCCGGCGACGCGGACCTGCACCATGGCGACCTCCCTGGATGGGCGTGGTGCCATCGTACGACCCGGCGGGCGAGACGTCTCGGGTGGGCAGTCGTCAGTCGACGGGCGCGTCCAGCAGGGTGCGCAAGAGCCTCGTCAGGGTGGCGCGATCGGCGTCGGAGACACCTGCCAGCACCTCGGCTTCGCGCTGCGCGAGCGCGGTCATCGCCGCATCGACGTGGTCGGCCCCGGCATCGGTGAGCTGCACGAGCACACCCCGTCCGTCGAGCGGATTGGCCTTGCGGGCGACGAAGTCACGGGCGACGAGGTTGTCGAGGCGGTGCGACATCGCGGCGCTCGAGATCATCGAGGCCTCGATCAGCTGCGCCACCGACAGGCGATGCGGCGGCTCGGCACGGCGCAGCGCCGCGAGCACGTCGAACTCCCACGCCGCCAGTCCCGCTCCCCGGAAAGCCGCCGAGCGAAGCCGCCCGAGGCGCAGCGCGACCCTTCGCAGCCGCGAGAACACGTCGAGCGGCGTGAGGTCGACATCGGGAAGCCGCGTCGACCACGCGTCGATCAGCAGATCGACCTCGTCATCCGGCCCCGCTTTCGCCATGGCTCGAACTTACCGAACTCCTTCGACGACGAGACATCTCGTCCTCTCGATGTTGTGTGGTCAGACCACACCCGGATATCCTGACGGCACCTGAACCAGCGCCCCTACCCGGAAGGTGCACCGTGGAACTGCTCGACCCCCTCCTCCTCGCCCGATGGCAGTTCGGCCTCACCACGCTCTACCACTACCTCTTCGTGCCGCTCACCCTCGGGATGGCGCTGGTCACCGCCATCTTCCAGACGGTGTGGCACCGCACCGGCGATGTGAAGTGGCTGCACCTGACGCGGCTGTTCGGGAAGATCTTCCTCATCAACTTCGCGATGGGCGTGGTCACGGGCATCGTGCAGGAGTTCCAGTTCGGCATGAACTGGTCCGCCTACTCCCGCTTCGTCGGCGACGTCTTCGGCGCGCCGCTCGCGTTCGAGGGGCTCATGGCCTTCTTCTTCGAGGCCACGTTCATCGGCGTCTGGATCTTCGGGTGGAACCGTCTGCCGAAGAAGCTGCACCTGGCGAGCATCTGGGCCGTCGTGTTCGGGTCGACCCTGTCGGCGTACTTCATCCTCGCGGCGAATGCCTTCATGCAGAACCCCGTGGGCTACCAGATGGCCGCCGACGGCGGACGCGCCGAACTCGTCGACATCGTCGCGGTGCTCACCAACCCGGTCGTCCTCGCCGCCTTCCCCCACACGATCACGAGCGCGTGGATGTTCGCCGCCGCCATCGTCATCGCCGTCTCGGCGTGGCACCTGCGCCGCGGCCAGCACCTCGAGACGATGCGCTCATCGCTGCGGTTCGGCCTGTGGTTCATGGTCGTCTCGTTCATCGGCGTCGCCCTCAGCGGCGATCAGCTGAGTCTGGTCATGGTCGAGACCCAGCCGATGAAGATGGCCGCCGCGGAGGCGATGTGGGAGAGCGCGTGCGGGGCGGATGCGTCGTTCTCGATCTTCTCCATCGGAACGCCCGACGCCTCGCACGAGGTGTGGTCGCTGCGCGTGCCCTATCTGCTGGCCTTCCTGTCGACGCACGATCTGAACGGCTGCGTCGAGGGCTTCAACGACCTGCAGGCGCAGTACGAGACGCTCTACGGCGCCGGCGTGGACTACATGCCGATCGTGTGGGTCACGTACTGGTCCTTCCGCTGGATGATGGGCCTCGGCGGCGCGGCGTTCCTCATCGCGATCGCCGGCCTGTGGCTCACCCGCAAGAACGCCAAGCGGGATGTGCCGCAGTGGGCGTGGCGCGTGGCGATCTGGGCCGCTCCGCTGCCGCTGCTCGGCAGCCTCGTCGGCTGGGTCTTCACCGAGATGGGCCGTCAGCCCTGGATCGTCTTCAGCCTCATGCTCACCGAGGACGGCGTCTCCCCCAACGTGCCGGGGTGGACGGTGCTGATCTCGCTCGTCGCCTTCACCCTGATCTACGCGGCCCTCGCGGTGGTCGAGTTCGGCCTCATCAAGAAGGCCGCGCAGAAGGGCCCTGACCCCCTGCCCGGCCCCGACGACCCCGATCCGAACGACGTGTCCGTCGAAGACACCCCCACGACCGTCTACTGAGCAAGAGCGGAGCACATCATGGATCTCGCCTACCTGTGGTTCTGGATCGTCGGCTTCCTGTTCGTCGGCTACTTCGTCCTCGACGGCTTCGACTTCGGCGTCGGCATGTCGCTGCCGTTCCTCGGCAGGAACGACGTGTCCCGACGACAGATCATCAACACGATCGGCCCCATCTGGGACCTCAACGAGACGTGGGTCATCGTCGCGGGCGCGTGCCTGTTCGCGGCGTTCCCCGAGTGGTACGCCACGCTCTTCAGCGGGTTCTACCTGCCGCTGCTGCTCATCCTCCTCGCCCTCATCGCGCGCGGCGTCTCGTTCGAGTACCGGCACCAGCGCGAGGGCGAGGAGTGGAAGCGACGCTTCGACGGGATGATCGTGATCGGTTCGGCCGTCCCCGCCCTGCTGTGGGGCGTCGCCGTCGCGAACATCGTGCAGGGCGTGCCGATCGACGCGGACTTCGAGTTCACCGGCACGCTGCTGACGCTGCTGAATCCCTACGGACTGCTGGGCGGGGCGACCACCCTCCTGCTGTTCTTCACCCACGGGCTGTACTTCGTGGCGCTGAAGACCGACGGCCCGGTGCACCGCGATGCCCGGTCACTCGCGAAGCGCTCGGGTCTGCTGACGGTCGCGGTCGCCGCGGTGTTCCTGGTCTGGACGATCTTCATCGCCGCCGGGCGGGAGGCGCCGCTGATCGCGTTCGTCATCGCCGGCGCCGGGATCGCGGCGGTCGCCCTCGTGATGTCGGTGATCTTCAACGCGCGGGACCGCGAAGGCTGGGCGTTCGGTGCCGGCGCGGTGACGATCGTCGCGGCCGTGCTGACGCTCTGGTTCGCCCTGTTCCCCTACGTCATGCCCTCGAGCACCGACCCCTCGTTCAGCCTCACGATCGAGAACGCGTCGAGCACCGACTACACCCTGACGATCATGTCGTGGGCCGCGCTGGTCTTCCTGCCGCTCGTGCTCGCCTACCAGGCCTGGACGTACTGGGTGTTCCGCAAGCGCGTGACCCGCGACGTGATCGAGCGGGCGTCGGTGGCCGCGCACTGATCGCGCCCGCCCGCGGGCCGCTCTCCCGGCGGGGAGCGGCCCGCGGCATCCGAACGAGTAGGGTCGAATCGACGTGAGCGACACAGGACGAGCCGAGCGGCGCACCCCTCCGGTGGACCCGCGCCTGCTGCGGTATGCCCGCGCCTCACGCGGTTTCTTCGTCGCGATCGCGGTGCTCGCCGTCGCCCAGACGATCGTCATCGTGGGCGTCGCGTGGCTGCTCACCCGCGCGGTGACGGGTGTGATCGACGGGATGCCGTGGCCCGAGCTCACCGCGACGGGCGCCTGGCTGGCCGGCGCGGTGGCCGTGCGGGCGCTGCTGCTGTGGGCACGGGAGGCGGTGTCCTCCCGCGCTGCCGCGCGCGTGGAGTCGCAGCTGCGCGACGGCCTGCTCGATGCCGTGGACCGCCTCGGACCCGGCTGGCTCGCCGAGCGGTCGACCACGGCGCTCGCTCTGACCGCCGGGCGGGGTCTCGCGGCGCTCGAGGCGTACTTCGGGCGGTACCTTCCCCAGCTCGTGATGACCGCCGTCGCCACGCCGCTGCTGATCGTGGTGATGTGGTGGCAGGACGTGATCTCCGGTCTCACGGTCGTGCTGACCCTGCCGCTGATCCCCTTCTTCATGGTTCTGATCGGGCTGGCCACGCAGACGCTGCAGGCGCGGCAGTGGAGCACTCTGCGCCGCCTCGCCTCGCGATTCGCCGACACCGTGCAGGGGCTCGGAACCCTCAAGGTGTTCGGCCGGCAGCACCGCGCCGTCGCCTCCGTCGAGCGCGTCACCGACGGCTATCGCGTCGAGACGATGAAGGTGCTGCGCGTGTCGTTCCTGTCGGGGTTCGCGCTGGAATTCCTGGCGAGCATCTCGGTGGCGATCATCGCCGTCTCGATCGGCTTCCGCCTGATCGACGGCTCCCTCGCCCTCGGCGTCGGCCTGTTCGTGCTGCTGCTGGCTCCCGAGGCGTACCTGCCGCTGCGGCAGGTGGGCGTGCAGTTCCACGCCGCCGCCGAGGGGGTCGCGGCCACGACCGACGTGTTCGAGGTGCTGGATGCCGCCCGCGACCTCGACGCGCAGCGAGATGCCCGGGAACCCGCACCGCGCAGCGGGGTGCTGACCCTCCGCGAGATGCGGGTGAGCCGAGGCGGCCGCCCCCTGGCTCCGGTGTCGTTCACCGCCACGCCGGGCAGCGTGACGGTGCTGATCGGCCCCAGCGGAATCGGCAAGTCGAGCGTGTTCGCCGCGCTCCTCGGCACGGCGGACTTCTCGGGCTCGGCGACGTGGGGCGATCGCGACGTCCGCCGCCTCACCGCGCCGTCGTGGCTCGCCTGGGCGGGCCAGCGCCCGGGACTGTCGGCCGGCACCGTCGCCGAGAACGTCGCGCTCGGCGACGAGGAACCGGATGCGGCGCTCGTCGGCGCATCCCTCATCGCGGCATGCGCCGACGACGTCGATCCGCAGAAGGTGCTCGGCGTTCAGGGCGCGGGACTCTCGGGCGGGCAGGCGCAGCGCGTCGCCGTCGCGCGAGCGCTGTACCGTCGCGCGCGCTTCGCTCTGCCGGTGGTCGCCTTCGACGAGCCGAGCGCCGCCCTCGACGCCGAGACCGAGGCGTCGCTGTGGCGCGCCCTGCGGGCCGAGGCCGACGGCGGCGCGGTGGTGCTGCTGATCTCGCATCGCGACAGCGCCCGTGCGATCGCCGACCAGGTCATCGACCTCGCCGCCGCGGAGGTGCCCGCGTGAACGCCGCCGACTCCCGCACCCGCGAAGTGCTGCGCGGAGCGATGCCACCGCTGCGTCGATTCTGGCCGGCGATCGCCTCCGGCTTCGCGTCCGAGGCCTCGGCCGTGGCGCTCCTGGCGGTGAGCGCATGGCTCATCGTGCGCGCGAGCGAGCAGCCCCCGGTGCTGTACCTGACCGCCGCCGTGGTGGGCGTGCGCTTCTTCGCCATCGCGCGCGCCTGCTTCCGCTACCTCGAACGCCTCACCGGGCACGACGCCGCGCTGCGACAGCTGGCCACCACCCGCACGGATCTGCTGCGCCGCCTGGAGCCGCTCGCTCCGGACGGCCTCACCCGCACACGACGCGGCTCGGTGCTGTCGAGCCTCGTCGACGACGTCGACGATCTGCAGAATCTGCCGCTGCGCGTCGCCCAGCCGCTGCTCTCGTCGGCCATCGTCGCGCTCGGCGCGGTGGTGCTCGTGGCCGTCGTGGCGTGGCCGGCCGCCGTCACCCTGCTCGCGTGTCTCGTCACCGCGGGCCTCGCCGCGTGGGGGTGGGGCTGGGTCGCCGGGTCTCGCGCCGAGCGCGACATCGCGACCCTGCGGGGCCGCCTCGCCGACGCCGTGGTCGATCACCTCACCAACCTCGACGTGCTCGCCGCATTCGGCGCCGAGCGAGGCAGCCGCCGGCGCGTGCACGAGGCCGACCGCGCCCTGCGCCGCGCGGTCGTGCGGCGAGCCGGGGCGCAGGCGGGAACGGCCGCGATCGTCTCGCTGCTGGCCGGGCTCGCCTCGCTCGCCGCGGTGTTCGCCACCGCGCCGCTCGTGACGGCCGGCACCCTCGACGCCCCCGGGTTCGCGGTGGCCGTGCTCGTGCCGATGGCGGTGTTCGAGGTGTTCGCGGCGGTGCCGCTCGCCGCCGCATCATGGCGGCAGGTGCGCGGCTCCGCGGAGCGCATCGCGGCGACCGTGCCCGAGACCGCACCCGCAGAGCTCCCCGCCGAGCGGCGCGCGACCGGCGATGCTCCCCCGCTGGGCGACGGACTGACGCTGCGCGACGTCTCGGTGAGCTGGCCCGGAGCGCCCGCGCCCGCCCTGCACGGGATCGACCTCGACGTGCGTCCCGGGGAACGCCTGCTCGTGGTCGGATCCAGCGGCGCCGGCAAATCCACCCTGGCGCACGCCCTGGTGCGGTTCCTCGATGTCGACGGCCGGTACACGATCGGCGGTCGCGACGTGTCGGAGCTCGCCCCCGACGACGTGCGCCGAACGGTCGGGCTGTGCGAACAGCATCCGATGCTCTTCGACGAGGACATCCGTCAGAACCTCGTCTTCGCGCGCGACACCGCGACGGATGCCGATCTCGAGGCGGTGCTGGAGCGTGTCGGTCTCGGCCCCTGGCTGCGGGAGCGCGGCGGCCTCGATGCCCGCGTGGGCGAGCGTGGCGCGCTCGTCTCGGGTGGGCAGGCGCAGCGACTGGCGCTGGCGCGCGCGCTGCTGCGAGGCTTCCCCGTCCTCGTGCTCGACGAACCCACGGCGGGCGTCGATCCGGCGGCCTCCGACGCGCTGCTGGCCGACCTGCTGCAGGCGACGCGCGACGATCAGGCGGTCGTCCTGATCTCGCACGTGCGCGTGCCGGAGTCGCTCGTGGACCGCACCGTGCGGATCGCGCACGGCGAACTCGTGCGATGACGCTTCAGGTCGAATCAGATGCGGCCTGAGCCCGATCCTCCGCCGCGGCCGTGATGCGCGCGGCCATGCCGGTGAAGATGAGCCCGTGGAAGGGCAGCACGGCGAGCCAGTAGAGGCGGCCGGTGAGCCCGCGCGGGAAGAAGATGGCGCGCTGGTCGTAGCGGGCGCCCTCCCCCTCCGCGCTCGCACGCAGCTCGAGCCACGCGGCACCGGGAACCTTCATCTCCGCCCGCAGGCGCAGCAGCCGCCCGGGCTCGATCGCCTCCACGCGCCAGAAATCGAGGGCGTCTCCGACGCCGAGGCGCGCGCGGCTGCGGCGGCCGCGCGCCAGGCCCACGCCGCCGACGAGGCGATCCATCCAGCCGCGGATCGCCCAGAGGAGACCCGCCGAGTACCAGCCGTTCTCTCCGCCCACGCCCTCGATGACGTTCCACAGCTGGTCGACGGGAGCATCGGTCAGCGCCGTGCGCGAATCGGTGAAGACCGTGCGGCCGGCCCAGTCGGGGTCGCTCGGGAGCGGATCACTCGGCACCCCGACGAGGTCTGCGTCGCGCCAGCTCGTCTCGACCTGGTCGGAGTCGACGCGGCCGAGAGCCAGTCTCACCGCGTCGCGATACGGGGTGAGACCCTCGTCCGGACGCGGGATGAGGTCGTCGACGTCGTCGCTCTTGACGACGCACTCGTTCTGCAGCGATGCCACCAGGGGGCGCGCGATGGATGCGGGGATGGGGGTGACCAGACCCACCCAGTGGGAGGCGAGCCCCGGCGTGAGGACCGGCAGCGGCGCGATGGCGCGCTGCGGCAGCCCCGCCTCGACCGCGTAGCCGTTCATCATCTGGCCGTAGCGCAGCACATCCGGCCCGCCGATGTCGACCGCCCGGTTGACCTCGTCCGGGATGCGGGCGGCACCGAGCAGGTAGTGGAGCACGTCTCGCACCGCGATCGGCTGGATGCGGTTGCGCACCCAGCGGGGCGCCGGCATGTACGGCAGCACCTCGGTGAGGTGGCGCACCATCTCGAACGACGCCGACCCCGAACCGATCACGACGCCGGCCTGCAGCACCAGAGCGGGCACCGTGCTGTCGAGGAACGTCTCCCCCACCTCCACGCGAGACCGCAGGTGCGGCGAGAGGTCCACGCCCTCGGGATGCAGCCCGCCGAGATAGACGATGCGCGAGACGCCTGCCTCCTCCGACGCGCGCACGACGGCGTGGGCGGCGCGCCGATCGGCGTCTTCGAAGTCGCGCCCCGCCGACATGGAATGGATCAGGTAGTACAGCACGTCGGCGTCGGCGGCCGCCTCGGTGAGCGCATCGACGTCGGTCGCCGTTCCCTCCACGACCTCCACCCGCTCGCCCCACGGGAAGGCCGCGACGCGACGCGCGTCTCGGGCGAGCAGGCGCACCCGGTATCCGGCCGCGAGCAGCCGCGGCACGAGCCGACCGCCGATGTATCCGGTGCCGCCGAGCACCAGGGCGCGCGGGGGGCTGCCATCGGCGCGAGGCTCAGCCTGCAGCGCGGGTTCACGGCCGGTCGGCGAGGAGAGATCGTCCATGATCGCGAGGCTACGCGGCGGCATCCTCTCGCCATGAGGGCTTGACGAGGCTCCGCCTCACCGCACCGCGAGGTCGATGGCGAACGCCTGCACGCCGTCGTGCGAGGGTACCGGCGTGAACCCGAGGCGCCGGTAGAAGGCGAGGGCGCCCGCGTTCTCGGCGCTCGCGACCAGGTGCACACCCGTCACGCCGCGCTCGCGCAGCGCGCCGAGAAGCGTGTCGACCAGGCGCCTTCCCCACCCCTGCCCCTGCGCCACCGGGAGCAGGTCGATGTGCAGGTGGGCCGGATGCGCGTCACCGTAGGGTTCGGCGCCGGCCCGGCGATTCGCGGCGTAGCGCAGGATCTCCGCCTCGCGCGTGTCAGCGGGCGGAGAAGCCGCCCAGGCTCTTCCCTGCACGGGCCACCAGTGATCGTGGAACCAGTCCTCGAACGCCCGGGTGTCCGGGGCGCAGACGATGTACCCGACTGCGACGTCGCGATCGTCGGCGACGACGAAGGCGAGATCCGGATGCCGCTCGACGTACGGCGGCACGAAGATCACGGGCCAGATCGCGTCGTCACTCAGCACGCCCGCCGCATCCGCACCCGCGTCGGCGGTTCGCACGCAGATCTCGGCGACGGCGTCGCGATCAGAAGGACGGTACGCGCGGATGCCGCTCATCGCGTCAGGCTACTCCGACGCGCCGACAGCGCTCATCGGCACCAGGCGGATGCTCGAGGCGTCCACACTCAGATGCACCTCGCCGCCGACCTCCAGCGCACGACCGGCCAGCACCTCCACGTCGACCTCGGCGGCGACCTCCGGCGCCGTCGTCTGCACGAGTGCGCCGAACGGCGACGGCTCGACGCGCGCGATCCGTGCCGTCCACGCCATCTCCCCCTCCGCCGCGCCGTCCGCGGGGAGGGCCGCGTCGCGGGTGTCCTCCCGCCCCATCGCTCGAAGGCGCACGGCGCCGGGGCGGAAGACGGCGCTCGCCCGGCCGTCGGCGACCCCCGGCGTGGCCAGCTGCAGCATCCCCGTCTCGTCGCGCCATACCCCGGCGCGCACGATGCCCGGCACACGATCGAGCCCGGCCACCGCCGCGACGAAGCGCGTGGCCGGCGCGCGGAGCACCTCCGCGACCGTGCCGGACTGCACGACGCCGCCGTCCTCGACGACGATCACGCGATCCGCCAGGGCCGCCGCATCGACCGCGGCGTGCGTGACGACGATCGTGGTCGCCCCGACGGCACGAACCTGGTCGCGGAGCACGCCGCGGATCTCGGATGCCGTCTCGACGTCGAGTCCGGTGAGGGGTTCGTCGAGCAGCACGGCCTGCGGGGCGGCGGCCAGCGCGCGGGCGAGGGCCGCCCGCTGCTGCTGCCCTCCGGAGAGCGCCGCGGGGCGCCGCGGGCCGAGGCCGGAGAGGCCGACACGCGAGAGCCAGTCCTCCGCGCGTCGTCGGGCGTCGGCGCGGGACACCCCTCGCGAGCGCAGGGCGAAGGCGACGTTGTCGCGCGCGGAGAGATGCGGGAACAGGAGCGGATCCTGACCGAGCAGAGCGACGCCGCGCCGAGCGGGAGGCACGTGCACCTCCGGCGACGACACGACCCGGTCGCCGATGCGCACGTGCCCCGAAGACAGGCGGTCGAGACCGGCGAGCGCGCCGAGCAGCGTCGACTTCCCCGCTCCGCTCGGCCCGAGAACCGCGATCGTCTCCCCCGGCGAAGCGCTCACCGCGGCATCGAGCACGAATCCACCGGCCCGCTCCACGCGCACCTGCGCGTCGAGCGCTGTCCGCGTCGCCGACGCGGCGGCGTCGGTCATCGCGTCGCTCCCGGTCGCCACCCGCGCACGAGCAGAAGCACCGCGATCGCGGTCAGCAGCAGCAGCAGCGACAGCGCCACCGCCGTCCCCTGGCCGACGCCGGAGCCGTTGAAGGCGGTGTAGATCGCCAGGGGCATGGTCTGGGTGATGCCGGGCGCGTTCCCGGCGAAGAGGGCCGTCGCGCCGAACTCGCCGATCGCGCGGGCGAAGGCGAGCACCACCCCCGCGACGATCCCGGGCAGAGCGAGCGGCAGGGTCACGCGCCAGAGGATGCGCCACCGACCCGCGCCGAGCGTGGCAGCGACGGTCTCGTAGCGTGTGCCCGACGTGCGCAGGGCCCCCTCGAGCGCGAGCACGAGGAAGGGCAGGGCGACGAAGGTCTGCGCGATGACGACCGCGCCCGTCGTGAACGGCAGGGACACTCCCCACTGCGCGAGAGCAGCGCCCACGGGCCCCGACCGCCCGAAGAGGTAGAGCAGCGCGACGCCGCCGACCATCGGGGGAAGGACCAGGGGCACGGTCACGATCGCGCGCAGCACACCCGCCAGGCGATCGCCGGCGCGCGCGATCACGAGGGCGAGGGGGATGCCGAGCACGACGCAGCACGCCGTCGCGAGCAGCCCCGTCTGCAGCGACAGCCGCAGCGCGGCGACCGCCTCCTGCGATGAGATGTCGGTCCACAGCGTCGACCATTCGACGCGACCGACGAGTGCCGTGAGCGGGATCACGAGAAGGGCCAGGCCCAGCACGGCGGGAACAGCCAGGAGCGGAGGAAGGAAGCCTTCGCGAGGCGCCGCGCGCCGCGTCACGGCGCGCCGAAGCCGTGCTCGTCGAGGACGTCGCGCCCCGCCTCGGAGAGCACGTACTCCACGAACAGCGCAGCGGCGGAGGCATCGGATGCACCGGAGAGCGCGGCGATGGGATACCTGTTGACGACGTCGGCGGCCTCCGGCGGCACGATCGCCTCCACGGCGTCCTCCGCCGCCGCATCGGTCCGATAGACGAATCCCGCGTCGGCCTCACCCGCGGCGACCTTCGTGAGCACGGCGGTGACGTTCTGCTCCTCGCTCACCGGCGTCACGGTCACCCCGGCCGACTCCAGAAGAGCCGCCGTCGCCGCGCCGCAGGGCACCTCGACCGCGCACTGGACGACGGCCGTCGCGGGGTCCGCGAGATCGGTCAGTCCGGTGACGTCACCGGGGTTGCCGGCGGGCACGGCGATCACGAGGGTGTTCGTCGCGAAGATCTGCGGTTGCTCGGCGGTGACCCCGGCCGCCTCGACATCGGCCATGGTCGCCTCGTTCGCGGAGGCGAACACGTCGGCGGGAGCGCCCTCGACGATCTGCGTGGCCAGTGTGCTCGACCCGTCGTAGACGATGGGCTCGACGTCGATCTCGGGGTGAGCGAGCTCGAAGCCCTCCGCCAGCTCGTCGAAGGCGGCCTGCAGCGACGCGGCGGCGTACACGCGAACGGACGTCTGCTCGTCGGCTGGAGCAGCGGTGCATCCGGCGAGGAGCGCCACGGAGGCGACCGCCGCAAGGAGAGCGAACCGGCGCATCAGCCCTCCCGCGGGGTCTCGACGATGACATTGGTCGCCTTCACGACCGCGACGGCGAGGGACCCGACCGCGAGACCCAGCTCCTCCGCGGCCTCGCGCGACAGCAGCGAGACGACGCGGTGGGGTCCCGCCTGGATGTCGACCTGCGCCATGATGCCGTCGACCTCGATCCGCGTGACCAGTCCGACGAAGCGGTTGCGGGCGCTGCGGGCGACGCCGGTGGGGTCCTCCGCGCCTCGAGCGATCTCGACCGCGAGCGCGGCGAGGTCGGCGCCGTCTACGCGCGCGGGCGCCTCACCGGTTGTCGAGAGGCGACCGGCATCGATCCAGCGGCGCACGGTGTCGTCGCTGACTCCGAGGAGGGAAGCTGCCTCAGATACCCGAAATGCGGTCATTCTGCCACACTATCACCGCAAGTGCGCCTATTCAGCGGGCTCAACGAAGCGAAGGTCACTCCTCATAGGCGCGCGCCCAGGCCTTCGTCGGCTCGATGAGCCACACCGCGAGCCCGGTCCGCATGCCATAGGGCTCACCCGTGTAGAGACGTGCGATGCGGTCGACGGAGGCAAGGGCGTCGTCGCCTTCGATGCGCTCCACCGCGGTGCCGCGGACGAAGGCCATCGAGTAAGGGTTGTCCGCGGCTGTGACGGAGACAGCGACGCGAGGGTCGTGACGGAGGTTGCGGTCCTTCAGCGTGTCGGTCTCGGTGAACAGCGCGAGACGCTCGCCCTCGACGCCGACCCACAGGGGCACAGAGTGCGGCGAGCCATCCATCATCAAGGTGGCAAGGTGCGCGATCGCGTCGGTCTCGAAGTACGGCTTCACCGTGGTCCAGTCGATCATGCCCTCTGAAACGTCTGCGGCAGGGGCCGGCATTCCGTCCGGTGCGGGCGGGCTCGGGATGCTGCTCGACCGTCGCGTCGAGGAGCCTCACCTCCTCGTGCCGGGGCCGATCCGCGCCGACGATCCGGCGTAGCGTGGTGTCATGACGTTCCCGCCCCTCGTGGCACCGGTCGACGCGCTCACCGACGACGAGGCCGTGCGCACCGCGCGGCACCGTGCTCTCCCGCAGGTCGGCGATGCCGGGCAGCGCCGACTGGCGGCCGCCCGCATCGCCGTCGTCGGCGCCGGCGGACTCGGCAGTCCCGTTGTTCTCGCCCTTGCCGCGGCCGGCGTCGGCTTGCTGCGCATCATCGACGACGACGTGGTCGAGCTGTCGAACCTGCAGCGCCAGGTCATCCATGACCTCGACGCGGTCGGCACGGCGAAGGCCGAGTCTGCCGCCCGGCGCGCACGCGCCCTCTCGGGCGCCATCACGGTCGAGACCGCCGCTGAGCGTCTCGACGACGGCAACGCCGCGCGACTGCTCGCCGACTGCGATCTCGTGATCGACGGCAGCGACTCCTTCGCGACCCGGGATGCGGTCGACGCCGCCTGCGCCGAACTCGGCGTTCCCCTCGTGTGGGGATCGGTGCTCGCGGGATTCGCGCAGGTGACGGTCTTCTGGGCGGCGCCGCCCGCTCCCGCCGAAGGCGTGCGCCTGGCCGACCTCTTCCCGCCCGGCACCGCGGGTGAGCCGCCGAACTGCGCGTCCGCCGGTGTGCTCGGCCCCCTGTGCATGCAGGCCGGCGCGCTGATGGCGACCGAAGCGGTGAAGCTCGTGATCGGTGTCGGAGAGCCGCTGCTCGGTCGCATCTGCATCATCGATGCGTTCGGCGCTCGCCAGCGCGAGATCCCCCTCCGGTCGCGGCCGGCCGCGCCGCAGCCTTCGAGCGCGGCGAGCCGAGCCCCTCGGATCAGCGCCCCGGCGCTCCGCCGCGAGCTCGCGGCGGGTCGCGTCGCGCTCCTGCTCGATGTGCGGGAACACGACGAGTTCGCCGATGGGTGCATCGACGGAGCCGTGAACGTCCCGCTCGACCGCGTGCTGGGCGACACCACGGTGGTCGAGGCGGCATCGGTGGTCGTCGTGTGCGAACGCGGCGCCCGCGCCGAGACAGCCGCTGACGCCCTCCGGGCCACCGGCGTCGAGGCGACGGTGCTCGACGGCGGCATGGCCGCGTGGCGGGCCGCCACGCGGCGACTGGCGAGCGTCTCATGAACGCGCTGATCAGCGTCGAGCAGCACCGCGCCCGCATCCTCGACGCGCTCGATCCGCTCCCCGTCGAGACCGTGTCCGTGGGCGCGGCCGGGGGGCTCGTGGGCGCGGTCGACGCTCGCGCCGCCCTCGACATCCCCGTCTTCGACAACTCCGCCATGGACGGATTCGCCGTGCGCACGGATGACCTCGCTCATGCCACCGCCGAGACGCCGGTGGCTCTGCGCGTGGTCGCAGACCTTCCCGCCGGTTCGAGCGACGACCCGCAGCTCCGTTCCGGCGAGGCGGCGCGCATCATGACCGGCTCGGCGGTGCCGAGCGACGCCGACGCGGTCGTTCCGGTCGAACACACCACGGCAGGGCTCGCCGACTCGCTCACGCGCACCGAGGTCACGATCGCCCCCACGCGCGGGCAGCACATCCGACGTCGAGGCACCGATCTCGTCGCCGGAGACATCGTCGTGCGCGCGGGTGAGGAACTGACCGGCTTCCGGCTGGCGGCGCTGGCGGCAGCCGGGATCGCCGAGGTGGTCGTGCGCCGCCGCGTGCGGCTGGCCATCGTCTCGACCGGCAGCGAACTGGTCTCCGCGGGGGATCCGCTACGGCGCGGCCAGATTCCCGAATCGAACAGCGTCCTGCTCGGAGGGCTCGCGACGGAGGCGGGCGCGCAGGTGGTGCACACCGGGCGCGTGGCAGACGACGCCGATGCCTTCCGCGCGACCCTCGCCGCAGCCGCCGACGCCGGGGCCGACGTGGTCGTGTGCACCGGCGGCGTGAGCGTGGGCGCGTACGAAGTCGTCCGCGACGTGCTCGAAGGCGACCGCGTCCGATTCGACAAGGTGGCCATGCAGCCGGGCAAGCCGCAGGGCTTCGGCGTGCTCGACAGCGGCATCCCCGTCTTCTGCCTGCCGGGGAACCCCGTCAGCGTCGCGGTGTCGTGGGAGACGTTCGTGCGGCCCGCGCTCCGGCACCTCCAGGCGTGCCGCGAGCTCGATCGCACCCTGGTCGCCGTTCCCGCCGCGACGGGATGGCGCACGCCTCCCGGACGCCGGCAGTACCTGCCCGCCGCGCTCGACCGCACCGATCCGGGTGCGTGGACGGTCCGCCCGGCGACGGCGGGCGGATCGGGCTCCCATCTTGCAGGCGGCCTGGCGCAGGCGGAGGCGTACGCCGTCGTGCCCGCGGAGGTCGAGGCCGTCACGGCGGGCGACCTCGTGACTGTCATGCTGGTCTCATGAGCGAGCAGCCCTTCACCCACCTCGACAGCGACGGTCACGCACGCATGGTCGATGTCACCGAGAAGCAGCCCACCGTGCGCGCGGCCACCGCGAGCGGATTCGTCCGCTGCTCGGCGTCCGCCGTCGCGGCCCTGCGCGATGGATCGGTGCCGAAGGGAGACGTGCTCGCCGTCGCCCGCATCGCCGGGATCGCCGGCGCCAAGCGCACGGCCGACCTCCTCCCCCTGGCCCACATCATCGGCGTGCACGGCGCGGTCGTCGACCTCGAGATCGTCGACGAGGGCGTGCAGATCCGAGCGACGGTGCGAACGGCCGACCGCACCGGTGTCGAGATGGAGGCGTTCACCGCCGTCTCGGTGGCGGGCCTGTCGATCGTCGACATGCTCAAGGGCATCGACCGTCTCGTGCAGCTGGAGAACGTGCGCCTCGAGGCGAAGACCGGTGGCCGATCCGGTGCGTGGAGCCGCGCGGAGGCATGACGTCCCCCTCCCTCGATGCCATCGTGCTGGCCGGCGGCCGCGCGACACGGTTCGGCTCGGACAAGGCCGCGGCGACGATCGATGACGAGACGCTCCTGCAGCGCGTGGTGGATGCCGCGCGCCGCGCGGGCGCCGTCCGGGTCGTCGTCGTCGGCCCGCGACGCCCGCTGCGGGCGGGAGCGGGCGTGCTGTGGTGCCGGGAGGACCCGCCGTTCGCCGGACCGGCCGCCGGGATCGGCGCCGCGATCGGCGCTGTGACAGCCAATGATGTGCTCGTGCTCGCATGCGATCTGCGCAGGCCGACGGATGCGCTCGCCGCGCTGGGCGCGGTGCCGCCGGGCACCGACGCGGTCGTGCCGGTGGACGACGCGGGGCGGAAACAGTGGCTCACGGCCCGCTACCGCACCGCCGCGCTGCGGAAGGCCGTGCACGACTCCGGCGGTCTCGAAGGCGCTGCGGTGCGTGAGCTCATGCACACGCTGGAATGCGCGCATCCGGTGATGGCCGAGGATCACCTCGCCGACGTGGACACGCGAGCCGATCTGGACGAAACTGGAGGCAGGGCGTCCGTCGCCCGGATATCGGAGGATGACATGGCCGACTCACCGACGCACCTGAGCCCGGAAGACCTCGACGCGTGGGTCGTGACGATGCGCGAGCGCTTCGACCTGTCCGTCGAAGCCGTGCCGACCGGCGACATCCTCGACCTCGCTCGCGACGCCGCTCACGCCGTCGCGAGGCCCGCAGCGCCCCTCGCGGCGTTCGTGGCGGGTTTCGTCGCGGCTCGCGATGGCGGCGGACCGGCGAAGATCTCCGAGGTCATCGACGAGGTCTCGAAGCTCGCCGACGGCTGGAAGGGTGCGAAGTGAGCACGGTCAGCGCACCGCCGACCGTCGCCGTCAGGTTCTTCGCCGCTGCGGAGGAAGCGGCCGGCGCGGCATCCGGAACATATGCGGCACCGGACATCGCCGCGCTCCGCGTCGCCCTCACGAGCGCTCATCCGGCCCTCAGCGCGGTGCTGCCTCGCTGCGCGCTGCTCGTCGACGGCGTCCGCGCCGACGACGCCACCCCCCTCGACGAGGCGTCGACGGTGGACGTGCTGCCCCCGTTCGCGGGTGGGTGACCCGCCGTCCGATCAGCTGGCGAGTCATCCGCGGGTCGGCGTCGAGCGCATCCACGACGCCGGCACCTACACGCGCGTGACGCATGTCGGCGGCGTCGGCGATCTCCGTTTCGTGCTCGTGCCCGGCATCGGCATGGGCGTCGGCATCTTCGAACGGCTCGCCCCGCGGCTGCTCCCGCACGGCAGAGTGCACGCCCTGGACCTGCCGGGCTTCGCCGGCATCCGACTCCACGACGATCCGCTCGACATCGACGAGTACGCCGACATCGTGATCCGCGCCATGGAGGTGCGCGGACTGCGCGATGTGGTGCTGATCGGTCACTCGATGGGGAGTCAGGTGGTGACGTCGGCGGCGTGCAGAGGCGCGAACCTGCGCGGCGTGGTGCTGATCAGCCCCGTCGTCGCGCCCTGGCAGCGACGATTCGTCTTGGTCGCGATCGACTTCGTCCGGTCCAGCATGCACGAACCACCCGGTGTCGCACTTCTCGGGGCCATCTCCTATGCCTTCACGGGGCTCCGGTCGTTCTTCCGCACGATGCCCCGGATGCTCGCCTATCGGATGGAGGACCGCATCGGCGAGGCCGCAGCACCCGTCCTCATCGTCCGCGGCACGCGAGATCGCGTCTCCCCCGCGGCATGGACGACCATGCTGCGCGATCGTGCACGCGACGCGGAGGTGGTCGAGGTCGCCGGCGCCGCGCACTCGGTGATGCACCAGCACGCGACCTCCGTCGCCGACCGGATCATCTCGTTCGCCGGAGTCTCCTCGCCGTCCCCACGCACCGACCGCTCGCGCTGGACCGTGCGGTTGCGCGCTCATGCCGTGATGGCGCGAGCCAGGGAGATGGTCGCGATCGTTCGCGGGGATGATCGCGCGCTCGCGCGGGCGAAGACCTCTCGCATCCGGGCCGCGCTCGCGGCGGGAGAAGCCGGCTGACCGGATCAGCCGCCGATGGCGCTCATCGGCCGCTGCGGCTGCAGGAAGCCGGGCTCGTCGATGCCGTGACCCGGAAGCTTCCCCGCGATCGAGCGCCGCAGGACGTCGGCGATGTCGTCGTCGTCGGCATCCCCCCGCAGCAGCGGGAGCAGGTCCGACTCCTCGCGCGCGAACAGGCAGTTGCGGATCTGGCCGTCGGCGGTCAGCCGCACGCGATCGCACGCACCGCAGAACGGTGCCGTCACCGACGCGATGACGCCCACCGTCGCCGGCCCGCCGTCGACGTGGAACACCTCCGCCGGCGACGCCCCGCGCTCGCCGACCGGCTCGAGGGTGAACGCCTGGCGCAGCGTCTCGAGGATCTCCTCGCCCCGCACCATCTCCACGCGGGACCAGATGTGGCCGGCATCCAGCGGCATCTGCTCGATGAAGCGCATCTCCGCCTCGTGGTCGACCGCGAAGCGCACGAGGTCGACGAGCTCGTCTTCGTTGACGCCTCGCATGGCAACGGCGTTGAACTTCAGCGGCGCGAACCCCACGGCGCGTGCCGCGTCGATGCCGGCGAGGGTGTCGTCGAGCCGATCGCGCCGCGTGAGCTCGGCGAAGCGATCGCGGCGCAGCGTGTCGATCGAGATGTTCACGCGAGCGAGTCCGGCGTCGCGGAGCGGCCCGGCGAGCTTCGGCAGGGCGAGCGCGTTCGTCGTCATGGACACCTCGAGAGGACCCTCCGGCCCCTCGATGGCCGCCATCCGGGCGACGACGTCGACGACGTCCCTGCGCAGGAGCGGCTCCCCGCCGGTGAGGCGCACCTCGGTGATGCCGAGACTGGCCGCCACGGCGGCGACCCGGGCGAGCTCGTCGGTGGTGAGGATGTTGTCCTTCGCGAGCCACTCCACGCCGTCTGCGGGCATGCAGTAGGTGCAGCGCAGCGAACAGCGGTCGGTGAGCGAGATGCGCAGATCGCGGTGCACGCGGCCGAAGCGATCGACGAGGGTTCCACGCGAGCCCGTCACGATCCGATCCCCACCCAGGCGGATGCCCCGTCGCTCTGCTGCTGCTTCTTCCACACCGGCAGGTCGGACTTGATGGCCTCGATGAGCTCGCGGCTGGCGGCGAACGCTTCGGCGCGATGGGCGGATGCGGCCACCACCACGACGGCGACATCCCCGACCGCGAGGCGCCCGACCCGGTGGGTCACGGCGATCAGCGCGTGCTCGCCGGCCGCCTTCTGCGCCAGCTCCCGCAGGATGCGCGGAGCGTCGGGATGCGCGGAGTACTCGAGCGCCTCGACGCTGCCGGCCGCCTCCGGGTCGTGGTCGCGCACGGTGCCGATGAACGTGGTGAGCGCGCCGACCGCCGGATCGGTCGCGGCGTGGATGTGGGCGGCGACGTCGATGGGCGTGTCGCTGATCTCGGCGATGACGACTCCGGCATCCATCAGTGGTCTCCCCCCTCGAGCTGTGACACGACGTGCGAGGCGATCCGCACGAGGAAGGGCATTCCGGAAGCGACCGCCTTCGGCGAGCCGGGGAGGTTCACGATGAACGTCGTCGCGGCGACGCCGGCCCGCCCGCGGGAGAGCGCCGACAGCGGGGTGTCCGCGGCGCCGTCGGCCCGCAGGCGCTCCGCCACGCCGGGAACCTCACGATCGAGAACGCGCGCGGTGCCCTCCGGCGTGAGGTCGCGCGGCGAGACGCCCGTGCCCCCGCACGTGACGATCACCCGCGCTCCGTCCCCGATGAGCGCGCGAAGCTCCTTCTCGACCGCGTCGACGCCATCGGGGATGATCGACGCGTCGTCGCACGCGAAACCCGCCTCGCGCAGCGCCGCCACCGCGACCGGGCCGGCGGAGTCCTCGCGCACGCCGCGGTGCGACCGGTCCGAGACGGTCACGACGGCGGCGCGAAGAGATGTCATCCCTCCACGATAGGTGCCGAGATCGGTTCGCGGCGCCGTTACGGCGGATCGTTTCGAGGCCGCCGATCCGTCTTTCGCGAGCCGGGATATCGTGTGGGAATGGCTCGTTCCACCGCCCGTCGCCGCGTCGTCCGCGTGCGAATCGATGCCGACGGCGAGGGCGTCCACGCCGTCTCGCGCCGCGAAGACGTTCTGGCCGCCGAGGAGCCGCTGGAGATCCGCATCGACGGATCATCCTGGGCCGTGACCATGCGCACGCCGGGCGACGACTTCGACCTCGTCGCCGGGTTCCTCGTCGGCGAGGGCGTGCTCACGGCGCCCGAGCAGCTGAGATCGCTGCGGTACTGCGCGGGGCGCGACGCCGAGGGCGCACAGACCTACAACGTTATCGACGCCCACCTCGGCGCCGGCGCGGTGCCGCCCTCCGACGCCGCCGCACGACACAGCACCACCACCAGTGCGTGCGGCATCTGCGGCACCGAGTCGATCGAGGCGGTGGCCAAGACCGCGCGGCTCCCCCTCGAGGCGGCGGAACCGCTCGTCGATGCGGCGGTCGTCGCCCAGCTGCCCGATACGCTGCGCGAGGCGCAGCAGGTCTTCGACGCCACCGGGGGCGTGCACGCCGCCGGCCTGTTCGCACCGGACGGCACCGCGGTGTGCGTGCGCGAAGACGTCGGCAGGCACAACGCCGTCGACAAGGTGATCGGGTGGGCGCTCCGCGAGGGCAGACTCCCCCTGGCACAGCACGTGCTGCAGGTGTCGGGGCGGGCGTCGTTCGAGCTCGTGCAGAAGGCGCGGCTTGCGGGCATCCCGATGCTGGCGGCGGTCGGGGCGCCGTCGACGCTCGCGGCGCAACTGGCGCACGACACGGGGCTGACCCTCGTCGGGTTCAGCCGCAACGGCTCATTCGCGATCCACGCGCACCCCGAACGCGTCGCCGGAATCTGACCCGTCCTCGGGCTGACGCGCAGTGCCGCGGGATGCGACGAGGCGTGGTTCCCGCGCGAGGGGCACGCTGAACACCGCCGCGACCACGAGCGCCGCACCGACACCGACGAGCGCACCGCCCACGGTGTCGCTCAGCCAGTGAGCGTGCAGGTACGTGCGGCTGAAGGCCATGAGCAGGATCCACGCCGCCCCGATGATCGCCACGACGAGCCGTGGAAACAGCACGACCGCGCACACCGCGATGGTCGCTGCGTTCGCGACGTGACCCGACGGGTAGGACCCGTAATCCGACATGATGAGGATCTCGGTGGGTCGCGCGCGGCCGAACAGGTGCTTGAGCAGCTGAACGAGTGCCGCCGACACCGCCTCGGCAGTGAGGAAGAAGGCCGCCGCCCATGGTCGACGCACCGCGATGAGAGCCCCCGCGCCGCCGAGCGGCACGACGAGCACACCGACCCACCCGCCTCCGATCACGTTCATGGCGTGCGACACGGGCCCCGCCAGCGGCACCGCCGCGTCGACGAGCAGGTTGTTCCACCAGGCGTCGATCGCGAACGGGGTGTTGCCCCGGGCGAACGCCCACGCGCCGAGTCCCGTCGCCAGCGCGATCAGGAGGAGACCGAGGGCGACCAGCGAGAACGTCATCGTCCGCGTACGGAAGGGAAGAGGCATCCGACCATTGTGCCCCGACCCCGATCCGGAAGGGCCGGCTCAGGGAGTGAGCCGCTCCACGGAACGCGGACGGACAATGAACCACAGCGCCGCCACCGCGAGGAGACCGCAGCCGACCATGACGGCCGCCATCGTCGTCGCGGTGATCGCCGCGCCGTGCGACACGCCGCCGACGATCGGAGAGACCAGCCCCGCGACGCCGAAATTGACGGCGCCGAGGATCGACGCGGCCGTCCCCGCCGCCTTCCCGTGCCGGTCCAGCGCGAGAACCTGCACGCACGGCATGGTGAACCCGACTCCGGTCATGAAGACGAGCAGCGGCACGACGGTGCCCCACAGACCGAGTCCGAGCCGATCGGTCGCGATGATCGTCGTCCCCGCGATCACGAGCGTCGCCGTCGAGAACGCGAGCACCCACTGCGGCCCGAATCGCGCCGCGAGGCGAGAGGCGACCTGCACACCGACGACCACTCCGAGCGAGTTGACGGCGAACAGCAGGCCGTACTCCTGAGCCGTCAGGCCATAGGCCTCTTGGAAGAGGAACGGAGACGCGGAAAGGTAGGAGAACAGCCCGCTGAAGGCCATTCCGCCGATGACGAGCACGCCGAGGAACACGCGGTCGCTGAACACGCTCTTGTATCGCTGAACCATCGTCGTGTTGCCGCGGTCCAGACGGCGTGCCGGAGGCAGGGTCTCCGGGAGGAGCAGGATGGCGCACAGGAACATCAGCGCGCCGTAGCACGCGAGGACCACGAACAGCCCTCGCCAGGGCATGACCTCCATGAGGGCCGAGCCGATGAGCGGCGCGACGACGGGGGCTACCCCGGTCACGAGCGCGAGCCGGCTGAGCATGACCACCAGGCGCCGGCCGCCGAACAGATCGCGCACCATCGCCATCGCCACGACGCCGCCGGCGGCAGCCCCGATCCCCATGAACACGCGGGCGATGCCGAGTGTCCCCAGGGTGGGTGCCATCGCCGCGGCCACACTCGCCACGACATGGAGGGCGGTGACCGCGAGAAGCGGGATGCGGCGGCCGACCTTGTCGCTCAGCGGGCCCACGATCAGCTGACCGAGAGCGAAGCCGACCATCGTGCCGGTGAGCGTCAGCTGGATCGCCGCGGCCGTCGTCTGGAAGTCGGCCTCGAGCACCGGGAAGGCCGGCAGATACAGGTCGATGGTGAAGGGACCGAGCGCCGTGAGTGCGCCGAGGAGGATGACGTAGAGCACCCGCCGCGGCGTCGAGATCGCATCCCCCGGGTGCAGGACGATCGGCGCGGTCGCCGGATTCGTGCCGAGGGTGCGGATGGCGCCCGTGGGAGACCCCGCCGTGCGCGGGAGACGGGTGGTCGCGGTCTCCGGTGCTCGCGCACCGTCGGTCGGACGAGGATCAGCGGGGTTCTGTACAGGGAGAGAGGCGGTATCGAGCAAGAGGACTTCGTTTCAGCGGCGTGACGGGGCGTCGGCCGGGGATGACCGGTCTGGCGCAGAGGAGACGGCGGATGCGCCGTGATGCCGATCGCGGACAGGAGCGTCCGAATCGATTCGACTCCTCAGTGTATCGGACGCCTCGCCTCAGCCCTTCGTCGATCCCGCCAGCAGACCTCGCACGAAGAATCTCTGCAGCGAGAAGAAGACCACCAGGGGAACCACGAGCGAGACGAACGCCCCCGCCGTCAGCCGCTGCCAATCCTGACCTCGCGAGCCCACCATCTCCGCCAGCCGCTGGGTCAGCGGAGCGACATCCTGCGTGCCACCGGAGAAGATCAGCGCGACCAGCAGGTCGTTCCACACCCACAGGAACTGGAAGATCGCGAACGAGGCGATCGCCGGGGTGGCCAGCGGCAGGATGATGCGGAAGAAGATCTGCGCATGGGAGGCGCCGTCGACGCGGGAGGCCTCGATGACATCGCGCGGGATCTCGGAGATGAAGTTGTGGAGCAGGAAGATCGCCAGCGGCAGCGCGAAGATCGTGTGCGCGATCCACACCGGCAGGTAGTTCTGCTCGGGGATGATCGGGATGACGTCGTGGAGCCAGGCCTGCCCGGGGCGCAGCCAGAACGAGAACGTCTGCAGCAGCGGCACGAGGGCCATCTGCAGCGGCACGATCTGCAGCGCGAACACGAAGATGAACAGCGTGTTGGCGCCGGGGAACTTGATCCACGCGAACGCGTAGGCCGCCATCGAGGCCAGCACGAGCGGGAAGATCGTCGCCGGGATCGCGATCGCGAGCGAGTTGACGAAGTACGCCCCCAGCTGCGGTGACGACATCGACGGCGAGAACAGCACGTCCTGGTAGTTGTCGAGCGTGAATCCGGGATTCTGGAAGATCGTCCACCAGCCGGTGGTCTGGATGAGCTCCGCCGGACGGAACGACGAGACGAACAGGCCGAACGTCGGGATCGTCCACAGCACCGCGATGATGAGCGCGGCCAGCGTCGCCCAGCGCGACGTGAGACGGCGCTTCGCGCGAGCCGTGCGCGTGCCTTCTGCCGCTTCCTCGAAGGCGTCTTCTTTTCGCTCGTCGTCGATCGGAAGATCGACCGGGGCCACGCTGCTCATCGGATCTCCCTCTGCTTGCGGAGGACGTTGACGTTGTAGATGACGATGGGAAGGACCATCACGAACAGGATCAGAGCGAGCGCCGAACCGCGCCCGACCTCACTGGCGCGGAACGCCTGCGTGTACATCTCGTTGGCCACGACGCTCGTGTTGAAGTTTCCGGCGGTCATCGTCCGCACGATGTCGAAGACCTTGAGGGTCGCGATCGAGATGGTCGTCAGCACGACAACCAGCGAGGAGCGGATCCCGGGGACGGTGACGTTCGAGAAGCGCTGCCACGCGTTCGTGCCGTCGAGCTGCGCCGCCTCGATCTGCTCCGTCGGAATGCCCTTGATCGCCGCGCTCAGCACGACCATCGCGAATCCGGTCTGGATCCAGATCATGACGACGATCAGCAGGAAGGTGTTGAGCGGATCGGTCTGCAGCCACTGCACGGGGTCGCCGCCGAGTCCCACGACCATGGCGTTCAGCAGACCGATCTGATCGCGGCCGGCCGAGCGGTACTCGTAGACGAAGCGCCAGATGATGCCCGCGCCGACGAAGGAGATCGCCATGGGCATGAACACCAGCGCCTTGTAGAAGCGCTCACCGCGCGACTTGTCGATCCACACGGCGTACGCCAGTCCGAGCGCCGTCGAGATCGTGGGGACGAAGAGCACCCAGATGACCGTGTTGATGAGGGTGCGGATGGCCGAGGGCTGCGTGAACATCCACACGAAGTTGTCGAAGCTGAAGTTCCCGGAGTTGTCCAGGAACGCCAGCCCGGTCGTCCGCACCGCCGGCCAGATGAGGCCGATCGCCAGGAGGAGGATCGCCGGCAGCAGGAACCACGTCAGCTGCCAGTAGTCCCTGCCCTTCTTCGGCCCGCGGCCCATGAGGAGCACGAGGATGCCGATGATGGCGGCGAAGATCACCAGCCCCATCACCACCTGCAGGATCTTCCCCGTGAGGTCAGCGGTTGTCATCGAGGTCTTCCCTTCGTCGTTGAAGCATGGTGCGGCGACGGAGGCTCCAGGACCGAGGCGGCGCCGTTACCGCCTCGGCCCAGGAGCGAACCGATCAGCTGGCGGGCCAGCTTGCCTCGATCTCGTCGACGACCGTCTCGGTGTCATCGCCGGAGACCCAGGCGACGATGCCCTTCCAGAAGGAGTCGGCCCCGACCGCGCCGGGCATGAGGTCCGAACCGTCGAAGCGGAACGTCGTCTCCGGGTCCTGGAGGATCTCGATCGACTGCACGAGCAGCTCGCTCGACGCGTTCTCCGGGTCAACGCCCGTGTTGGCGCTGATCACGCCGCCGAGGCTGACCCGGTTGTTCGCCCACGTGTCGCTGGAGAGGTAGGCGCGGACCGCCTCGACCTCTTCGGCGTCGGTGAAGGCGACCGGGAACTCGCCGCCGCCGGTGACCGACAGCGGGTCGCCGGCGTTCGCGGGCGGGGTGAGGAATCCGAAGATGTCGCCGTTGGACGCGACCGTCACCTCATCGCCGCCCTCGGGGTTCCAGAAGGTCTCGTAGAACGAGGCCTGGTGGTGCAGCGAGCACTCGCCGTCGAGAATCGGCAGTCCCGCCGTCTGGAACGCCTCGGTCACGAGCGTCGACACGTCGCCGATGCCGCCGTTGACCATGTCCTCGTTCTTCAGGTATCCGCCGACGGCGTCGAAGGCCTCCACGACCTGCGGGTCGTTGAAGGGGATCTCGTGGGTCACCCACTGGTCGTAGACGTCGGCGCCGTGCAGACGCAGCATCCAGTCCTCGATCCAGTCGGTGCCCGGCCACCCGGTGGCGTCGCCGGACTCCAGGCCCACGCACCACGGCTTGCGGTCGCCGTCGGCCGCGATCTGCTCCGACAGCGCCTCGAGCTCGTCGAGCGTCGCGGGGATCTCCCAGCCGTTCTCCTCGAACTCGCTGGGCGAGTACCAGATGTACCCCTTGATGCTCGCCATGAGCGGCGCTGCGTAGAAGGTGTCGTCGTAGGTTCCGTAGGTCTTCCAGTCCTCCGACCAGAATTCGTCGACGTGGGCTTCGACCGCCTCCGAAGCGGGGATGAGCCATCCGCCCTCGGCGAGACGGGCGAGCAGTCCGGGCTGCGGCACGATGCCGATGTCGGGTGCATTGCCGCCCTCGGCGAGCACGGCGATCTGCGCCTCGAACTCGCTCGAGCCCTGATAGTCGATCTGGATGCCGGTGCAGGCCGAGAAGTCGCTCCACGACTCCACGAGGCGATCGGCTTCGAGATCGAGGATGGTGCCGCCGATGGTCACCTCCGCGCCGTCGAACGTGCCGTACTCCTCGTAGTCGGTGCAATCGACATCGGATGCGTCGGGCTGCATGTCGCCGGTACACGCCGACAGGGCCAGCGCGGCGACTCCCAGTCCGGCTGCCGCGGCGAAGACGCGCGAACGCGACTGAGTCCTCATGGTGCCTCCTCATTGAGTAGCAGGTCGGCATGACATCGCCGACCCAAGGTGCTCGGGAACCGTTCCCACGCTCACGCTAAGGGATCGCTCCCGCGCGCACAATCCGGTTCGGGTCACAACTGAATAACCATGGACGCACGGGCTGGAATCGGCGTGGGAGCGCGTGCCACGATGTCTCGCAACCGGTTCCACTTTCCGGACGAAGACGACCGGCATCCGAGGAGCACAATGGGTGGCATCGCCGAGGTGGCGCGCGTGGCCGGCGTGTCGAAGTCGACCGCGAGCCGAGCTCTCACGGGGAACGGCTACGTCTCCCCCGCCACGCGCGAGCGGGTGGCGCGGGTGGCCGAAGACCTCGGGTACGTCGCATCCTCATCCGCGTCGAGTCTCGCCACCGGACGCACCCGGAACATCGGCGTCGTGATGCCCTACCTGAACCGGTGGTTCTTCGCCGAGGTGCTCGAGGGCGTTCAGGAGGTGCTGCTGGCGGAGGGGTTCGATCTCACGCTGTACGACGCGAAGCCCGGCACCGAGGGCAGGCGTCGCGTCTTCGACGACTTCCTCGCCCGAAAGCGGTTCGACGGCCTCATCGCGGTCGCCCTGGAACCCGACGACCATGAGCTCGAACGCCTCGTGGGAATCGGGCGGCCGGTCGTCAGCGTGGTCGGCGACAGCGACCAGACGAGCGTCGTCGGGCTGGATGACGTTCACGCGGCCCGTCGCGCCACCGCGCACCTGGTCGACCTCGGCCACGAGCGCATCACGTTCCTGGGCGGGATCTCCGACCACGAGGGCCCTCACGTCGACCGCGAGCGTCTGAGCGGATACACGTCGCGCATGCGCGACGCGGGACTGCGTCCGGACCACGCCCCATCCGAGGTGTCGCTCCCGGGCGGCTACGACGTGGCCGTCGACCTGCTGAGCGATCCCGATCGACGTCCCACGGCCATCGTCGCCGCGTGCGACGAGGTCGCCATCGGGGCGATCATCGCCGCGCGACGACTCGGCATCGCCGTTCCGTCCGCACTGAGCGTCGTCGGCATCGACAACCACGAATACTCGGAGATGTTCGGCCTCACCACGCTCGAGCAGTCCCCCCGCAGCCAGGGAGCGGCCGCCGCCCGACTGCTCCTCGACCATCTCAGGTCCCCCGGGACGGATCGCACCCAGATGCGCCTGCACGCGCGCCTCATCGTGCGCGGCTCGACGTCACCGCCGCCGGGCACTCCGTCGGTGGCGGTCGGCGTCATCCCCTGACCCGCGCCACCGGAGCGCACCGGAGACGCACCGGAGACGCACCGGAGTACCGCCGGAGACGACAGAACCCCGGATGCCGAAGCATCCGGGGTTCTGTTCTGTCAGGCGCTGAAGCGTGATTACTTCAGGGTGACGGTGGCGCCGGCGCCCTCGAGGGCCTCCTTGGCCTTCTCGGCGGCTTCCTTGTTCGCGCCCTCGAGCACGGGCTTGGGAGCACCGTCGACGAGACCCTTGGCGTCGCCGAGGCCGAGCGAGGTGAGCTCGCGCACGACCTTGATGACCTGGATCTTCTTGTCGCCGGCAGCCTCGAGGATGACGTCGAACTCGGTCTTCTCCTCCTCGGCGGCGGCTTCGCCACCGGCACCACCGGCGGCGGGGGCGGCACCGGCGACGGCGACGGGCGCCGCGGCGGTGACGTCGAAGGTCTCCTCGAACGCCTTGACGAACTCGCTGAGCTCGATGAGCGTGAGCTCCTTGAACTGGTCGAGCAGCTCTTCAGTGCTGAGCTTTGCCATGATGATTCTCCTTGCTTGGGTATCTGTCGCCGCAGGCCGGATCAGGCCGCGGACTCCTGCTTCTCGCGCAGCGCGTCGACCGTGCGCACGGCCTTCGACGGGAGCGCGTTGAAGACGAATGCCGCCTTGGTCATCGAGGCCTTCATCGCACCGGCGAGCTTCGCCAGCAGGACTTCACGGCTCTCGAGGTCGGCGAGCTTGTTGACCTCGTCCGCGGTGAGAGGGTTACCGTCGAAGTAACCGCCCTTGACCACGAGATGAGGGTGTGCCTTGGCGAAGGCGCGCAGGCCCTTCGCGACGGTGACCGGGTCACCGTGCACGAACGCCACGGCCGACGGACCCTTGAGGTCGTCGTCCAGCGACGAGATCCCCGCGTTGTTCGCGGCGATCTTGGTCAGCGTGTTCTTCACCACGGCGTATTCCGCGTCCTGACGGATGCTGTTGCGGAGCTCCTTGAGCTCGGCAACCGTCAGACCGCGGTACTCGGTGAGCAGTACGGCGGTCGAGTCCTCGAAGTTCTTCGTGAGCTCGGCGACCGATGCTTCCTTCTGCGCCATGGCCACTCCTTGTGTGTACGAGACGCCCGACGGTGGTGGGGCGTCGGCCTGGGACATCCGGTCGCTCGGGCAAAGAAAAAAGCCCCGGCGCAAGCGCACGGAGCTCGATTTCCCGTCAGTCCGGGATCTCTGTCGTACACCTGCGCAGGCCCCTGTTCTTCACAGAGCTTCGATCGTCTCGTTCGCACGACACGATGACCGGCGGTCTTCGGCTCCGGTTACTCTACCCCACCCGCCCTTCTCCCCCAAATCCCCGCCCCGCCCCTCCTCCGCACCATCGCCGAGCCACCCCTTTGATGCCCAGCCACCCCTTTCGTGGCGCAGGCAATGGGCTGGTTCGGCACGAAAGGGGTGGCTCGACCGAGGCGACGGTCACGAAGGACGGATGCCGAAACGGGCGAGACGTGCACCGAGCGCCGCCGGGGTGGCCGCATGCTCGTCGCCCCAGCGGGCAAGTCTCCACTGGGTCGTTCCTCGGATCCAGTCTTCGCGCGCCTTCTCGTCGAGCAGCACCTGTTCGACGCTGCGCCCCGAGCGCCGCGCCTCATCCACGTACTTGTCCTTTCCGTCGCACTCTCCGAACGTCCTCAGGCCTCTCAGCCCGATGTCGACGAAGTACGAACCTCCGCCCGGAGCCGGTACGGGCACCTGCAGCTCCGCCCGTTCGAACCCCAGTCGATGCAGCTGGAGCCGACTCACGCTCTCCAGCGGCAGCTGGGCCCGACCATCTGCCAGCTCGACGATGCGCCGCGCCTGGCGGATACCTCGCGGGCCCGATCTCTCCGTACGGTGGAGCAGCCGCGATGTGAAGTCGGCAGCGGCGCGATCGTCAAACCGTCGCGGATCGCCGCCGATTCGCCCAAGAGCAGCGTCGGCGACCGAGATCGACGCCTCGGCCGACACCGCACGAATCACGTCGTAGGTCGTCCGCTCGAGATTCGTGCAGAAGAGGCCACCGACGATGTCGACCTCCGTCTCCGCGAGGCTGCCCTCGTGGCGCATCACGTCATCCGCGCTGTGACGGGCGGACGCCGCCGCGAGGACGTGCGCGCGACGAGGAGCAAGCCGATAGAGCGGCAACCCGTGGAGAACCGCGGCAGAGACGCCACAGAAAACCACCGTCGCACCCCGCGACGCACGCTCGACGGCGAGGACGAGCGCACGATGCCGGGACTCCGGCCACAATGAGGCCCAGACCGCGCCGTCGATGTACGTGCCCCGGCGGATGCGGTGGAGGACCCCGGCGTCGACGGCGTCGGCGATCGAGCGGTCGCTCATCCCTTCGTCGATAAGCGCCGGCCGTGATCGCAGCAGACCGAGGAGTTCGTCGAGACTCGCGTGACGCATACTCGCACGGTCCCGCAGGTCGCTCGCCGGAGCCGCTGCCGAATCCATCTTGTGGACGAAGCCGAGTCACGCCGAGGTGGGGAGGAGCACTGCACACGCATCGAGCCATCCCTTTCGCGCCGAACGGGCCCCTTCTCCGCAACGGAAAGGGGGTGGTTCGGCAACAAAGGGGTGGTTCGAGTCGAGGGACGAGGGGGACGGGTGGGGAAGCGGGGCGGGGGATGCGGGGGTGTCGCGGGAGGGGTGGGGGATGCGGTGGGTAGCCTGGGGGGATGACTCCGGAGCTCGCCGCACGCATCGTGGCGGACTCCCGGGATCGCGTTTCCTGGGTGCGCGCCCGCTCGCGCGGCATCACCGCCACCGACGTCGCGACCCTCACCTCCGAGCGCGCCATCGCACGGGCAGCCGACGCGAAGCTGCTCGGATCCGGCTTCTCGGGAAACGCCTTCACAGCACACGGCCGCGCGCGCGAGCCGGAGATCGCGGCATGGGTGGCGGCGACCCATGGCATCCAGCCCTCGAGCGCGCTGTTCCACGCCGTCGTCGAGAAGCGACACCTCGCCACGCCCGACGGCATCGGGGTGGACACGAGCGGACACGTCGTGCTCGCGGAGATCAAGACGACGAACAAGGCCTGGCGCTCGATCCCCCGCTCCTACCTCCGGCAGGTGTGGTGGCAGCAGCACGTGCTCGGCGCCGAGCGCACCCTCGTCGCGTGGGAGCAGCACGACGACTTCGTCCCGATCCACGACGAGCCCCGGTGCCAGTGGGTGGATCGCGACGAGGTCGAGATCGGCAAGCTCGTCAGCCTCGCGACCGCGCTGATCGACGAGCTCTACCACCGCACGCAGCTCGGCAGGTCGCTGCATGCGCGCACGGCGCCGCCCCGGCGCGATCGACAGCCCTACCGCGCGCTCGCGCTGGCCGACTAGGCCGCGCCGACGGCGAACACGCGCTTCGCCTCGGCATCCCACACCCGCATCCGCACCGCACGCACACGGGATGGCGCGTCGCCGACGAGGTCGAGCGCTTCGGCGAGACGGTCCACCGGCATTCGTCGAGCGAGCGTCACATGAGGGGTCCAGGCGTCGGGGACCGTGTGCGGGATGACGCGCTCGGCGCCGCCGAGCCGCGCGACGACCTCCCGCTGCAGCGCGAACAGGTCGGCCGCGACGATCACGGGGCAGGCAAGCACCCTGCGCGGCCCGTCTCCGAACAGGATGATGCCGGACAGCGCGAGCTCGAGCGGAAGCCGACCCGCGAGACCCGACAGCAGCCGCGCATCCTCGGCGCCGGCGCGGTCGGTCCCCTCCAGGACGGCGAGCGTGACGTGCGGCGCGTTCGTCGCTCCGGCATGGCGACCGGCGCTCGGCAGCCCTCGCTCGATCAGCGCGTCCCATGCGCGCCGCACCCCGGCGTCGCTCTCCTCGTCGAAGACGAGCTCCACGCTCCTCATCCCGCCATCATCTCGCGCCGTCACCGCAACGCCGAGCAGGCCCCACCGTTTTGGTTGACGCAGATCAACCATCTGCGTATAGTTGACGCAGATCAACCTTTGCGCGTCACCGTCGCCGCCGCGTTCCGCTCTTCGTCACGAGGTCCTCATGTCGCAACCCCTCTCCGAATCCGCCACCACGCCGCGCGACCGTCGCCGAGTACTCCAGGCCCTCATCGGCCTGCTGCTCGGGATGTTCGTGTCGATGCTCGCCTCGACGGTCGTCTCCACCTCGCTGCCGGTCATCATCCACGACCTCGGCGGGGATCAGGCCGCCTACACCTGGGTGGTGACGGCCACCCTGCTCACGACCGCGATCTCGACCCCCATCTGGGGCAAGCTCGCCGATCTGTTCGACCGCAAGATGCTCATCCAGATCGCCATCGCGATCTTCGTGCTCTCCACCGCGGCCGCCGGGTTCTCGCAGGACACCACCATGCTCATCGCGTGCCGCGCGGTGCAGGGCATCGGCGCCGGTGGGCTCGCCGCGCTCAGCCAGGTGATCATGGCCGACATCATCAGCCCGCGCGAGCGCGGCCGCTACATGGGCCTGTTCGGCGCCGTGATGGCCGTCGCCACCGTCGGCGGGCCGCTCCTCGGCGGCGTCGTCACCGACACGCTGAACTGGCGCTGGAACTTCTTCATCGCCCTCCCCTTCGCCGTGGCCGCACTCATCATCCAGCAGCGCACGCTGCACCTTCCCACCCGCCCCAAGAAGCGGGTGCGCATCGACTACGTCGGCATCGTGCTCCTGAGCACCGCCGTCTCGCTGCTGCTCATCTGGGTCACCAACGCCGGCACGTCCTATGACTGGTGGAGCACGGAGACGATCCTCATGGTCGGCGGAGCCGTCGTCGCGGGCGTGCTCTTCGTCGTCGTCGAACTCCGCTCGACCGAACCCCTCGTGCCCCTGACGCTGTTCCGCAACCGCACCTTCACCCTCGCCGTGGTCGCCTCGATCGCGACGGGAATCGCGATGTTCGGCACGTCGGTGTTCCTCAGCCAGTACATGCAGATGGCTCGAGGCGCCACGCCCACCGAGGCCGGTGTCATGACGATCCCGATGATCGCGGGCCTGCTGCTCGCATCCGTCGTCGTCGGAGCGCTCATCACGCGGCACGGGCACTGGAAGCCGTACCTCATCGCCGGGGCCGTGCTCCTGATCGCCGGTTCGTACACCCTGTCGACCATCCACTACGACACGAACTTCGCCCTCGTGTCGCTGTACATGTTCCTGCTGGGCGCGGGCGTCGGCACGACGATGCAGAACCTGGTCCTCATCGTGCAGAACACCGCACGCCCCACGGAGATGGGCGTGGCCAGTTCCGGCGTGACGTTCTTCCGGTCGCTCGGCGGCACGGTGGGCGTCTCGGTGATGGGAGCCACGCTCGCGAGTTCGGCATCGAACCTCGTCGCCGAGCGCCAGAACGACATCGGTGCGGCCCTCGCGGCACTCGGGGCCGACGGTGCGCAGATCGCCGCCCAGCTGCAGTCGGGAACGATCCCGCAGGTCGCGACGCTGCCGGAGAGCCTGCGGGTGATCTTCGAAGACGTGTACGCGACCTCGATCGCGCACGCGTTCCTCATCGCCGTGCCCGTCGCGGTGGTGAGCCTCATCGCGATCGCCTTCCTGCCGAACGTGCCGCTCACGCGCATGACCACGAGCGAGCGGATCGAGGCGACCGAGGCCGACCTCGCCACCGTCTCGGTGAGCGAGGGGATGGATGCGCTGGCCGCCACCGGCACGATCACCACGCCGTCCGCGCCGGCGGAGCCGCGCGACACCGACGCCGGCCGCGAGCGCCGCTAGGGTCGACAGCGATGAGCGGATCGGAACCGGGACCCGGGGCGGCGGCGCACGACGTCGCGACCAGCGACGCCCACGTCGCCGCCACGCGCGCTCTCGAGGCGGAGTTCGGGCAGCTGATCGCGCAATTCCGCGTTCTGCTCGCCGAACAGGCCGCGCGTGTGAGCCCCGGCATGCTCCCGGGCGCCTACAAGACCTTCACGACGATCACCCGCATGGCCCCGGTCTCCAGCTCCGCGCTGGGCGAGGCGCTCTTAGCCGACAAGGCCCAGGTCAGCAGGACGGTGCGCGACCTCGAACGACGGGGCCTCATCCACCGCTCGCCCGATCCGGAGGACGGCAGGGTGAGCCTGCTCGCCCCGACCGAGGAGGGGTTACGCCGGCTCGAGACCGCTCGCGACCCGCAGCGCAATTCGCTCATGCGCCGCATGTCGACCTGGGACGTCGATGACATCCACACCCTCACCCGCCTCCTCCGCGCCCTGCGCGAGGACGCCGACACTCCTTAGCGGCACGGTGACCGCGTCGTAACACGGTCGAGACAATCTCGCGGTTGACTGTTCCCACAGGCAACACGAGTGCCGATGTCGGCACGCAGGGAGGGGGCGACCGATGAAGTTCCGGCCGCTGCGACCGATATCCGTGGCGCGCGAGATCGCGCTGCCGGATCCGCCCGAGACGATGCGAGCCGTCGTCTTCGACGAGACGGGAGATCCGGATGTGCTCCACACGGCCACTCTCCCCGTACCGGCTCCCGTCATCAGCGAACTGCTCGTGCGGGTGGTCGCCGCCGGCGTGAACCCCATCGACGCGAAGACGCGCGCGGGACGCGGCGTATCGGGCGCGATCACCGCCCTGCCGAGCACGCTCGGCTTCGACTTCAGCGGCGTCGTGATGAACGCGCCGTATGAGGCGCATCCCTTCCCGCCGGGAACCGAGGTGTACGGGATGGTGCCCTTCCCCCGATCGGGGGGCACCTACGCCGAGTACGCGGTGGTGCCGACGCTGTCGGTGGCCCGCAAGCCCAGCACGCTCTCGCACGTGGAGGCGGCCGGCGTGCCGCTCGCGGCCCTCACCGCGTGGGGCCTGGTCGTCGAGACCGCGCATGCCCACGAGGGTCAACGGGTGCTGATCCACGCCGGCAGCGGCGGGGTGGGTCACTTCGCGGTGCAGTTCGCGGCGTATTTCGGCGCGCACGTGACCGCCACCGCCTCGGGCCCCAACGCCACGTGGCTGCGCGAGCTCGGGGCCTCGGTGGTGATCGACTACTCCTCCACCCGCTTCGACGAGGTCGTCGGCGACATGGATGTCGTCATCGACCTCGTGGGCAACGCCGATGGCAGCACCGGCACCCGGTCGCTGTCGGTGCTGCGGCCCGGCGGCCTGTACATCATGGTGCCCACCGGCTCCTGGCCCGGCTACGCGGAGGCCGCCGCCGAGGCGGGCGTCCGCGCGACCTCGTACAAGGTGCTGCCTGACGGCAACGCCCTGGCGACGATCGCACGCCTCCTCGAGTCGGGTGCGATCCAGGTGTACATCGACCGCGTCTACAGCCTCGACGAGGCCGCCACCGCCCATCGCGAACTGGAGCGCGGCCACACCCGCGGAAAGAGCGTGCTGCGCATCGGCGACGACTGACGCTCGTCACGCACGGCGCAGCGCGTGCGTCGCCTCCGCCGAGACCTCGTCGGCGATCCGGTCGAGCACGTGCGAGCGCAGGTTCCACTGCTGCCAGTGCAACGGCACATCCAGCGGCGGACCGTCGAGCACGACGAGCCGGCCCGCGCGCACCAGGGGAAGCGCCTGCGCCTCCGGCAGCATGCCCCAGCCGAGTCCGAGCGCGATGGCCGTGGCGAAGTCGGCCGAGGCGGGCACGAGATGGGTCGGCACGGCCGCCGGGTCGACCCCGGCCGCGCGCAGCCATCGGTTCTGCAACTCGTCCCGTCGGTCGTAGTTCACCACCGGCGCGGCCGTGAAGCCGGCCTTGCCGGCCTTCCCCTCCCCCAACCAGGCGTCGGCGAACCCCGGCGCGGCGACGGGAAGATACCGCAGCGCGCCGAGCGGATGCGCACGGCACCCGGCCACCGCGACGGCAGACGAGGTGACGGCCGCCATGACGCTGCCGCGCTCGAGGAGGGTCGCGGTGTGGTCCTGATCGTCTCGGTGCAGGTCGAACACGACGGGGAGCTGATCCGCCACGCGTGCGAGGGGCGCGAGGAACCACGTCGACAGCGAGTCCGCATTGACCGCGATCGGCACACTCACGCGGGTATCGGCCGCCGCCACGCCGAGCTCGACGGCCGCCTCGTGCTGCACCAGGGACAGCTGCCGGGCGAGACGCACGACCACCCCGCCGGCGTCCGTTACGCGCGGCGGCTTCGCCCGCACGAGCAGCACCCGTCCGACCAGCTCCTCGAGGGCCTTGACCCGCTGGCTCACCGCCGAGGGCGTGACGCGCAGACGCCTCGCTGCGGCATCCATGCTGCCTTCGTCGACGATCGCCGCCAGCGTCTCGGCTCCCTCGAGAGGAATCTGCACCATAAGCTCCGCTCATGTTTGGTAAGAATCATTCGCTGTACTTCCTGTCACGCCGAGCATAGCGTCGAGTCGTGATCGACTCCTTCCTCGCTGGGATCGCCCTCGGGCTGTCGCTCATCATCGCCATCGGCGCGCAGAACCTGTTCGTGCTGCGCCAGGGGCTGAAGCGTCAGCACGTGCTTCTGGTCGCGACGATCTGCACGCTGTCGGATGCGGTGCTCATCGCCGTGGGGGTGTCGGGCATCGGAGCGCTCCTGAATGCTCTCCCGGGTCTCATCGGCGTGGTCCGGTGGGTGGGAGCGGCTTTTCTCGTCGGCTACGGGCTGCTCGCCCTGCGGCGGGCGTTCCGCCCCGCCTCGGACGGACTCGCGGCCGTCGGCACGGCATCCACCCCGACCCCCGGAGCGAGTACCACGGCCACCGCGACCCGCACGCGGACCATCGTCCTCACGGTGCTCGCGCTCACCTGGCTCAACCCGCACGTCTACCTCGACACCGTCTTCCTCCTCGGGTCCATCGCCACCACGCACGGCGACCAGCGCTGGGTCTTCGCCGCCGGCGCCATGCTCGGCAGCGCGATCTGGTTCTCCGCACTCGCCTTCGGAGCGAGGCTCCTCAGTCGCTGGCTGGCACGCCCGCGCGTTTGGCGCGTGCTCGACACGGCGTTCGCGGTCATCATGATCGCGCTGGGGATCAGCCTCGTGCTGCCCCACTGACTCCGCCGCATCCCGTCTCCGACCCTGGCGCGGCGCGCGTGCTCAGGGCAGGATGAGCGGATGAAGCGTGTGCACGTCATCGTCAGCGGCGACGTACAGGGGGTGGGATACCGCTACACCGCGCGCGGCGTCGCCGAGCGGATCGGCGTCGCCGGGTGGATCCGCAACCGCCCCGACGGAACGGTCGAGGCCGAGATCGAGGGCAGCGAGGAACAGGTCACCTCGATGCTGGCCTGGATGGATCAGGGGCCGCCGGGCTCCCACGTACGCGAACGGGTCGTGTCGGATGCGCCACTCGAGGGCGCCGGGGGATTCCAGGTGCGACGGACCGGGTGAGGCCCTCTATCGCTCCCCGTCAACGTGGTGTGACGGGCGTCTGCACGCCGCACGCCGCTTCGATGTCGCGAGCCGCCGCGAACGCGACATGGTCTGCGCCGGCACCCGAGATCGCCTGCACGCCGGTCGGCAACCCATCGGCGGCCCGTCCCGTCGGCACCGCGATCGCCGGGAGCGCGAGGTAATTGACGGCGACGCTCAAGCGGTACCGCCGCCACCAAGATCCCGCGGTCTCGGCGTCGGCGAGGTCGGCGTCCGCGAGCGGCGGCCGGGTCTCGGAGACGGCGCCGATGAGCACGGGATGCTCGCGCACGAAATCCTGCCAGGCGGCGGCGACCACCGCGCGCCGCGCCCAGACGGCGGCGTATTCCTCGACCGTGTCCAGGTGGGTCTGCGCGCCTCCCGCGAGTTCCAGGAATCGCCCCGCACCGCGCCCGAGGGGCGGATCCCACCGGCTCGGCTCATAGGCGTTCTGCATCTCGGTCGTCGAGAGCAGACGCCACCCGGTCACCGCTTCGTCGAGACGCGGCGGATGCACCTCGACGAGTTCCCAGCCGGCTCGTCCCAGCGACTCCGCCGCCGCATCCAGGGCCGCCGCGTTCTCGTCGCTCTCGCCGTCGCCGAACGGGTCGCGGATGATCGCCGCGCGGCGCGGTCCGTCGTATCCCCGCGGGTGCGGCCGCGTGACCGCGAACGGATCACGCCCGTCGGCGCCGTGTACGATCCCGAACACCAGGTCGGTGTCGCCGACGTGCCGCGTGAGGATCCCGGCGGTGGAGAACTGTTGGATGGACAGCGGCACCGGTTCGGTCCGGTGCGCTGTCGAGGAGGCGAGCCGACCGCCGGTCGGGCGGAAGCCCGTGACCCCGACGGCGTTCGCCGGCACGCGCAGCGAACCGCCGTAGTCGTTGCCGAGGCCCACGGCGACCATGCCCGTGGCCACCGCCACCGCGTCTCCCCCGCTCGACCCGCCGGGTGAGTGCGCGGCGGACCACGGGTTGCGGGTGCGGCCGAACAGGTCGTTCTCCGTCTCCCAGCGCATGCCGAAGTCGGGCATGTTCCCGCGACCGAGCGGGATGGCGCCGGCCGCGAGCATCCGCGCCACGACGGTCGCGTCGTCCGCCGGCACGGCCGCGCGAGCCCCGCGCCATCCGTGCGTGGTCGCCGACCAGGTGAGGTCGATGTTCTCCTTCACCGAGAACGGCACGCCCGCGAGCGGCCCCGGGTCCTCCCCGCGAGCGAGGCGCGCGTCGATACGACGAGCTCGATCGCGCGCGCGGTCGTCGAACACCGTGGTCAGAGCTCCGACCAGCGGGTTCTCCTCGTGGATGCGCGCCAGGTGCGCCGCCACGATCTCGCTCGCGGAGACCACGCTCGCGCGCACCGCGTCCGCGATCTCGGCGGCGGATGCACGCCACAGCTCGGGGGGCGGGGTCATGTCGTCATTCTCCCAGAACGACGGAACGGGCCCCTCCGGAAGGAGGGACCCGTTCTGGTCAGCCGGTGGCTCAGATGGCGTTGACGTCCAGCGGGATGCCGGGGCCGAACGTGGTCGACACGGCGCCCTTCTGGATGTAGCGGCCCTTCGAGCTCGACGGCTTCAGGCGCACGATCTCCTCGAGGGCGACCTTGATGTTCTCGTCGAGCTGGTCGGCCGAGAACGAGGCCTTGCCGACGATGAAGTGCACGTTGGCGTGCTTGTCGACGCGGAACTCGATCTTTCCGCCCTTGATCTCCTCGACGGCCTTGGCCGGGTTCGGCGTCACCGTGCCGGTCTTGGGGTTCGGCATGAGGCCGCGGGGTCCGAGGACCTTTCCGAGACGACCGACCTGGCCCATCAGCTCCGGGGTGGCGACGGCCGCGTCGAAATCGGTCCAACCGCCGGCGACCTTCTCGATGAGCTCGGTGCTGCCGACCTCGTCGGCGCCCGCGGCGATCGCGGCCTCGGCGGCCGGACCGTTCGCGAAGACGATGACGCGCGCGGTCTTACCGGTGCCGTGGGGCAGGATGACGGTGCCGCGCACCATCTGGTCGGCCTTGCGGGGGTCGACGGCGAGCTTGAGCGCGACCTCGACGGTCGAGTCGAACTTCGCCGAGCCGGTCTCCTTCGCCAGGGCGACGGCCTCGGCAGGCGTGTAGAACTTGCCGTCCTCGATCTTCGAGGCTGCGGCTGCGTAGGACTTGGACTTGGTAGCCATTCTCGTTACTCCCCTCAGTCCTCAACCGTGATGCCCATGGAACGGGCGGTGCCGGCGATGATCTTCGAGGCGGCCTCGATGTCGTTCGCGTTGAGGTCGGGCTGCTTGGCCTGGGCGATCTCGCGCACCTGGTCCTTGGTGATCTTGCCCACCTTGACGGTGTGGGGCGTGGCCGAGGCCTTCTGCACGCCGGCGGCCTTCTTGATCAGCTCGGCGGCCGGAGGGGTCTTGAGGACGAACGTGAAGCTGCGGTCCTCGTAGACGGTGATCTCCACCGGGATGACGTTGCCGCGCTGCGACTCGGTCGCGGCGTTGTACGCCTTGCAGAACTCCATGATGTTGACGCCATGCTGACCGAGCGCGGGGCCGATCGGCGGCGCCGGGTTGGCGGCACCGGCGTTGATCTGGAGCTTGATCAGGCCGGTCACCTTCTTCTTCGGTGCCATTTCCTTTTCCTTTCATCGAACCGGATGCGGCTTGCGCATCCTGCTCTCCCGCAGACCCGACGGTTCCGGGCAGCGGTATCCCGCGGACGGGAAGTCTTGTGGGTGTCAGACCATCTTCGTGACCTGGTCGAACGACAGCTCGACCGGGGTCTCGCGCTCGAAGAGCGAGACGAGCACGGTGAGCTTGCCGCTCTCGGGCTTGATCTCGCTGATCGAACCGGGGAGACCCGCGAACGAGCCCTCCTTGATCGTGATGGTCTCGCCGACCTCGAAGTCGACCTCGGCCTGAACGGTACGCGCCTGCGTCGGCGACCCCTTCGCGGCGGAGCCCTTCGCGGGCGTGGTCTCCTTGACCTCGACGAGCGACTTCAGCATGTTGAAGGCCTCTTCGAAGCGCAGCGGCGTCGGGTTGTGGGCGTTGCCGACGAAGCCGGTGACGCCCGGCGTGTGGCGCACGACCGACCAGGTGTCCTCGTTGAGCTCCATGCGCACGAGCACGTAGCCGGGGATCCGGACGCGCGTGACCATCTTGCGCTGCCCGTTCTTGATCTCGACGACGTCCTCCATGGGGACCTCGATCTGGTAGATGTCCTCTTCGACCTCGAGCGTCGACTTGCGCTGCTCGATGTTGGCCTTCACCTTGCGCTCGAAGCCGGCGTAGGAGTGGATGACGTACCACTTGCCCTCGAGCGAGCGGAGCTCGGCGCGGAAGGCCTCGTAGGGGTCCTCCTCGACCTCGTCGACGATCGCCTCGGCGGCGGCGACATCGGCCACCAGCTCGGGGTCGACGGCGGGCTCGTCCTCGTCACCGTTCACGTCGGGACCGTCGTAGGGGGCGACCTCGTCGGCGGCCTCGGCCTCGCGCTCGGTCTCCTCCTCGGCGAGCGAGTCGGTGAGCACCTCGGCGGCGGCCTCGGCCTCGTCGGTGCGGTCGATGTTCAGAGCGTCGTTCACGATGGCGTCTGCTTCCGGGTCGGTGGTGTCCACATCGTCCAGCGAGGTGTCGGTGTCGTCGTCGGCTGACTCGTCGACGACGTGGATGGCGACGTGCTCCGCCGACGTGCTGGCCTGCTCCTCGCGCGCGAGCTCGTTGCCCTCCTGGGCCTCGTCGTCCTCGGAGGACTGCTCCGCGGCGGTCGCCCAGTCGGCGTCGTCGACATATCTTTCAGACAATTGCTTCTCTTCCGTGTCGGTGGGCGCACCAGGCGCACACCACCCGCTGTTCGACCGGTGGGATCAGGCGCCGTCGGGAACGCCGAAGACGACCTGCGTCGTCCAGGCGAAGAGCACGTCGAGACCGTAGACGATCGCCATCATGACGACGACGAAGCCCAGCACGACCGCCGTGTACTTCACCAGCTCCTTGCGCGTCGGCGTGACGACCTTGCGCAGTTCGGCGAAGACCTGACGGATGAACAGGGCGATGCGCGCGAAGACGTTCGGCTTCTTCTCGCGCGGCCCGTCGCTCGACGCGACGATCTCGCCCTTCGGTTCGTCCTGGACCATCAACCCACCTGTTGTATCTTCCGTGTGTCAGCTTGCGCTGACGCGCAGGGCGGACAGGAATCGAACCTGCAACCTGCGGTTTTGGAGACCGCTGCTCTGCCAATTGAGCTACCGCCCTAGAGACTCTCGCGAGCCCCGAGGTTCCACACTCCTCGCCCGCTTCCGATCGAGAGGATGCGACCCGCACGGCGGGCACGGCGAAAGAATGCAGAAAAGTCCTGCTCTCCCCAGTGTACGGCATGCCCACACGACCGGCGAACCCGGCCTCACCCGCGCGGATGGCGCCGCACCCGCCTCAGCCCGGCTGCACGGCGTCGCGATCGGGCTCTTCCCCGCGCGCGAACGCGCGGCCGGTGAGCTCCGCGGGAACGACGCGCACGTAGTTGTACTTCACCGTCGGTATCCACGGCTTGAGCGGGAGCCGATCCGCCGCCTCGACCTCGTCGAGCGCATCCAGCCGACGGGCGTGACCGCGCACGACCACGCTCCACGCACGGTCGTCGGTCCAGTGGTCGACTTCGAAGAGCACGTGGTCGTTGACCGTGAGCTCCAGCAGCTTGCTGCCCTCAGCGGTGCGGAACACCAGCGAGCGTCCGTCCAGGACGTAGTTGACGGGGAAGATGTCGAGGACGTCGCCGACATGGGTGACCAGACGACCCAGCTGGTGGGATGTCAGATGCTCCCAGCACTCGTGCTCGTCGAGGATCGTGACCGCGTCGCCGAACTCGTTCATGACCCCATCCTGCCCCCGGCGCACGGCGCGCGCCAGGGGGCCAGCGCGTCAGGCGATGCGGATGAGCTTCTTGTTCACGAACTCGTCTGCCGCCAGCAGACCGAGCTCGCGCGACGTGCCCGAACGCTTGATGCCGCCGAACGGGAGCTCCGGCGAATCGGCGAGCACCAGGTTGACGTAGACCATGCCGGCGTCGATGCGATCGGCCACCCGTTCGGCCTGCTCCGCGTCGGTGGTGAACACGTACGAGCCCAGACCGAAAGCCGTGTCGTTGGCGATCCGCACGGCGTCGTCCTCATCGGCCGCACGATAGACGACGCCCGCTGGGCCGAACAGCTCCTCGCCATAGACGTCCATGTCGCTGGTCACGTCGGTGAGCACCGTGGGCGCGATGTAGGCGCCCTCCCGCGTGCCGCCCGTCGTGAGCGTCGCACCCTGCGCCACGGCGCGGTCGATCTGCTCCTGCAGACGATCCGCCGCCGCCGACGACGACAGTGGGCCGAGCACCGTGTCCGCCGCGAACGGGTCTCCCATCACGGTCGCCGCCATCGCCGCGGTGAACTTCGCCACGAACGCGTCGTAGAGCTCGTCCACGACGATGAACCGCTTCGCCCCGTTGCACGCCTGACCGTTGTTGTCGATGCGCGCGTCGACGGCGGCGCTGACGGTCGCATCGAGGTCGTCGGTGGAGAGCAGGATGAAGGGGTCGGATCCGCCGAGCTCGAGAGCGACCTTCTTGAGGTGACGGCCCGCGACCTCGGCGACCGCCGACCCGGCCCGCTCGGAACCCGTCACCGACACGCCCTGCACGCGGGGGTCGCCGATGACGACCGCTGCCTGCTCGTTCGTGGCGTAGAGGTTCACGTAGGCGCCGTCCGGAAGTCCGGCGTCGATGTAGATGGCCTCGAGCGCGGCCGACGATTCCGGGCACTGCGGAGCGTGCTTGAGAAGGATGGTGTTGCCCACCGCGAGATTCGGGGCGGCGAACCTCGCCACCTGGTATGCCGGGAAATTCCACGGCATGATGCCCAGCAGAACACCGATCGGCGCCCGGCGGATCACCGCCGTCCCCTCACCGAGGATGTCGATCGGGGTGTCGCCGGTGATCTGGTCGATGTGGTCGGCGTAGTACTCGATGATGTCGGCGGCGAAGTCCACCTCCCCCTCGGCTGCAGCCAGCGGCTTGCCCATCTCGCGCACGATGATCGCGGCGAGCTCGTCGCGGCGCTCCCGGTGGAGCTCCGCGATGCGCCGGATCACCGCAGCGCGCTCCGAGGGCGGGGTGACGCGCCACGACCGGGCGGCCGCGTGGGCGCGGCCCACCGCTGCGTCGAGGTCGGCGTCGCCGATGGTCGGATACGTGGCGAGGGTCTCCCCGGTGGCGGGGTTGACCACGGCGTAGTCGCTCATGTGATTCCTTTCGTTCGGCCGGTCAGCGCCGGCGGCGCCGGAGGCTCTCGGGGGCCGCCATCGAGAGGGTGCGACCGCGGAAGAAGTCGGGGCGTTTGACGGCCTGCCACACCATGATCACCACACCGACGACGATGATCACCATCCCCAGCACGAAGACGAGGCCCAGTCCGCCGACCGACGAGCCGCTGCCGTAGTCGGGATCCATCGAGTCCACCAGGGTGGTGACGAACAGCACGGCGAGGATGATGCCGCCCACGAGCGGGAAGACCAGGGTGAAGACGGCGCTGCGCACCGAGTCGAACCACTGGTGCCGGAAGTACCACACGCACGCGAAGGCCGTGATGCCGTAGTAGAAGCAGATCATCATGCCGAGCGTCGTGATCGTGTCCCACAGCACGTTCTCGCTCACGAACCTCATCACCGCGTAGAACGCCGACGCGACGAACGCCGAGACGAGGGTCGCGAATCCGGGAGTGAAGAACCGCGGGCTGACCTGCGCGAAGCGGCGCGGGAGGGCGCCGTAGTGCCCCATCGCGAGCAGGGTGCGCGCCGGACCCACGAACGTCGACTGCAGCGACGAGGCCGAGCTGGTGAGCACCGCGAGCGAGACGAGGAACGCGAGGGGGCCGAGGATCGGCCCGGCGAGCGCGAAGAAGACGTTGTCCTGGATGTCGGGGTTGCCGAGGCCGAACTCGCCCTCCCCCGTGCCCGCGTACATCAGCAGCGCCACCGAGATGAGCAGGTAGAGGATGACGATCGTCACCACCGTGAGGGTCGCCGCGCGCCCCGGCGTCTTGTCGGGGTCCTTCGTCTCCTCGTTCATGGTGAGGGTCACATCCCACCCCCAGAAGATGAAGATCGACAGCGACAGCCCCGCCGCGAAGGCGCTGAACGACGACACCGCGAACGGGTTGAACCACGACAGGTCGAACGGGGTCGCCTCGAACGCCGATCCGTTGGAGAACTCCACCAGCGCGGCACTGGCGAACAGCACCAGCACGAGCACCTGGAAGCCCACGAGCACGTACTGCAGCTTCTGCGTCGTCTGCATGTCGCGATAGGACACGAAGGTCGCCCCCGCCATGAACAGCAGGCACACGATCACGTTGATGACGGGGTTCGCGGCGAGGTCGGCGATCTCGGGCGCCCCGCTCAGCTGCGCGATGAGCAGGAACAGGAAGTCCACGGCGATGCCGGCGAGATTGGACAGCACGAGGATCGTCGCGGCCACCAATCCCCATCCGGCCATCCAGCCCACCCACGGGCCGAAGGCGCGCGCCGCCCAGGTGAAGGAGGTTCCCGAGTCGGGCATCTCCCGGTTCAGCTCCCGGTACCCGAAGGCGACCAGGAGCATCGGGATGAACCCGACGAGGATGATCGCCGGCACCTGCACGCCCACCTCCGACACGGTCGGCCCGAGGGCCGCGGTGAGGGTGTAGGCGGGAGCGATGCAGGAGATGCCGATGACGACCGCACCGATGAGGCCGACGGTGCCGGCGGAGAGTCCCTTGCGGGAGATGCCGCCGGCGTCGTCGCCGGCGGCGGGGGCGAGGGGCGCGGCGCCACCGGATACGCTCATCGCCGCCCTCCTTCCTGGGTCGGGGCGGTGCGCGTGCGCGGCACCACGATCATGGGGACGGGCAGTTCGTGCAGCATCTTCGCCGCAGTCGAACCGAGGAACAGCCGTCGGGGCTGGGCGAGGCGGCTGGAACCGACGAGGGCGACTTCACCCGGGGTCCACTCCAGCGCGGCGACGGCGTCTTCGATGGACTCGCCCTGCCCGACCACGACGTCGGCCCGCACATCTGCGGGCAGGTCTGCGCGAGCGGCGACGAGCACTTCGTCGGCGTGCGCGGCTCCCGCGATCCGGATGACACCGGTGTCGACGGTGGGCGGCAGGTCGACGGTGACCAGCGAGAGCAGGCGCAGCGGAGCGCCGCTCGCACGTGCCAGGTCGATGGCTGCCCCCATGAGCACGTCGGCGCCGGGTCGCATGCCGATCGCGGCGGTGACCCGGTCGAGGGGACGTGTCGCGTCGAGGTCGCGGACGCCTCGGGGCGCCAGCGCGACCGGAACGTCGGACGAGTGCAGCAGCTCGGTGGCCACCGACCCGAGCCGGTGACGCCCGCGCAAACCGCCGCGGCCGGCGCCGATGACGATGTGCGACGCGCCGAGGTCGTGGGCGGCGGCGATGAGGCCCGACGCGAACGACTCGTCGTCGCGCACGTGCGTGCGCACCTGGACACCGTCGGGTGCACGGTCGGCCGCCTCCCGCAGCCACGCCTGCGCCTGCTCGTGCAGGTATCGCTCGTATCCGGGGTTGGTCGGGGTGATGACGCTGCGTCCCTCTGCCGGGAGCACGACGACGATCTCGAGCACGGCGCCGGTGGCACGGGCCAGGCGCGCGCCGAGCGCGACGGCGTCGGCCCCGGTGTCGGTCGCGGTGTACCCGACGACGACGTGCGCGGTCATGACCGGTCCTCGGCGACGATGTCGGCGGCGACGAGGCGGCCCATTCGGATGGCACCGTCGACGTGCTGGAAGCCCGCACCGGCGATGTCGCTGCAGGCGAATCGGATCGGCCCGACCGGGGTGCGAAGGTCCGCGCCGTAGCGCTCGAGCCCGCCGAGGTCGAAGCTGGCGGCGTAGGCGCCGCGCGTCCACTCCTCGCTGCCCCAGTCGCTCTCGTAGTACACGACCGGGTTCTTCGCCTCGGGCCCGTAGTAGTGCGACAGAGACTCCAGGATGCGCTCCTTGCGCTCCGCATCCGACAGCCGGAAGAGGTCGTCGGCAGTGCGGTCGGAGACGAATCCGACGAGCGTGCCGCGCGGATCGCCGTGGTTGGTGTTGTCGTAGGCCTCGTGGGCGAGCTCGTACGGACTGAACGCGGTGCCGGACAGGCCCTGGTCACGCCAGAACGGCCGGTCGTATACGGCGTGCACCTTGATGACGAACCCCATCGACAGGTGCTGGTGCATCTGATGCTGCAGACGCGGCAGCGGCGGGACGAACGTGATCCGGTCGTACAGCACCGGCGCGAGCGCGAGCACCGCGTGCCTCGCCTTCACCGTCACGCCCTCGGCGCTCGCCGTCACGGTGTCGCCGGCCCATTCGAGCGCGCTCACGGGGGCGCCCAGGATGACGTCGTCCCCCAGCCGCTCGGCCAGCAGCAGCGGAACCTGCTGCAGTCCGCCGACGACGCGCTTGTCGAGGATGAAGTCCGCGTCGACCAGATTCGAGTACGACCCGGCCGACGCGGCCATCAGGAGCGACTGCAGCAGCGAGAAGGTGTGGGTGGGCTTCGTCAGCATCGCCGAGCCCGTCGCGAAGGCGAGGTTGCGCACCGCCTCGTCGTCGTCCGTCTGCTCGCGGAGCCACGCGTCCCAGGAAATGCGGTCCCATTCGGCCGCCCTCTCGTGCGCCCAGGGCCGATCGGGATCGATCTCGGCGACCATCGCATCCAGGCGCTCGGTGAGCTCGGCGATGACGCGCTCGGTCTCCGCCGACACCGGGAACATTTCTCCGGTGAAGCGGCGGGCGACCCCGTCCGGGCCGACGTAGACGCTGTCGCCCTCGCGATATCGGGAGAACGTCGACAGCCCGAGCTCGGCGATGGTCTCGATGAGCGCATCCTGATCGGGCGAGACCCATTGACCGCCGATCTCGAGCATCGCGCCGTCGATCTCATCCGTCCACAGCCGTCCGCCGACGCGATCGCGGGCCTCCAGGACGGCCACCGAGAGACCGGCCTTCTTCAGTTCGTGCGCAGCCGTCAGACCCGCCGCACCGGCACCGACGACCACCACATCGCGGGTGAGTTCGCGCATCGTGCTCCTTCGCATGGGGATGTCGTGATCGCCGGCCCCGCGTCCCCTTCCGCGGGCCGGCGAGAGTCGTCAGTCGGCGTCGGGTCTCGGTGCGTCGTCGTCGCTCAGTCGCGGCGCCGTGCCCGACTCGGCGGCGTCGATCTCGCGCGCGAGCACGTCCATCGCCTCGTGCAGCAGGTCGTCGCCGATCGACAGGGGCGGAAGGAATCGCAGCACGTTGCCGTACGTGCCGCACGTGAGGACGATCACGCCCTCGGCGATGCAGGCCTTCGCGACCGCGGTCGTCAGGGCCGCGTCGGGCGCGCCGGTCGCCGGGTCGACGAACTCCGCCGCGACCATCGCGCCACGTCCGCGGACCTCGCCCAGGCGCGCATCGCCCGCCTGGATAGCGGCGAGGCGATCGCGCAGGATCCCGCCGATCTCGTCGGCACGATGCGCGAGGGCGTCGTGCTCGAAGCTCTCGATCGCGGCGAGGGCCGCCGCGCAGGCGATCGGATTCCCGCCGTAGGTTCCGCCGAGGCCGCCGAGGTGCGAGGCGTCCATGATCTCGGCGCGGCCGGTGACAGCCGCCAGCGGCAGTCCCCCGGCGATTCCCTTGGCGGTCGTGACGAGGTCGGGGACGATGCCGAACAGATCGCTCGCGAACATCGCACCGGTGCGGGCGAAGCCGGTCTGCACCTCGTCGGCGATGAAGACGACGCCGTTCGCGCGGCACCAGTCGACGAGGGCGGGCAGGAAGCCGTCGGCGGGAACGATGAATCCGCCCTCGCCCTGGATGGGCTCGATGACCACCGCCGCGAGGTTCTCCGCGCCGACCTGCTTCTCGATCTGCGAGATGGCGCGGGCGGCGGCTTCCGGCCCCGACAGTCCGTCGCGATACGGATAGGACACCGGCGCGCGGTAGACCTCGCCGGCGAACGGACCGAAGCCGCTCTTGTAGGGCATCGCCTTCGCCGTGAGGGCCATGGTGAGGTTCGTACGGCCGTGGTAGGCGTGATCGAACGCCACCACGGCGGGGCGACCGGTGTGCTTGCGCGCGATCTTCACCGCGTTCTCGACGGCCTCCGCGCCCGAGTTGAACAGGGCGCTCTTCTTCTCGTGGTCGCCGGGGGTGAGCCGGTTGAGGGCCTCCGCCACCGCGACGTAGGACTCGTAGGGCGAGATCATGAAGCACGTGTGCGTGAACTGCGCCACCTGCTGCTGCACCGCGGCCACGACGGCCGGATGGGCGTTTCCCACGGTGGTCACGGCGATGCCGGATCCGAGGTCGATGAGCGAGTTGCCGTCGGCATCCACGACGACGCCGCCGCCGGCGGCGACCGCTTCGACGGGCACCGTGTGACCGACACCGGCACTCACGGCGGCCGCCTTGCGGTGCAGCAGCGCCCGCGACGCCGGACCCGGGATCGCGGTCACGAGACGGCGCTCTTGAGGAAGGGTGGGTCCGCCGACGGGCACGGTCTCGAGGGCAGTGGTGCTCATGGGGGCGAGCGTAGGAGCACGGCACCATCGCTCGCACCGGCCGCGATGTACATTCTTGATGCGAACCTATACGAGCCGTACAGCATCCAAGGAGGCAGCATGCCCACCGCCCCGACGCACCCCACCGTCGCCTCGCTGCTGCGTCGCGGCGATCTGTCTCTGCGCTTCCTGGACACCGTCGACGAGGAGCAGCTGGAGCGCGAGGTGCGCTGGGTGCACTCCAGCGACCTGGCCGATCCCACGCCGTTCCTGTCGGAGGGACTCGTGCTCCTGACGACCGGACGCCAGTTCGACGGCGTCACCGACGACGCCTACGCGCCGTACGTCGCGCGACTGGCCGACCGAGGCGTGGCCGGCGTGGGATTCGGCACCGAAGTCGTGCGCGACGGCGTTCCCACCCCGCTGATCGACGCCTGCCGGGCCGCGGGCATGCCGCTGTTCGAGGTGCCCTACCGCACGCCGTTCATCGCCGTCGCCCGAGCGAACGCCGAAGATGTCGCGGCCACCTCCTACGCCCGCCGCACGTGGGCGCTGTCGGCGCAGCGCGCCATCGCCCTCGCCGCGCTCCGGCCCGATGGGCTCGGGGCGACCGTCGCCGAGCTCGCGCGTCAGCTCGGCGCCTGGGTCGGCCTGTTCGATGCCGCCGGCGAGCTCTCCCGGCAGCATCCCGCGAACGGCCTCGAGCCCGCGACGGCGACCGCGCTGCGGGAGGAGATCGGCGCAGTGCTGCGGCGCGGGGCACGCGCCGGGTCGTCCCTGCGAATCGGCGCGACCCCGTTCACCCTGCAGACGCTCGGGCGCGGCGGACACCTGCGCGGGGTCATCGCGATCGCGGCCGGCGACCTCGATCGCGAGGGGCGCGGGGTCGTCACGGCCGTGATCGCCATGGCCGGCCTCGCGCTCGAACAGCACGGCGACCTCGCCCGCGCTCGGGGCGCACTGCGGGCCGGGGTGGTGCAGTCGCTGCGCGGCGAGGACTCCGCCGCCGCACGACGCATCGCCCGAGACGTGTGGGGGCCGCTGCCCGAACCGCCCCTCGCGGTCGCCGTGACCGACGCGAGCGCCGCCTGGTCCGACGCGCTCGCCGAATACCTCGAGGTGCGGGCGGACGAGCGCCGCGGCACGCTCTTCTTCGGGCGGAGCGACGACGGCCTCGTGATCGTCGCACCGGCATCGCGCACCGATGTGCTCGACGACGTCGCGGAGCGGTTCGGATGCCGCATCGGCGTCGCCTCCCCCGCGACCTACGACACCTTCACGCGAACGATGGAGCAGGCCCGCGTCGCCCGGGACCGCGGCGACCGCGGCGTGACCCGATTCGCCGACGTCGCCCGCGCCGGCATCCTCACCGCTCTCGACACGGCGGATGCCCGCGCCCTGGCGTCGGCAGCCCTGCACCCGCTCGTGGCGTACGACGCCGCCCACGGCGCGGAGCTGCGTGAGACGCTGGGTGCGTGGCTCGGTGCGGACTGCTCGCACGAAGCCACCGCACGTGCCCTCGGCGTGCACCGCCACACCGTGCGCGCCCGCCTCTCGTCGGCCGAGAAGGTGCTCGCGCGCGACCTCGCCTCCTTCGCCGTGCGCGCCGAGCTGTGGGCCGCATTCCAGGCCCTCGAACCCACCCCCTGACGCCGCCCGCGCCGCGCGCCTTCCCCCATCCGCGCCACACCTCGGATGCGAGCGTGCTCCGCAGTCACTTGATGCGGGTGTCGCCTCAGCAGACCCGCACGACGTGACTGCGGAAGATATGCCGGCGTCAGCGGGGGGCGTGGGCCTCGAGGAACTCGTACACGTCGGTTGTGTCGACGCCGGGGAAAGAGCCGGTGGGGAGGGTCGCCAGAAGGGTCCGGGGCGTGCGCACGTTCGGCCACGAGTATTCGCGCCACGAGGCCTCGAGGTCTTCCGGGGCCCGACGGCAGCACACCTCCACGGAGTGCTTCGACACGCCTCGGTTGGTCGTGTCGCGACCGAGGAACCACTTCGTGTCGTCGAAGCGCACGCCCACGCTCACAGAGTGGGCACCCTCGCTCGAGAACTCCACGCGAGCAGTGCACCAGTATGTGCCGTTCCCGGTGTCGGTGTACTGGTAGTACGGGTTGAAGTGGTCGTCGACGTCGAAGACGACGCGACTGGTCCACTTGCGGCAGCACATCTGCCCCTCGATCGCCCCCAGCCGGTCGGCCGGGAAGTTCACGTCGTCGTTCTCATACGCCTTCGTGATGGTGCCGGACTCGTGCACCTTGAGGAAGTGCACCGGAATGTCGAGGTGGACCGTCGCGAGGTTGGTGAATCGGTGCGCAGCCGTCTCGTACGAGACCGAGTAGGTGTCGCGGAGATCCTCGATCGAGATCGCCCGGTCGCGCTTGGCCGCCTGCAGGGCCGGCACCACGTGCGCCGCGGGCATGAGGAGCGCACCGGTGAGGTAGTTCGTCTCCACGCGCTGACGCAGGAACTCCGCGTAGTCGGTGGGCTCGGTATGGCCGAGGATCCGACTCGACAGCGCCTGCAGCACCGCGGTCCGCGGATCTCCCTTGGAGCTCAGCCGACTGGACAGATACAGACGGCCGTTCCGGATGTCGGCGACGCTGCGGGTGGTCTGCGGCAGGTCGGGAACGTAGTGCAAGGTGAATCCGAGGTGTGCCGCGATGTCGGATGCGGTGCGCTGGGTGAGCGGACCGCCGGGATGGTCGACGGCGTCGAGGATCTCCCGCGCCCGCTCCTCGAGCTCGGGGAAATGGTTGTTCTGCGTGCGCATGAGGCGACGCAGCGACACGTTGGCGCGCCGCGCCTCCTCCGGGGTCGCGGCTCGCTCATCGCGGAGCCGCTCGATCTCGCCCTGCAGCGCGAGCATCGTCCGCAGCGCGTCGTCGGGCATCGTCTTGGCGATGCGGAAGGGCGCGATGCCGAGCGCCTGGAACGTCTGCCCGCGCATGGCGCGCTCGAGCGCGATCTCAATCGAGGCGCGTTCATCGAGGGGCTCGGACTGCAGCAGCGCGTCCAGAGATGTGCCGAGGGCGCGCGCGATCGCCCGCAGCAGCGTGAGCTTGGGCTCCCGGCGCCCGTTCTCGATCATCGACAGCTGGCTCGGCGCGCGGTCGACCGCGGAGGCAAGTGCATCGAGCGTCATGCCCTGAGCGGTGCGCAGCTGGCGGATGCGTCGGCCGATGGTGAGGGTGTCCACCTCTTCATCGTCGGCCGGCTCGACCTCGTCCACGAGGGTCTTCGCACTCTCCATGCACCGATTCTGTCACGGAAGCAGAATTTTCAAGAATCTTCACTCCGACTTTGTTCGGATCAGGCAGGAAACTTCACACACAGTGGTGTCACGACCTCCCGACGGCACCTCGTCGCCAGGGACAACACCAGGAGAAGAGCCGATGACGTATCTCGCCACCCCCGGACAGCCGCCCCTCCGCGCGGGCGACCAGACGCAGACCGCAGCCGAGCTCCAGCGGATCTGGGACACCGACCCGCGATGGGACGGCGTCGAACGCACGTACACGGCCGACGACGTCATCCGCCTGCGCGGCTCGGTGCGCGAGGAGCAGACCCTCGCGCACCGGGGCGCCGAGAACCTCTGGAACCTCCTTCACACCGAGGAGTACATCCGAGCTCTGGGCGCCTACACCGGCGGCCAGGCCGTGCAGCAGGTGCGTGCGGGACTGAAGGCCATCTACCTCTCCGGCTGGCAGGTCGCCGCCGACGGCAATCTCGCCGGACAGACCTACCCGGACCAGAGCCTGTACCCCGCCAACTCCGTGCCGGCGGTCGTGCGCCGCATCAACAACGCGCTGATGCGCCAAGACGGCATCGAGCACGCCGAGGGAGAGATCACCCGCGACTGGATGGCGCCCATCGTCGCCGACGCCGAGGCCGGGTTCGGCGGGCCGCTGAACGCCTACGAACTGGCGCAGTCGATGATCCAGGCCGGCGCCGCCGGCATCCACTGGGAGGACCAGCTGGCCAGCGAGAAGAAGTGCGGCCACCTCGGCGGCAAGGTGCTCGTGCCGACGCAGCAGCACGTCCGGACGCTGAACGCCGCGCGTCTCGCGGCTGACGTCGCCGGTGTGCCGACGATCATCATCGCGCGCACCGACGCCCTCGCGGCCGACCTGCTCACCAGCGACGTCGACCCGCGCGACCAGGAGTTCACGACCGGCGAGCGCACGAGCGAAGGCTTCTACCGCGTGCGTCCGGGTCTGGATGCGGTCATCAGCCGCGGCCTCGCCTTCGCCCCTTACGCCGATCTGCTGTGGGTCGAGACGGGCGAGCCGGACATCGAGCTGGCGCGCGCGTTCGCCGAAGCCATCCATGAGAAGTTCCCCGGAAAGCTCCTCGCCTACAACTGCTCACCGAGCTTCAACTGGAAGCGGCACCTGGACGACGAGCAGATCGCCACGTTCCAGGCGGACCTCGCGGCGCTGGGGTACAAGTTCCAGTTCATCACGCTGGCCGGCTTCCACGCCCTGAACCACTCCATGTTCGACCTCGCCCGCGGCTACGCCGAGCGCGCCATGAGCGCCTACGTCGAGCTGCAGGAGGCCGAGTTCGCCGCCGAGGCGCAGGGCTACACCGCCACCAAGCACCAGCGCGAGGCCGGAACCGGCTACTTCGACCACCTCTCGACGGCGCTCAACCCCGACAGCGCCACCCTCGCCCTGGTGGGATCCACCGAGGCGCAGCAATTCCACTGACCCAACCCCTACCCCTCACCAATACCCCTTCATCCCTTTGCCCCTAGCCCCCACAGCCCCTCACCCCCATTGCATGTCCCACTTTCTGCTGCTCTGGCGCCGCAGAAGAGCAGAAAGTGGGACACAAAGACCGGGGATGCGGCGACCGGGGCACCGGGACCGGGGACGACCGGGAATGACCGGGAACCACGACTGGAGACATCATGACCATCACCGATACGGGCGTGCCGCCCACGACCGACCAGAACCGCCCCACGACCGGACCGATCCCGACGGGCGCCGGCACGGCATCCATCGAGATCGTCGGCGAGAGCCGGGACCGCTACGACGAGATCCTCACCCCCGACGCCATCACCTTCCTCGCGGCGCTGCACCACCGCTTCGCCGGTCGGCGCCACGACCGTCTCGCCGACCGCATGCGCCGACGCTTCGAGATCGGCAACGGGCACGACCCGCACTTCCGTCATGACACCGCGCACATCCGGGAAGACCCCGACTGGCGCGTGGCGGGCGCGGGACCGGGTCTCGAGGACCGACGCGTCGAGATCACCGGCCCCACCGACCCCAAGATGACGATCAACGCCCTGAACTCGGGCGCCAAGGTGTGGCTGGCCGACCAGGAGGATGCCACCAGCCCGACCTGGCGGAACGTCATCGAAGGGCAGCTGTCCCTCTACGACGCGATCCGCGACCGGCTGACGTTCACGAACGACGCGGGCAAGGAATACCGGGTCACCGCCGAGCGAACGCCCACGATCGTGATGCGGCCGCGCGGCTGGCATCTGGTCGAGGAGCACATCCGGTTCTCGGATCGACTCGGCCGGTCGATGGCGGCATCCGGGTCGCTCGTGGATTTCGGGCTGTACGTCTTCCACAACGCCGCCGAGCTGATCGACCGCGGGCGCGGACCGTACTTCTACATCGCGAAGCTGGAGTCGGCTGAGGAGGCCAAGCTCTGGGATGACGTGTTCACGTTCACCGAGGAGTACCTGGGCCTCACCCACGGCACGATCCGCGCCACGGTGCTCATCGAGACGCTGCCGGCGGCCTTCGAGATGGAGGAGATCCTCTTCGAACTGCGCGACCACTGCGCCGGCTTGAACGCCGGCCGCTGGGACTACATCTTCTCCATCATCAAGAACTACCGAGGCCGCGGGGCGCGCTTCGTTCTCCCCGACCGCAGCGAGGTGACCATGACGGTGCCGTTCATGCGCGCCTACACCGAGCTGCTCGTGAAGACGTGCCACAAGCGGGGCGCCTTCGCGATCGGCGGCATGAGCGCCTTCATCCCGAACCGCCGCGACCCCGAGATGACCGCGATGGCGATCGAGAAGGTGGCCGCCGACAAGAAGCGCGAGGCCGGCGACGGCTTCGACGGCACGTGGGTGGCGCATCCCGATCTCATCCCGACCGCCCGGGCGGAGTTCGACGCGGTCCTCGGCGAGCGCCCGAACCAGGTCGATCGACAGCGCGACGACGTGCAGGTGACCTCCGCCGACCTGCTGAACCTGCAGATCGGCCGCCCGATCACCGCGAAGGGCGTGCACGACAACGTGTCGGTGGGCATCCGCTACATCGAGGCGTGGCTGCGCGGTCTCGGCGCGGTGGCGATCGACGGGCTCATGGAGGATGCCGCGACCGCGGAGATCTCACGCAGTCAGATCTGGCAGTGGATCCACCAGGACCGCAGCACGGAGGAGGGCGACGCCATCACCCGCGAGTACGTCGAGGGGCTGATCACGGGGGTGCTGGGTGAGGTGGAGCGCTTCGACGGCGACCGCTTCGACGAGGCCGCGGAGATCTTCCGCGACGTCGCGACCGGCGAGGAGTTCCCCGCGTTCCTGACCCTCGGCGCGTACGCCCGCTACCTGGCCGCCTGACCCGCCCGTCGAGTGCTCGCACCCCGCGATCCACCAGCGGGTGCGGGCGCTCGACGGCGGCGTCAGGGAAGCAGACCACGCTCCATCGCGAGGGTCACCGCGCGGGTGCGGTCGGTGACGCTGAGCTTGTCGAACACGCGCAGCAGGTGCGTCTTGACGGTCGACTCGCCGATGCCGAGATCGACGGCGATCTGCTTGTTGCTGCGTCCGGCCGCGACCAGACGCAGCACCTCGGTCTCCCGGGTGGTGAGGGATGCCGCCGCTTCCGTCGACGGCTCTCGCATGCGCTGCACGAGCCGCACCGCCACCTGCGGACTCAGCGCGGTCTGCCCGGCGGCGACCGAGTGGATGCCCGCGACGATCTCGTCCCGCGGGGCGGCCTTCAGCAGATATCCGCTCGCGCCGGCTTCGATGGCAGCGAGGATCTGGTCGTCGGATTCATACGTGGTGAGGATGAGCACGCGAGCCGCGTGCTCGGACACCAGGCGCGCGGTGGCCTCGACGCCGTCGACACCGGGCATGCGCAGATCCATGAGGACGACGTCGGGTGCGGTGGCCGCGACGATCCGCACCGCCGCCGCTCCGTCGGCGGCTTCCCCGACGACCTCCAGCCCCGGCTCGTCGGAGAGCAGGCCCGCGAGACCGGCACGCACGACGGGGTGGTCGTCGACGATGACCAGGCGGATCATGCGTTCTGCTCCTCGGGGAGGCCCGCAAGCGGAGGGGTGGCGATCGGTAGGGCGACCGTGAGCACGGTGCCCCGGTCGGGTGTCGTGTCGATCGTCAGGGTCCCGCCGGCGAGCGCGACGCGGTCGGCCATGCCGTCCAGGCCGTAGCCTGTGCGCCGGCGGTCAGGATCGAAGCCGCGGCCGTCGTCGACGACGGCGAGCCGGATGCCGGAGGCATCGGCCTCGACGATGACCCGGACGGATGCGGCACCGGCGTGCTTGCGCACGTTCGACAGCGCCTCCTGCAGGCAGCGCAGCACCACCAGCTGCGCGTCGCGCGTCATCCCGTCGTCGCCCTCGAGCGCCACCTCGACCTGCACGACGAGCCCGGCCTCGGCACGGAATCGCTCGGCAAGTCGCTCCACCGCCGCCTCCAGGACCGCGTCGCCCGGGACCGCGGCCGTGCGGGCGACGAGACCCCGGGCCTCGGCGAGCGCATCCCGTGAGAGCTGTTCGACGGTCGCGATCGTCTGCGCGGCCGCATCGGTCTCGCCGCGCCCCAGCTGCCTTCCGGCTCGCTCGCTGAGCAGTGTCAGCCCGGCGAGCGTCTGAGCGAGAGTGTCATGGATGTCGCGGCCGAGACGTTCCCGCTCGTCGGCGGCGCCGCGCTCACGGCTGAGCCTCTCGACCTGCTCCTGCGCATCGGTGAGCTCGGCGACCAGACGGGCACGGTCTTCGCCGTACTCGGCGATCGCGCTGATCCACAGCCCCAGCGAGACGGCGAAGACGAACGAGACGCCCGCGGTGAGCAGACCGGACCACATCGCCTCCGACGAGAAGGCCCCGTTGAGCAGGAATCCCACGAACGTGGCTGCCGCGACGCCCGCGCTGCCCACGATCGCTTCCCTGCGCGCGGGGGTGGTCACCCAGACGAGCGGGTAGGCGAGGGTCTGCAGCATCGCCAGGAACGGCGCCGCGGCGATGCCGATGACGATGGCCAGCACGACGAGCGGGATGCCCACCGCGAGGCGCCAGGTCGGTGCGGCTCCCGTCACGATCCCCGGACGCAGGAACGCGTAGCCCGCGACGAACACGAGAAGCGAGACTGCCGTCAGCCACCACCCCGACGGGCCCGAGGCACCGAGGCCCGCCAGCGAGAGCGCCGCGATGGCGGCGAGCCCGGCCGCGACGGCGATGTCCCACCAACGTGTGTTGTACATGTGCTCTCCGAGAGGCTGTGGGATCGAGGCTACGCGTCGCGACGGTTCCAGCGGAACGTCAGCCGCGCCAGCACCAGACCCACGATCAGCCAGACGCCCAGCGCCACGGCCACGCCCCCGAGGTTCCATTCACCGCCCTGCTCGAGCACGGCGTACTCGGCCGGCAGGAAGACCTCCCGCATGCCCTGCGCCATCCACTTCACCGGCAACACGCTCGCCGCCGTCTGCAGCCAGTCGGGCAGCAGGAAGAAGAAGAGGTAGACGCCGGAGATGAACTGCACGACCAGCACGATCGGGATGATGACGGCGCTCGCGCTTCGTCCCGACCGGGGGACCGCCGACAGCGCTACTCCCAGCAGCGCGGAGGTGACGACCCCGAGCACGAACACCCACGTGAAGGTGAGCCACTTCTCGGGCTCGGTCGGCAGGGGCACCTGGAAGACCACCACGGCGAACAGGATGATCAGCCCGGCCTGAACGACCGCCGTCACCCCGACCTGACCGATCTTGCCGAGGAAGTACGAGACCGGTGACAGGGGCGTCGCTCCCAAGCGCTTGAGCATCCCGTTGGTGCGCTCGGTCGCGATGTCCATCGCGAGGTTCTGGAACCCCGACAGCAGCATGCCCGCCGCGAGCATGGCGGGCAGGTACATCTGCGCGACGGGGATGGCGGGCAGTCCCGGACCGGCTGTGAAGTCGCCGTCCGCGCCGAAGATCGTCGAGAAGAGCGCCAGCAGCGCGATCGGGAAGAGGAAGGTGAAGACGAGGGTGTCTCCGGAACGGACGTACTGGATCAGTTCGAAGCGGGCGCGCCAGGCGCCCAGCGCGACGGTGCTCATCGTGCGGCCTCCATCGGGGCGGGGTCGGATGCGGCCGAGTCGGCCACGAGGTCGAGGTAGACGTCTTCGAGGGTGGGGCGAACCACTTGGAGGTCGGGCGGCTCCCCGCCGAGACGCCTCACCAGGTCGGCGACGACGGCGCCGGGCTCGTCCGTGCGACGCTCACGGAGCGCGTCGCCCTCGCGCCAGCGGACGATGGGGGTCCGCGCGGACGCCCCGCCCACATCGTCGACGCCTCCGAGCGCGCGAAGTCGCCCCTCCGCGATGATCCCGACGCGATCGGCGAGCTGAGCGGCTTCGTCGAGATAGTGGGTGGTGAGCACGATCGTGACGCCCTCAGCCGAGAGAGAGCGGATGAGCTCCCAGAACGACCGGCGGGCGGCCGGATCGAACCCGGTGGTGGGCTCGTCGAGGAACAGCACCTCGGGGCGCCCGATGATCCCGAGGGCGACGTCGACCCGGCGCTGCTGTCCGCCCGAGAGCTTCGAGACCCGGCGGCCCGCGAGCTCGGTCAGCCCGACGGCCGCGATCACCTCGTCGACGTCGCGCGGGTGCGGATAGAACCCGGCGAACTGGGTCAGCTGCTCGCGCACCGACAGGGCGCCGAGTTCGCCGGCCGACTGCAGGACGACGCCGATGCGGGCCCGGAAGGCGGCATCTGCCCGGGCCGGGTCGTGACCCAGCACCCGCACATCGCCGCTGTTGCGCCGACGGTATCCCTCGAGGATCTCGACCGTCGTGGACTTTCCCGCGCCGTTCGGACCGAGGAGGGCGAACGTCTCACCCGCGCGGATATCGAAGGACACGTCCGCCACGGCGACTCGGCGCCCGTACTGTTTGCGCAGGTTCTGCACCTGCACCGCGATCTCTGCCATGACATCCAGGGTTCCGCGGATGCGCGCCGCTCGACAGCGCCCATCCGACTGATCTGGCGTCCCCCATTCGGTGGACCCGGGCGGGGTTTCCTGGTATCTGCGGGCGACTACGCTGGGGGCGTGACCGAACGTGCCCCGCTGTCCCGCAAACTGTCCGCGATCGCCGAGTCCGCGACCCTGAAGGTCGACGCGAAGGCGAAGGCCCTCAAGGCCGCCGGCCGGCCCGTGATCAGCTATGCCGCCGGAGAGCCCGACTTCGCCACGCCGGATTTCATCGTCGACGCCGCCGCACAGGCCCTGCACGACCCGGCGAACTTCCGCTACACGCCCGCCGCGGGTCTGCCGGTGCTGCGCGAAGCGATCGCGGCGAAGACGCACGAGGACTCCGGGCTGGAGGTGGACCCCTCGCAGGTGATCGTGACCAACGGCGGCAAGCAGGCCGTCTACCAGGCCTTCCAGACCGTGGTGAACCCCGGTGACGAGGTGCTCCTGCCCGCGCCCTACTGGACGACCTACCCCGAGGCGATCGCCCTCGCCGACGGTGTGCCCGTCGAGGTGTTCGCCGGCGCCGACCAGGAATACAAGGTCACCGTCGCCCAGCTCGAAGCGGCTCGCACGGAGAAGACCACAGCGCTCGTGTTCGTCTCGCCGTCGAACCCGACGGGCTCGGTCTACACCGCCGATGAGGTGCAGGAGATCGCCGAATGGGCGCTCGAGCACGGCATCTGGATCATCTCGGACGAGATCTACCAGAACCTCGTCTACGAAGGCGTCCGTGCGACGTCGGTGGTCGAGGCCGTCCCGGAGGTCGCGGCGCAGACGATCCTCGTCAACGGCGTCGCGAAGACCTATGCCATGACGGGATGGCGCGTGGGCTGGATGATCGGACCCGCCGACGCCATCAAGCTCGCCGGCAACCTGCAGTCGCATCTGTGCAGCAACGTCAACAACGTCGCGCAGCGCGCCGCGCTCGCGGCCCTCACCGGACCTCAGACGGAAGCCGAGAAGATGCGCACCGCCTTCGACCGCCGTCGTGGCCTGATCGTCAGCGAGCTGCGGAAGATCGACAGCGTGGAGGTGCCGACCCCGCTCGGTGCGTTCTACGCCTACCCCGACGTCACCGGCCTCCTCGGGCGCGAGTGGGCGGGCGCTACGCCCACCACCTCCCTCGAGCTCGCCGACCTCATCCTCGAGAAGGCCGAGGTGGCGGTGGTTCCCGGCGAGGCGTTCGGGCCGAGCGGCTACCTGCGTCTGTCATACGCACTGGGCGAGGAGGAACTCCTCGAGGGCATCCGTCGCCTGCAGGAGCTGTTCTCCTGACCCACGGGTCGAACCGCGTCAGCCGCGTCGCTCCCCCGAGCCGTCCGGGGTCGGGGGCAGCACGTTGCGCAGGATGTCGGCGATCGTGACCACCCCGGTCACGCGCTGACCGTCGGTCACGACGGCCAGCTGCTCGCTCGCCCGCCGCATGTGCGCGAGCGCTTCGTGAACGAGCGTGTCCTTCTCGAGCGTGAACGCCGCGCGCGCGACATCGTCGGCCGGCCTCGTCGCAGGGTCGAGCAGCACGTCGCGCACGTGCACGACGCGCGGCGCCGCATCCGCCCCGAGCACGAGGATGCGCATGTGACCCGACTCCGCGGCGACGGTGTGGATGTCGCCGACGGTCACGTCCTGCGCGACGGCCGTGAGAGCGGCATCCGACCGCACCAGATCGCCGATGGCGAGCGTCTGCAGGTCGATGACGCCGGCGAGCGGTGAGCGGTAGGTCTCCTCGAGCGCGCCGACCTGCGTCGAGTGCTCGACGAGCTGGCGCACCGCATCGACGTCGAGCCCACCGGCGGCGGCGCGGTCGACGGGATCGATGCCGCTGGCGGCCACGAGCCGGTTCGCGATCCGGTTGACCCACATCAGGAGAGGGCGGAAGACCCACACGAACGCTCGCGACGGGATGCCGATGAGCATCGCCGCCCGCTCCGGATGCGCGATCGCCCACGACTTCGGGGCCATCTCGCCCACGACCAGGTGAAGGAAGGTGACGACGAGCAGGGCGGTGACGAAGGCGGCGACGTCGGCACCCCACGCCGGGAGCCCCCAGGCGAGCAGAACCGGTGCCAGCGCGTCGTCGACCGCCGGCTTGGTCACCGCGCCGAGCGCGAAGGTGCACGCGGTGATGCCGAGCTGCGCGCCGGCCAGCATGACCGTCAGTTCGTTCGCCCCCTTGAGGGCGGCCCGGGCAGATCGGCTCGTGTGCGCCGCCTCCTCCAGACGGTGTCGGCGCACCGCGAGCAGGGCGAATTCGATCACGACGAAGAAGGCGCTGACGATGATGAGCCCCAGCGTCACGCCGACGACCAGCCACGGGTTCATCGCTCTGCTCCCGATTCGACGTCATCGAGGCGCTCGCGGACGAGTTCGACCTCCACCACCGACGGCACGTGCCGCGCCACGGCCAACACGTGCGTGCGCAGGAGGCGCCGCATCGGCTCATCGGCCACGAGGTCGGCGGGGTCGTCGTCGACGGGGATGTCGATCGAGGTCCCGACCTCGGGGAGCCCGCCGTTCTGGGCGATGAGGAGACCGGCGACGGTCTCGTAGTCCCCCACCGGCAGCTCCACCCCGACCGCGCGACCGACCTCGTCGACGTGCACGTCGCCGCCCATGCGCCACCGCGAGCCGCCGAGCGGTCGCACGACCTCCGTCGCCCCGTCGTCGTGCTCGTCGGTGACGTCGCCGACGATCTCTTCGGCCAGATCCTCCAGCGTCACGACTCCGCAGAAGACCCCGTACTCGTCGATCACGCACGCCAGCTCGTTGTGCTCGGCGGTCATGGTCGCAAGCGCCTGGGGCAGCGGCATGAGCGTCGGCACGATCGTCGGTGTGCGCATGATGTCACTGACCCGACCGGCATCGTCGGCACGCAGCAGGTCGACCAGCTGCACGATGCCGACCGGCTCGTCGTCGTCCACGACCGGATAGCGCGTGTGCCCGGACGCCATGAGCGCACGCAGCTCGCCCAGCGGCAGGTCCGGCGTGACGCTGTCGGCCCGGTGGCGCGGGATCATCGCGTGCTCGACGTCGCGGTCGGGGAAGTCGATGATGCGATCGATCATCAGCGACAGCTCAGCCGGCAGATCGCCGCTGTCGCGAGACTCGGCGACGAGGTGCTCGAGGTCGTCGGCCGTGGCACTGCTGTCGACGTCTTCGACGGGTTCGATGCGCAGCAGGCGCAGAAGGGCCTCGGCCGACCGGTCGAAGACGACGATCAGCCACCCGAAGACGCCGAGATAGATCAGCGTCGGGCGCGCGAGTGCGCGGGCCAGCGGATCCGGCGCGGCGATCGCGAGATTCTTCGGATACAGCTCCCCGAAGATCATCTGCACGACCGTGGACAGCGCGAGGGCGATCACCGTGCCCACGGTGATGCTCACCGTCGGATCGACGCCCGTGCCCCCGAGGAGCGTGCCGAGCGACTCCCCCACCAGCGGCTCGGCGACGTATCCGATGAGGAGGCCCGTGACCGTGATGCCGAGCTGGGCGCCGGAGAGCATGAACGACGTGCGCCGGGTGACCCGCAGAGCGCGCCGCGCAGCCGCGTCGCCGCCGTCGGCTCGGGCGCGCAGGCGCGATCGGTCCACGGACATGAACGCGAACTCCTGCGCGACGAAGAAGCCGTTGGCGACGATGATCGCCAGGATCACGACGATGCCGAGCAGGAGAGTGAGGACGGCGATCAGCACGGCGTCAGAGCTCGATGTTCACGAGCACGGGTTCCGGCTGCAGGAGCAGGCCGAACTCGGCATGCACGCGAGCGCGGATGAATCGCGCCAGCTGCGCGATCTCGGCGGCCGTCGCGCCGCCGCGGTTGGTCAGCGCGAGCGCGTGCTTCGTCGACAGGCCCGCGCGCGACGGCGTCAGGCGGAAGCCCTTGCGAAGACCCGCCTGCTCGATGAGCCACGCAGCGCTCACCTTCACGTCGGGTTCCCGCGTCTCCGGGGTGGGCACGTGACCGTCGAAGACGGCGAGCGGGATCACGAGAACGGGGTCGAGGTCCGGCTCGACCGGCCAGCGCGGACACTCCGGCGGCAGCGAGCGGGCGATCGCGGCGGGCACGACGGCGTTCTGGAAGAACGAGCCCGCACTCCACGTGTCGGGATCGTCCGCGTCGAGCACCATCCCCTTGCTCGCGCGGATCTCGAGGATGCGCTCCCGGATCTCGGCGAGGGTCGCGGTGCCATCGTCGGCCAGTCCGAGCGCGGTGCGCAGCTGCACCCCCGCCACCGGTCGAGCTTCGGTCCCCACCTCGGCCAGGTCGAAGGTCGCCGACAGGATCACCGCTGAGCGACCCGGAACCGACCCGTAGTGGGCCTTCAGCACGGAGGTGCGGAACCCCAGCCCGAGGTCCGCGGCAGGAACGGTGGACACCTCGCCGGTGGACTCGTCGATCAGGTCCACCTCGACGAGCGTTCGCACGATCTCCTGGCCGTACGCGCCGATGTTCTGCACCGGAGCGGCACCGACGGTGCCGGGGATGCCCGACATCGCCTCCAGGCCCGCGAGCCCCTCCGAGACCGCGTGCGCCACGAGGTCGTCCCAGCCGTGACCGGCCTGCACGCGCAGCCGGGCGCGTCCCTCGTGGGGCGACGGCAGGCGCTCGATGCCGCGGGTGAGCACGCGGATGACGGTGCCCTCGAGCGGGTCGTCGCCGACGAAGAGGTTGGAGCCTCCGCCGAGGACGAGCCACTCGTCACCGGTCGCCCAGACGAAACGGAGCGCCTCTACGAGCTCGTCGCGGGTGTGCGCCTCGATCATGCGCTCGGGCGCCCCGCCGGTGCGGAGCGTGGTGAGCTCGGCGAGGCGTATCGGCGTGATCTCGGCCATCAGGCGTGTCGCACCCGCACCTGCGCCTTGCCGAGCACCGTCGTGTCGGCGTGCCGCACGGTGAGGTCGATGCGGGCCGTGTCCTCGTCGACGGCGCCGACGACGGCATCCACCGACACCTCGGCGCCCGACACGGCGTCGACCACGACGGGCCTCGTGAAGCGCACCCCGTACTCGACGATGCGGCCGGCATCGCCCAGCCACGGCACGATGGTCTCCACCGCGAGCCCCATCGTGAGCATGCCGTGGGCGAGCACGCCGGGCAGACCGACCCGCTCGGCGACATCGTCACGGTAGTGGATGGGGTTGAAGTCTCCCGAGGCCCCCGCGTAGCGCACGAGGGATTCGCGGGTCAGATGCACGGTGCGCTCGGCGACGTGGTCGCCCACGCTCAGTCCGGTCGAGGTCATGAGTCCTCGCCTCCCACCAGCAGCACCGAGACGGCGGTGACGACGTGCGCGCCCTGCGCGTCGACGATCTCCGCCTCGCTGGTGACCATGGCGCCCTTTCCGACGGCGCGCACGCCGGAGATCGACAGCTGAGCGGTCAGCTCGTCGCCGGCCACGATCGGGCGCGTGTAGCGGAAACGCTGCTCCGCGTGGATGAGACGCTCGAGCGCGATGCCGCTGTCGTCGAGGGCCAGCAGCTGCTGCAGCGTGAGGTCCTGGACGACCATGGCGAAGGTCGGCGGCGCCACGACGTCGTCGTAGCCGAGGGCTCGCGCCGCGTCGGGGTCGGTGTGCTGGGGGTCGTCGGCGAAGACCGCGCGCGCGAACTCGCGCACCTTCTCGCGACCCACGAGGTACGGGGCCGTCGGCGGAAAGGTCCGACCGACCAGCTCGGGGTTCACTGCCACGGTTCCATCCTACCGAGGGCCGCTGAGACGGCTGCGGCACGATGCATCCCGCGATGGATCCCAGGATGGATCAGCGCCGGCGGCCCTTGATCGCCCGCAGGGCCATCTGCACGGCGATGACGACGAGGAACGCGGCGAAGAGCATGTTGCCCACGAACGGGTCGACCAGTGTCGCGATCAGCGCGCCGAGGGCCGTGGTCGCGCAGGCGGCCCCTCCGACGAGCGCGGCCGCGACGAGGTCCACGTTCCTGCGGCGCACGTTCCCGATCGTCCCCGACACAGCCGTGGGGATCATCATCAGCAGCGAGGTGCCCTTGGCGAGCAGGTCGCTGGTGCCGAACAGGAGCACGAGAGCCGGCACGACGATCACGCCCCCGCCGACGCCGAGGAGCCCGGCGAGGATCCCGGTGATCACCCCGAGCGCCACGAGGGCGGCACCGCTCAGCCACGTCAGCGGCAGCCCCGCCTCGCGCGACGGGATGACGAAGAACAGGCTCACGATCACCACCGCGAGGAAGGCGACGAAGCCCCACCGCAGCACCGTGACCGGCAGACGTGCGAGCAGCCACGTGCCGATCTGCGCTCCGATCACCGCGCCGCCGGCGAGGATGAGGGCGGGGATCCATGCGACCGAGCCGTGCACCGCGTAGGAGATCACCCCCACCGTCGCGGTCGGAACGATCGCGGCGAGCGACGTGCCCGCGGCGAGGCGCTGGTCGAAGCCGAGGATGAGCATGAGCAGCGGCACGATGACGGTGCCGCCCCCGACGCCGAAGAGTCCGGAGAGGAGGCCGGCGAGGGCGCCGACGAGAAGGCACGTGATGATGAAGCGCGGCGTGCGCGCGCGGACAGCGGCTTCGCTCATTCGACCGATGCGTCGTCGATGAGCCAGGCGCCGTCCTCCGACACCAGGACATACGTGTAGTCGTCCTGAGCCGGCTGCGGCTCGGGCAGCGGCGAACCGTATTCGTCGACACTAGACATGTACGTCTCGCGGGTCTGCAGCACGATCTCGCCGTCGCCGGTCTCGATGTCGGTCACCGTCAGTTCGTAGCCCGACGTGGTCGCGGCGAACTCGGCGGCGCTCACCTGGAAGGTCTCGCAGTCCGCGATGCCGAGGTAGTCGCGGAAGTACTCCGTGGTCGAGGCGACGTAGGCGTCGCAGTCCCCCTCGCGCCAGGCGCTGTCGTAGGTCTGCACGGTCTCGATCGCCGCGCGCTCATCGGCCGTCTCGCCGGAGGCGGCGCCGCCGCCTTGCAGCATGCCCAGCGCGAGCGGAATGAAGACCGCCGCGAGCGCCACGATGCCCAGGAGCACGACACCCACGACCACCCACACGATCCAGAGCTTGGAGGACTTCGGCTCGGTGGCGGAGATGAACGCGCCTCCGACCCCTGCACCGGGGTAGCCCGCGGGCGGTAGACCCGAGACCTGCGGGTCACCCGTCTGCTGAAAGGCGGGCTGACCGGGCGGCGTGACGTCGGAGGCGCTTCCCGGGGCCGCGAACAGCTGCGAAGCGGGGTCCGCGTCGGCGGGTGTCGCGGAGGCGTCCGTGGACATCGTGGAGGCCTCAGCGGGGGCGTCGTGGTCCGGTTCCGCTGCAGCTTCCGGCTGCTCGGGCACGTGGACGTGCTCGGTCCACTGGGCACCGTCCCACCAGCGCAGCGCGCCGTGTCCGTCGTCGTACCATCCGGGCGGGGTCGTGCTCATCGCGCCTATCCGTTCACGGGCGCGCGGGTGGCGCCGCACGCCCACCTTACCGGCGCGCATCCGGTGGGGCCGCCGCGTCCGCACCTGCACGAGGCGGACCGGATGCGGTGTCAGCGCGACCGGAGGCAGCATCCGCAGAATTCGTTCCCAACGTTTTCCCAGGGAGCGGTATCATTCCGCGGTGGGGGACGCGTTCCTCCTTGCGCGCTTCGCTCTGCACGACCTGCGCAACACCTCGCATCCATGCAGAACGCCGAAAGGACGAGAATATGGGCTTCTGGGAGAACTTTTTCGACGTGATCTGGTGGTTCTTGTTCGCATTCGCGTTCATCGCCTACCTCTTCGCGCTGTTCGCCATCATCGGCGACCTCTTCCGCGACCACAAGCTGAACGGCTGGTGGAAGGCGCTGTGGATCATCTTCCTGATCTTCGTGCCCTTCCTGACCGCGCTGGTCTACCTCATCGCGCGCGGCAAGGGCATGGCCGAGCGCAGCGCCTCCGAGGCGCAGCAGGCGAAGGCGGCGACCGACGCGTACATCCAGCAGGTCTCGGGCGGCAAGAGCCCGGCCGAGGAGATCGCCCACGCCGCCGAGCTGCTGAAGGCCGGCACCATCACCACCGAGGAGTACGAGAAGCTCAAGGCGAAGGCACTGTCCTGATCCGCTGATCGACTTCGCGAAGGCCGTCACCCGCCGGTGGCGGCCTTCGTCATTCCCGGGCGTTCCGGGATCGCCGCGCCGTCACGACGACGTCCCAGAGGGCGTCGGCGATCTCGCGCTTGCTGCCGCGCCGCTCGGCGACCACGTGCCCGCCGTGGCCGATGATCGCCACCGCGTTGTCCGGCTGCTCGAACCCGCGCGACCACCCCACCTCGTTGACGACGAGCAGGTCCGCGCCCTTACGCTCGCGCTTGCGCCGACCCCGCTCGAGCAGGCGCTCTCGGTCCGGCTCGGTCTCGGCCGCGAATCCCACGATCGTCTGCCCGTCGGGCCGGGCGGCGGCGAGACCCGCGAGGATGTCGGGGTTCTGCACGAGCTCGAGGGTGAGACCGTCATCCGTCTCCTTGGCGAGCTTGGTGTCGGAGACGGCCGCGACCCGGTAGTCCGAGACGGCCGCGGCCATCACGACGACATCGGCCCCGACCGCGGCCGCCCCGACGACCGACTGCAGATCGGCCGCGGTGCCGACCTCCACGGTCTGTATGCGCGGATGCCGGCGCGCGGATGCGGCCGCCTCCGTCTCGACGTGCGCGACCACCAGGGTGACGTCCGCGCCGCGATCGGCCGCTGCGAGGGCGACGGCGACGCCCTGTCGGCCGCTCGAACGATTGCCGATGTAGCGCACCGGGTCGAGCGGTTCGCGGGTGCCACCGGCGCTGACCACCACGCGAACACCGGCGAGGTCTTTCGGCGCGAGCACGGTCAGGGCGATGTCGGCGATCTCATCCGGCTCGGTCATGCGCCCCGGCCCGGAATCACCGCCGGTGAGCTCTCCGTCGGCAGGGCCCACGATGTGCACGCCGCGGTCGCGCAGCGTCGCGATGTTGGCGCGGGTCGCGGGGTGCTGCCACATCTCGGTGTGCATGGCCGGAGCCACGACGACCGGGGCGGTGGTCGCGAGTAGGGTGGTGCCCAAGAGGTCGTCGGCGAGTCCGGCGGCCGTTTTCGCGAGGAAGTTCGCCGTCGCCGGTGCGACGACCACGAGGTCGGCGGACTGGCCGAGGGAGACATGCCGAACGCGGGCGACGTCATCGTGCACCGATGTCGTCACCGGGTTGCGGCTGATCGCCTCCCACGTGGTCAGTCCGACGAACCGCAGGGCGTCGTCGGTGGGGATCACGTGCACGTCGTGCCCCGCCTTCACGAAGCGGCGCACGAGGTGGACGGACTTGTAGGCGGCGATGCCACCGGTGACGCCGACGACGATGAACACGCTTCGATCTTGCCACCGCCTCACCCGAGCCGACCGAGGAGACCCGCATGTGCACGGTGATCGTGAGCGTCCCGAGCGCGCCCGGCGCCCCCACGCGGTTGCTGGCCGTGCGCGACGAGGATCCCGCCCGGCCCTGGAATCCGCTCGGGGCGTGGTGGCCCGAGCGCGACGACCGCATCGTGGGCGTGCGTGACGTGCGCGCCGGCGGTGCCTGGCTGGCGGCGCTGCCGGATGCGGGCCGGCTGGCGGTGCTGCTCAACCGTGCCGATGTCTCGGACCGACCCGAGGCCGATTTGGTCTCGCGCGGGGTTCTCCCCCTGGATGCGGTGCAGGGCTCGGTTCCCTCGGGCGACCCGCGCACGCACGGCTTCAATCTGGTCGACGTCGACGGCTCAGCGGTGCGCGTGGTGTCGTGGGATGGGCGCGACCTCCGTTCGCGGAGCCTCGAGCCGGGTGTCCACATGCTCGCCCACGACGATGTCGACGACGCCTCCACCGCACGCATCGCCGCGTGGCTCGACGCGTTCCGCGCGGCGTCCGGCCGACCCGACGCCTGGATCGAAGCATGGCTGGGCGTGCTGGACCGCTCCGCGGAGCTCTCCCCCGATGACGATCGCGCGATCATCCGCGACAATCGCCCACACGGGTACCCGACGCAGTCGCTGCTGCTGTGCGCGGCGGAGATCACGTCTTCCGGGGTGGATATGCGCTACGGCGAGCTGGACCGCCCTGCCCGGTGGACGCATCCGTCGTGGGTCTGACCACCGACCGGACTCGGGCCGACGGCGGGAGCGTCAGGCGCCGATGAGCACCGCGGACACCTGCTCGAGAGCGTCGGGCACCAGCCGGTAGTACGCCCAGGTGCCCCGCTTCGACCGGTGGAGGAATCCGGCCTCCGTGAGCACCTTCAGGTGGTGCGAGACCGTCGGCTGGGACAGCCCGATCGGATCGATGAGATCGCACACGCACGCTTCCTGATCCGCATGGGAGGCCACGAGCGACAGCAGTCGCAGCCGTGCCGGATCCGCGAGCGCCTTCAGCGTGGCGGCCATCCGCTCCGCCTCGTCGGGGCCGATCGGCGCCCTCTTCAGGGGCGCGCAGCATGCCGCGCCCTGCGTGACATCGGTGACCTCGAGCATCGCGACCATATATCGATAGTAGTAAATATTGACAGGTTTCGATACCCGACGTCATACTGTGCATCGATACTCATCGATATCCCGTGGAGGCCACCATGACGTTGCTCGAACTGACGCCGAGAGTCGAGGCGGACGATCCGCGGACGGCGTTGCCGGTGGTCATCATCGGGGCCGGCCCGGTCGGGCTCGCCGCAGCAGCGAATCTCGCCGAGCGGGGCAGGGACTTCGTCGTCATCGAGGCCGGCGATCGCGTCGCCGCATCCATTCGACTCTGGGGCCACACGCGACTGTTCTCGCCGTGGCGGCACGTCATCGATCCGGCTTCCCGACGTCTGCTCGAAGCGTCCGGCTGGACGATGCCGGCCGATGAGAGCCGATCGCCCACCGGCCACGAACTCGTCGACGCATTCCTGGAGCCCCTCGCCGCACTGCCGCAGATCGGGCCGCGCATACGGTTCGGCACGCGCGCGATCGCCGTGACGCGGAAGGGGATGGACCGCACCCGCACCGCCGGCCGCGCTCGAGCGCCGTTCCTGCTCCGCGTGCGGACCGCCGAGGGGATCGTCGAGGAACTGACGGGCCGCGCGGTGATCGATGCGTCCGGCACCTACGCGACGCCGAACCCGCTCGCTTCGTCCGGGCTGGATCCGCTCGGCCTCGCCGATGTCCCCGATCTCGTGCACCATGCGCTTCCCGACGTGCTCGGCACCGAGCGGGCGTCGTTCGCGGGAAAGCACACCGTCGTCGTCGGCGCCGGCCACTCGGCGTCGAACACCCTGATCGCCCTTGCCGAGGTGGCGAGAACCGAGCCGGCGACACGGGCGACGTGGCTCATCCGCAACGCCTCCGCGATCCGTGTCTCCTCGTCGCCGGACGACGAGCTCACCGATCGCGCCGCCCTCGGCTCTCGCGTGGAGCAGTTGGTCCACGCCGGACGCATCGCGGTGATCGACTCGTTCGAGATCTCACACCTGGAGTCGACCGACGTCGGCGGGGTGACCGTGGTCGGCACCCGCCACGACGAGCCGGCCCACATGGACGCCGACGTCGTGGTGAACGCGACCGGCTTCCGTCCCGACCTCAGCATGCTGCGCGAGATCCGACTCGAGCTCGATGACGTCATCGAGGCGCCGCGCCGGCTGGCGCCCCTCATCGACCCGAATGTGCACTCGTGCGGCACGGTCGCGCCGCACGGGTTCGCCGAACTTCGGCACGCGGAGCCGGGGTTCTTCCTGGCGGGCATGAAGTCCTACGGCCGGGCACCGACGTTCCTTCTCGCGACCGGGTATGAGCAGGTCCGCTCCATCACGGCATGGCTCGATGGCGATGCACCCGCCGCAGCAGAGGTTCGGCTCACCCTGCCCGCGACCGGCGTCTGCTCCACCGGCCTCGCCGAGGGCGGTTCGTGCTGCTGATGATCCGCATCCAGGTGATGACCGCCGCCGACTGGACCGATGTCGAGCAGATCTACGCCGCCGGAATCGCTTCGGGCGAGGCCACGTTCGAAACCGACACGCCCACGTGGGAGCAGTTCGACGCCGGCAGGATCCGACCGGCAAGACTCGTCGCCGTCGATGAGCGCGGGGCGGTTCTCGGATGGGCCGCCGCCTCACCGGTATCGGTACGGGCGGCATATCGAGGCGTGATCGAGCACTCCGTGTACGTCGACCCGGTCAAGCGCGGCGCCGGGATCGGTCGACGACTGCTTCAGGCCCTGGTAGCCGAGGCCGAGGAGGCCGGTTACTGGACGATCCAATCGAGCATCTTTCCCGAGAACACCGCGAGTCTGCGATTGCACGAGCAGACTCGCTTTCGCGTCGTGGGCAGGCGGGAGCGGATCGCACTCTCGCTTCTGGGTCCGCACGCCGGCACGTGGCGCGACACGATCCTCGTGGAGCGGCGCTCCGTCCGGCTCGGCCCGGATCCGTCCGCATCGTCAGGCGGGGCCTGATCCGTCCCATCCGTTGCGCTCGAAGTTAGGGCACCCTAACCTGAAGGGGTGACCGTCTCCACCGACTCTCCGCTCTTCCTGTTCGCCGGCGACAGCTCCGACGTGCCGTACGTGCAGGCGACGCTCGAACGCCTTCCGGTGGACGCCTTCGGCCACGTGTTCCTCGAGGTCGCGACCTCCGTCCAGATCCAGTCGCTGCGGCGGCCGGAGGGGATGTCGGTGCACTGGCTGTGCCGGACCGATGTCGGGGTCGACGCCACGATGAGCCCTCGCGGGGCACGCCTCGAGGCCGCGACGCGCGCGTGGCTGTCGGAGTGGATGTGCGGATCCGACTCCGGTCCGCGCATCATCTGGATCGGCGCGACGACGATTCCGGCGATGTCCCGCCTGCACGACGAGATCCATCACCATCACGCCGGCTGAGCGCGCACCTCAATCGCCTCGGGAGCGCCACGAGCGCACGATCTCCTTGATGCGGTCGAGCGCTGAGACCGGGTGACTCGGAAGCGGCTCGCCCTGGCGAAGCAGCGCGCCGCGCTCCTCGTCTGCACGCTGGGTCGCGTGCATGCGGTCGAGAGCTCGTTCATCACGCGGCGGAAGCTGCAGACTCTCCTCGGCGACCACACCCGCCTGCAGCTGGCGACCGCGCTCGAGTTCGGAATTGAATTCCGCACCCAGCAGCAGCGCGAGGTTGAGGATGAAAACCCAGATCAGGAACACCGCGATTCCCGCCAGGGAGCCGAACGTGCGCTCGTACTGGGAGAAGTTCGCGACGTAGGTGCGGAAGCCGAACGAACTCGCCGCGAGGAGCGCGACCGCCACGATCGCGCCGAGCGTGAGCCAGCGCACCTTGGGCTGGCGGATGTTCGGCGTGGCGTAATACAGCAGCGCGATGATGACGACCACGCACGCGGCCAGAAGCGGCCACCGGGCGATCTGCCACACGATCACCGCACCCTCGCGCCAGGCCAGTGCGGAGCCGAGGGCCTCCACCACCGGCCGGGAGAGGAAAGCGAGGGCCGCGACGAGGACGACGAAGACCACGATCACGATCGTGACCAGCACATCCAGCGGCTTGCGCATCCAGAACGGACGCCCCTCGTCGATCTCGTAGATGCGGTTCATCGCGCGCCCGAAGGCTCCGACGTAGAGCGACGCCGACCAGATGGCCGCCGCGACGCCGATGACCAGGCTCAGCGATGCGGAGGATCCTGCGGCCATGCTCGACAGCGGCTCGCGCACGATGTCGAGGACCGCGGCGGGCACGGCTCCTTCGATCATTTCCAGGCCGCGCTCGATCACCTCGGGACCGTCGGCGATGAGCCCGATGATCGAGACGAACGCGAGCAACCCGGGAAACACCGACAGCACCGCGAAGAAGGTCAGTCCCGCGGCGGCGTCGACGCATCCGTCCTGCCCGAACTCGTGCACGGCGCGGCGCAGGGAGTATCGCCAGGTGTCTCGCCGGATCCGCGTGGGCCACCGCACCTTGACCGGGTCGTCGGCTTCCGGACGACCACTCGACGCGGACGCGGACGCGGCCCCTTCCGTCTTGCTCACCGAGCGCGTCAGGGGACGGAGTTGATCTGCTCGAAGCTCGCCGCCTCGATGCCGTAGAAGACGAGCCCGAGCACGAGCATGGACAGCGCGAGAGCGCCCATGATGATGGCCAACGCCCGAAGCCGCTTGCGCCCGTGAGGAATCGTCAGGGCCGCGACGACCAGACCGATGTAGAGCCCGATGGTGACGATCAGGCCGATGATCGGAACGACGATCTGCAGCGTGAATCCGTAGATGAAGAACGCGAGCATGAGCACGGCGAGAGCGCCCCCCGCAACCAGCCATACCGCGGTGTTCGCGCGAGCCCTCCCCTTCGGTTCCGGATCGTCGCTCGAGCGTGCGCTCGACAACGAGTCGTCGAGGGCAGCCTTCCGCGCCCGCTTCGACGCCTCGAAATCTGCGGTCTCCTCGGATCCGTTCATAGGATCACCTCCAGCCCGCGACGTTAGGCGATCGGGACGGTCTGCGGCACGGCCTTGACACACGATGGAACGACGCGTCAGTCACGTCCCCTGCCGTTGCCGCCGGCGTTGCCGTTCCCTCCAGCATTGCTGTTTGCCGCAGCGTTGTCGTTGCCGTTCCCGCCGGCGTTGCTGTTGGCTCCCGCATTCGCGGCGCCCCCGTCGAGTTCGCCGTCGACGTTCTCCTCGGCATTCCCGTCATCGACGTTGGCCGTCGCCCCCTGTGAGGGAGGCTGTGAAGCGTCGTCTTCGGTCGTCTCGTCGCCTGATGAGCCGCTCGGCGCATCCGACACGGTCTCGTTCACAGCTCCGTAATCCCCGGTCTCCGTCTCGCTCGGCTCGACCGGAGTGGGAAGCACCGTCTGCTCTGTGAGAACCTCTTCACCGACCGAGTCCGCGGACACCGCCCATGACGCCAACCACACGGAACAGCCGAGCGTCAGCGCCATTGTCGCCGATGCCGCCAGGGCCCATCCACGTGATCCGGGGCGATGGCGGGTGGTCCGGCGTCGAGCACCGGCGACGTGGGCGCCGGCACTGCCGTGAGGGACCGCAGACGCGGCCACGGCTTCGTCCACGAGCGTGCGCGTCGCCGGTGCCGGTGCCGGTGCCGGTGCCGGTGCCGGTGCCGGTGCCGGTGCCGGTGTTGCGACGGTGTCGATGTCCCCCACCGTCGGCGTGTCCCATGCGGCAGCGGCACGCTGGGGCGACGGCGCGAGGTCGCCGTGCGGGTGCGCGAAATCGCGCACGTGAGCCGCCACCTCGACCGCGGTCGGACGCGCGGCCGGATCGATCGCCGTCATGCGAGCAAGAAGTGGCGCCCATTCCGGCCCCACGGACGGCGGGATGAGCGGTGGGTTCGTGAGGCGGACGACGACGGATTCCACGCCCGTGGCCTGAGGGAACGCGCGCTGCCCGGTGAGTGCCTGCAGGAGCACCAGTCCCAGCGCGTACACGTCAGCCGGAGGAGCCGGGCTCTCCCCGCGCACCTGCTCGGGTGCAAGGAAGGCCGCTGTGCCGACGACGAGGCCGGGTTCGGTGAATCGCTCGGTCCCGGCCAGGTGGGCGATCCCGAAGTCGGCGAGTCGTGCCCGGTGGCGTTCCGCCGCACGACGCTCGGCCGCCAGCAGGATGTTCGCCGGCTTCACATCGCGATGAACGATGCCGGCAGCGTGCACCGCGGCGAGAGCTTCCGTCAGGTCGAGGGCGATTGCGCCCACTTCATCGCTGGGCAGCGGGCCGCCATCGAGTCTTTCGGCGAGCGTCACGCCGTCGACGAATTCCATCACGAGATAGGTCTGGCCGTCCTCCGCGATGCGCGCGTCGAACAACGTCACGAGCCCGGGATGATTCAACGATGCCAGCAGTGCCATCTCGCTCCGGGCACGATCCGCCGCTGCGGCATCCTGATCGCGCAAGCGTTTGATCGCCACCGTCCGGCCGAGTTGCGTGTCTTCGGCGCGAATGACGTCCGCCATGCCGCCGCTTCCGAGCACCCCCATCGCCCGGTAGCGACCACCGATGAGCTCACCGGTGGTGAAGGGAAGTGAAGGGGGCATGCAGGTTCCATCCGCGTCGGGTGCGATATCGCGAAGCTACCGAGAACGCCGACGCGATCAGGGGCCCTTGACTCTTGCGCGGAATGCTGATTGCCAGACCCACCCCGCGATTTCGCGAAGGGCCGGGGCTCATGCCCACACGACAAAACCCCCGGAATTCCGGGGGTTTGAATCGGTAGCAGGAGCGGGGCTTGAACCCGCGACCTCACGATTATGAGTCGTGCGCTCTCACCAACTGAGCTACCCTGCCGCGACGCATCCGCGGTCTGTGTGGATGCTGCGAGCCCCGAGTCAGGATTGAACTGACGACCCCTTCCTTACCATGGAAGTGCTCTGCCACTGAGCTATCGGGGCATGCCACCCGCAAGCGGGCAACTCAAAGAGGATATCAGGTCGCTGCATCCCCTTGAAATCGGATCAGCCCCCGGCGTGCTCGCGGAGCCACGGCAGCGGATCGATGGCCGTCTCGCCTCCCATGAGCACCTCGAAGTGAAGGTGCGGCCCCGTGGAGCGGCCGGTGTTGCCGACCAGACCGATGGTCGTGCCGACCTCGACCTCCTGACCGACCTCGACCTGGAGCGACCCGTACTGCATGTGCGCGTAATGGGTCGAGACGAGTTCGCCGTCGATGACGTGATCGATGATGACGTGCACCCCGTACGCACCGCCCGACTCGGTCGCCACCCGCACGACGCCGTCAGCGACAGCCTGGATGGGCGACCCCAAACCGGGAACGAAGTCGATTCCCTCGTGAAGGGCACCCCAGCGCATGCCGAATCCGGAGCTCATCGGGACTCCGACGGCGAACGGCCACTGAATCTCGGCGTTCGGGTCGTTGTAGAACAGGTCGGAGGTCTGGGTGATGCCCGATTCGGCGGCGAGCTCGGCATAGGTCTCGGTGCCGTAGCTCTCGCTGCGCTGAATCTGGAGGTTCTGCACACCTTCCGGCGCGACGTACGCCTGGATCTCGTCGGCCTCCTCGGCCGTCAGGTCGGTCGCTCCGGGAGCGATGACCGTGCCCGCGACGCTCTCCCCCGTGGCGGCGGCGAGCGCTTCGGCCGGCGTGGTGGTACCGACGGCCAGAAGCGTCACGACACTCATGACGCCGATCGAGAACGACGCGGTCGCCAGGCGCTTGAAGGAGGCACCCGACACCCGGCGGGACACCCGGGGAGCGGCCGCGGATGCGCCGAGATCCGCTGCAGGCGCCTCACCGTCGGCTGGGTCCTCGGCCGCGACCGTTCGCTGCACGGGCGTCTCGCCGGTGAAGTTGAGCCGCCGCGCGGCGGTGTCGAAGTCGTCGATGACCGGAGCGCCGCTGTCCCTCTCGTCCGTCGGGACGTCGGACGCCGACCGGTCCACACCGGTCACCTCGGTGACGACGACCGAGGGCTCGGGCGCCTTGGCGGCATCCATCGTCGCCGTCTCGGGGGCGGACTCATCGACCGGGATCACACCGGTGACGGCGCGGGCCGCTCGCGCAGCGCGGCGCGATGTCGGCGCCGCGGGCTGGGGAGATGCGGGAATCATCGGGATGTCGGCCGAGGAAGCTGAGCCGTGACGTGGGACCGCGTGCTCGACGGCCGGAAACTCCGCCGACGACGCCGGGGCAGGCGCGCGGTGAGCACGGCTGGAGCGCCGGGTGGGCGCGGGCTCAGCCAGGGGGGAATCGGGAAGCAAGCGGGTGGGGCTCTCGGGTCGAGTCGCGGGGGAAGCGACGGTCTTTCGGGGGAATAGACCCTTCTCACCGACCGAACGGTGAAAAGTAACGATCGGGTAAACACCCTACCCGCGCGACCCTGAGAACTCCATCCGTGGACATGCGGTTCGGCGAATCCATATGTGACGTTTGTGTTTCAGGCCGGGCGCGACGCGACGGCGACCAGCTGCTCGATCAGCGCAGGACCGGCGGCCACCGTCAGCGGGCGCTCCTGATCGTCGATCCACGCGATCTCACCGCCCGACTCGGTGACGAGCAGATCGGCGGCGGCGTGGTCCCAGGGCTTGAGTCCGCGTTCGAAGAAACCGTCGACCCGGCCGGCGGCGACGTACGCGATGTCGAGCGCGGCGGCGCCGATGCGGCGGATGTCGCGGGCGAGGGGCATCACGCGGCCGACGAGCGCGAGGTCGGCCGCGTGAGTGGCGGCGTCGTAGCCGAAACCCGTGGCCAGCAGCGCTCCGGCGGGGCCGGGTGCGGCGTTGACGCTCAGCTGACGTCCGTCGAGCCACGCTCCGTGACCGGCGGCGGCGTGGAACAGCTCTCCCTGGGCGGGGCTGTAGACGACACCGGCGAGCACCTCCCACGCCCCCGGCGTCGGCGTTCCGGTCACAGCCGCGACGCTGGTCGCGTATGCCGGGATGCCGAACGCGTAGTTGACCGTGCCGTCGATCGGGTCGACGACCCACGTGATGCCCGACGTGCCGGCGTGCGTGCCGCCCTCCTCGCCGAGAAAGCCGTCATCGGGGCGTGCGACGGCGATCCGGTCACGGATGAGCGTCTCGACCTCGCGGTCGGCCTCGGTGACGATGTCGGCCAGGGCCGACTTCGTCGCGGCGATCGCCACCCCCTCGCTGCGACGACGACGGGCGAGGTCGCCGCCCTCTCGAGCGACGGCGATCGCGATGGCCTCGAGTTCGGCGGCAAGCGTCATGCTTCCACGCTATACGCCGGGTGGTTACGGTGAAGGCATGGTCGCCGTTGCCGCGCACACCCATGACGTCGTCATCGTGGGCGGGGGCCACAACGCCCTCGTCGCCGCCGCCTACCTCGCCCGCGACGGTCGCTCGGTCGCGGTCCTCGAACGCCTCGGCCACGTCGGCGGCGCCGCGGTGTCGGAACGGCCGTGGGCCGGAGTCGACGCACGCCTGTCGCGGTACTCCTACCTGGTGAGCCTCCTGCCCCGCCACGTGATCGACGATCTCGGACTGCGGGTGCGGTTGACGCGCCGGCGATACTCCTCGTATACGCCCGATCCGCTCCATCCCGATCGCGGTGTCCTGATCGACACGGCGGATGCGCAGGCCACGGCGGACTCCTTCGCGCGCGTCACCGGGGACCCGCACGAAGCGCGACGCTTCGCCGACCTGTCCGACCGCCTCGGCGCCGTCGCCGCGGCGACCTTCCCGTCGATGACCTCTCCCCTCCCGTCCGCAGCGGAGATGAGGGCTCGATGGGGCGACGACGGCCTGTGGGAGGCGCTGGTGGAGCAGCCGCTCGGCGGCCTCGTACGCGCATCCGTCACGTCGGACATCGCTCGAGGCATGGTGCTCACCGACGGCCTGATCGGCACGTTCGCCGCCGCCGATGACCCATCTCTCCGGCAGAACCGGTGCTTCCTCTACCACGTCATCGGCGGCGGAACCGGCGACTGGGATGTGCCGGTCGGCGGGATGGGACGGGTGACGAGCGAACTCGAACGGGCGGCTCGCGCCGCGGGCGCGCAGATTCTCACGGCGGCGCCCGTGACGGCGATATCGCCCGACGGCGAAGTGCACGTGGGCGGCGACGAACCTCGCGTGCTGAACGGTCGGATCGTGCTCAGCGGAGTCGGGCCTGCCGTGCTCACCGACCTGCTGCGCGCGGGCGGGGCGGATGCGGCCGATTCAAGCGCACCCGTCGAGGGCGCGCAGCTGAAGGTGAACATGCTGCTGCGACGACTGCCGCGGCTACGCGATGCGCACGTCGCGCCGGAGGCGGCGTTCTCGGGCACGTTCCACGTGAACGAGACACTCTCGCAGCTGGACTCGGCGGCAGCCGCCGCGCAGGCCGGTCGCGTGCCGGATCCGCTTCCGGCCGAGATCTACTGCCACTCGCTGTCCGACCCGTCGATCCTCGGTGACCCGTTGCGGGCGACGGGCGCGCAGACGCTCACCCTCTTCGGGCTGCACGTGCCGCACCGGCTGGCGGCGGGCCGCGACCCGGACGCGTATCGGAGCGAACTGCTCTCCGCGGCCGAACGGTCCCTCGACGCGGTACTGGGCGAGCCGCTGGCCGGCTGCCTCTACGAGGATGCGGACGGAGACCCCTGCATCGAAGCGCGCACGACAGCCGACCTCGAAGCGTCCCTCGGCATGGTCGCCGGGGACATCTTCCACGGCCCGCTGTCATGGCCGTGGGCGGAACCCGGCGAGACGCTCGACACTTCCGCACGACGGTGGGGTGTCGCCACCGCGCACGACCGGATCCTGCTCTGCGGCTCCGGCGCGCGACGAGGCGGCGCGGTCAGCGGTCTCGGCGGCCACAACGCGGCGATGGCGGTCCGGGAGATCCTCGGAGCGTGACGCTCGCGGATCCCGACGGGCGTCACGCGTCGAGGTCGCGTGAGTCGAACGGTCAGGTGCGCGGCGGCAGCGGCGGGGGCGGCGGGTAGCCCTCGTAGCCGGGCGCGGCCGGCGGGGTGTCTGCGTCGCCGGCATCCTCCTGGGCACCGGAGCGCTGGGGACCGGCGGGGAACGACTCCGTGGCCGGAGCGGGCCCCCAGGGCATGGGCGAGGGCGGCTGCTGGCGCGCGGCGTGACCGGCGGCCGATGTCGGCTGCGGTTCGCCTCCGCCGGGCTCCCCCGCCGGCTGAGCCGGCGCGGGGTCATCGGCGGGCGCCGGCGGCACCGGCGGAGCGGTCTCCGGCGGCCGCTGCGCGGAAGGCTCGGGTGCGGCGGTCTGCGGGGCGTACGCCGGTGGCTCGGCGACGCCTGGTGTCGGAGCGGCGGCCGCCGGGGGCGGGTACGTCGGCTCGGGCTGATACGCGGGCGTCGGCTGCTGTGCGGCGCCGGGCTGCGCGTAGGGCTGAGTGGGGTAGCCGGTGTAGTAGGCGTTCCAGTCGGGGCTTCCGTCGACGAGAACCGGCAGCGGAGTGCGACCGTCGACGTAGGTCGGCCAGGCCACCGGCGCCGGCCGGGCACGCGGCGGGCGGGGTGCGAACAGGGCGTTCACGAGCGGCAGCAGCGCGGTGCCGACGGCGGCGAGGATCGTGATGGCGACGACGAAGCGCCAGTAGAGCGAGGCGAATCGGATGTACTCGTGGAAGGCGAGCGGCAGCACGAGCATGACGGCGAGGATGGCCACGAGGCTCACCGTCACGGCGTAGACCACGAGAGTGAAGGTCGTGCGGTTGCGCTGCAGCGCCTTGGTGAACAGGCGCACGTGCAGCAGCACGAGCTGCAGCACCAGCACGATGAGCAGGAACTGCACGAAACGGCCGAAGCCGCTGTAGAAGGAGCGCTCCGGCATCCAGATCATGGTCGCCCCGAGCAGCAGGATGACGATCCAGACGCCCATGCTCGCCAGCGCGAACCATGCCGGTCGTCGTGGCGCGAGATGCGCATCCAGCAGGGCGGCACCGGCGAAGCCCGCCAACAGCAGGATCGTGAGGAAGGCCCGACCGATGATGCCGTTGTCGGAGCCGACGAACACCCACACCACGCACACGAACGCGGCCGCGATGAGCGCGCCGATCGCGACCCAGATCGCGGCACGGATCAGCTTCGAGCTCGAGGTCTCGTCGGCCGGGGCTTCGGGTGGATAGGGCGCAGTCATGGTCGAACCTTTCTCCGCGGGTGCTCCGCATCGACCATCCTCGCACGGGGTCATCGACCCGGGCGAGGGTCAGGCGGCGGGCTGTGGATGAACCGGGAACGACGAAAGGCCCCGCGCATCGCGGGGCCTTTCACATGAGTGGCGAGTGAGGGATTCGAACCCCCGAAGTCGAAGACGGCTGATTTACAGTCAGATCCCTTTGGCCGCTTGGGTAACTCGCCAAGTGCGCACCTGTCCGGCTTTTCCAGTCGACCAGAGGCGCGATCAACAATCTTACCCCCGGATACGCGCCCGCAGAAATCGACGCAGGCGGTCCCCGATGCCCCGCGGCATCACGTGCCGATGCGGTCGATATCGGTGTCATCGAACACCGACGGCAGGCGCAGTAGCGCCCCCTCGAAGCGGCACGTGGCAGCCGCCGCATCCATCGCGTCGACGAGGATCTCCCGCCAATCGGGCACGACCGCGCCCTCGGCGTCGGCGAGGGCGGCGATCGTCACCGCAAATGACGCGTCGCCCGCCCCCATCGTGTCGACGATCGGCCCGGGCATGGTGGAGATCGGCTGTGTGATGGACTCCGTGCCGGCGACGATCGTCGCGCCGTCGCGCCCTCGCGTGGCGAGCACCGCGGTGGCTCCGGCCGCGCGCAGTCGCTCCACGACGGTGTCGAGCCCCTGCCGGTACAGCAGCGTCGCGTCGTCGTCGCCCACCTTCACGAGGTCGGCCGACGCGGCGAGCGCCTCGAACCCGCGCACGAATTCGGCGCGGTCGTGCATCATCCCCTCGCGCGGATTCGGATCGAGGGCGACGACGGATGTCTCGAGAGCGTCGGCGAGCGCCTCGGCCTCGGCGGGGACATCGAACGGGAAGCAGCTGACGGCCACGACCGCGGCCGTCGAGATCGCAGCGCGTTCGGCCTCGCCGAACCGGATGCTGCGGTTCTGCGCCGCCTCGTTGAACTCGTACACCGGCTCGCCACCGGGACCCCGTGTGCTGACGGCGCGCGACGAACCGCGCGGCGCAGGAGAGGCGAGGAGCTCGACGTCGTAGTCGTGGAGGTAGGAGCGGATGTGATCGCCGGACTCGTCGTCGCCGACCATCGCGATGAGCGTCGTGGGAACGCCCAGCCGAGTGAGCCCGACCGCCACGTTCAGCGCCGCTCCCCCGACGAACTCCCGCACTCCGCGCTCGTCGCGGATCTCGTCGATGAGCGCGTCGCCGATGACGACCACCGAGCCGGTCATGCGGCCTCCGCCACGCGGTTCACGAGCGCCTCGGCGCGCTGACGGGTGCCGTCGATGCGGCGGTCGACACTCGCCCGCATCTCGTTCGGAGCCAGAGGCGCGGCAAGCCGAACGTTCTCATGACACGACAGGTCGGCGCAGATGTACGTGCCGATGCTGTCGCCGTTGTCGCCGGCATCCCCCGCTTTGCGCGCCGTGAACAGGGCGACCTGGTCGCCGGGCTGCATCGTGTGACACAGGTTGCACATCGCCGGGCGGGCGTGGGACGAGCCCGAGCTCGCCCGCAGCACCACACCGGTCGGTTCCCCGCCGACCTCGGCGATCATGTAGCCCCTGCCGCGGGTCTGCGGATCCCGCCATGCGAAGAAGTCGGTGTGGTCCCACTCCGTCAGCACGAAGTCGGCGGGCAGCTTCACCCGCGTGATCTCCTCGGGTGCGGCGTTCACGAACGACTCGCGGACGTCGTTCTCGGTCAACGGGCGCATGCAGCCTCCTCGTCCGGTGTGCGGCCAGTCTAAGGACTCCGCCGACGGCTCCGGGAGGCATCCGCCCGTCATGCCCGCTCCCCGCTTGTGGAGGCCGCGGCCGCTTCTGTCCCGTCGGTGTCGGGCGCATCCTGCCTTCCCCGGATGAGGAATCCGAAGCCGAACGCGATGAAGAACATCAGCACGCCGTAGACAGCGGCGGGAAGGCTCAGCTCGACCGACCCCAGCACCGTCTGGGCGATGACGATCGCGAGGGTGGCGTTGTGGATGCCGATCTCGAACGACGACGCGATCGCCTGCCGGCGCCCGACTCGCACCAGTCGCGGCACGAGGTATCCGACCGACAGACTGAGCGCACAGAACACGATGGTGATGAGCGCGAGGCGCCCGGCGTTCTCGACCAGCAGCGCCCAGTTCGCCGCGACGGCCCCGGCGATCACGATGACCAGGACGATCACCGAGGTCACCCGCACGGGCCGGTCCATCCCGTGGGCGAACCGCGGCCAGAGTCGGCGCACGATCATGCCGCCGATGACGGGAAGCAGCACGATCGCGAACACCTCGAGGGTCTTGGCCCACTGCAGGCCGAGCTGATCGTCGAATGGATCGAAGTACCAGATCGCGAAGTTCGTGATCAGCGGGAGGGTCACGACGGCGATGACCGAGTTCAGGGCGGTGAGCGAGATGTTCAGGGCGATGTCGCCGCGGAACAAGTGTGAGTAGAGGTTCGCGGTCGTGCCACCCGGCGAGGCGGCGAGCATCATCATCCCGACCGCGAGGATCGGGGGGAGCTGAAAGAGAATCACCAGGCCGAAACACAAGACCGGGAGGAGCAGCAGCTGACACCCGAGGGCGACGAGCACGGCCTTGGGCTGCGTCGCGACACGGGCGAAGTCGCGCGGCGTGAGGCTCAGCCCGAGGCCGAACATGATGATCCCGAGCGCGACGGGAAGTCCTATGGTGGTCAACGCTGATCCCATCCGTTCAGTGTGTCGGATGCCGCCCTCCCCCACCAGAGCCGCCCCGCACTCGGTCGGCGTCGGGTCCGCAGACCGGTGGGGACTGCGAGTGCTTGCGAGAGTAGATTTGGGGGATGGCAGACTCCAGTTTTGACATCGTCTCCAAGATCGATCGCCAGGAAGCCGACAACGCGCTCAATCAGGCCCGCAAGGAGCTCGAGCAGCGCTACGACTTCAAAGGCACCGGCGTCTCGATCGAATGGAGCGGCGAGGCCGTGCTGATCAAGGCCAACAGCGAGGAGCGTGCGACGGCGGCCCTCGACGTCTTCCAGACCAAGCTCATCAAGCGCGGCATCTCCCTGAAGACCCTCGACAGCGGCGAGCCGCAGGCCAGCGGCAAGGAGTTCCGCATCGTCTCCACGCTCAAGGAAGGCATCTCGCAGGAGAACGCGAAGAAGATCGGCAAGATCATCCGCGACGAGGGGCCGAAGTCGGTCAAGTCGCAGATCCAGGGCGACGAGCTGCGCGTGCAGTCGAAGAGCCGCGACGACCTGCAGGAGGTGCAGCGCCTGCTCAAGGCCGCCGACCTCGACGTCGATCTGCAGTTCGTCAACTACCGGTAGCACAGGCATCTGATCAGGGATTTTCTGCTTTCGGTCCGCAGGGAGTCCGCAGAAGTCCGCAGATCGGGTTCGCGGATGCCCCTTTCTGCCGCGTAAATTCGCGGTTTTCGGGGTCTGAGGTTCTGCGGATTCGCTGCGGGCTGGGTCAGCCCAACGGCTCACTTTGCTGCAGAGGGGGATGCGAACGATCCGGGGTTGCCGGGCCCTCCGATGTCGCGATTGCGGGGCTGCGCGGCGTCTCCGTTAGGGCGTTGCGTCGCGGCGATCCGAAGCGGACGGTCGAGCTCGCGCGTCAGCTGCTCGGCGCGCTCGCGCACGCGGCCGGTGATCCTCGCGGCGAACGCGACGTCGGCCTCCGCGAGCGGCGCCGCGCTCGCAGCGTCCGCATACGCGTCGGCGACTCCGCCCACGATGCGCTTCGCGGTCGCGATCGCCCAGTCTGCGTCGAGGCCAGCGTCGATCGCCTCCTGGGCGATGTGCCGGGGTTCGATCTCGGCGACCCGGTAGTGGCGCCCGAACGACATCGAAAGTCGCGCGCGACGCGTGTTCAGGTCGTCGTAGGGCAGCGCGGTGGCGACGTCGTAAAGCGGGGCAAGGCCAGGGCCTCGGCGGCCGTCATGGAGGATCGAGTAGTTCTTGGCGTGCGCGTCGGTGCCGAGGATCGCCCAGTTGAAGATCGTCGCCTCGAGGAATGTGCGCACGCTGTCGTCGACGTCCCGGCCCCGCGTCTCGCGGATGACGTCGACGATGTCGCGGATGCCGGGGCCACCCTCGTTCTGGTACTTGCTGGCGGGGTGAGTCGCCGTCGCCTGGGCGAGATCCTCCTGGTGCAGACGCTCGACGTCCACACCGTGGAGCAGCCGGTCGTAGCGTTCAACGACGATCGCGGTTTCGTCCTCGAAGCGCTCGATCCGGCTGGCCGCAGCACGCAACCCCAGCAGTGACGCGGCCGCGAGGGAGAGGTGTTCGTTGAGGTCGCTGTGCTGGAGTCCTCGGATGCCGGGCTTGAGGATGTGCGTGGAGGCGGCGCGGCCGGTGGGCACCGCCCATCCGGCATCTCTCGCAGCGAGGGCGAACTTGGACTGCGCGCCGGCGAGCGAGAAGTAGCCGCCGACATGGCCGGGAAGGAACCACGCTTCGGGGTCGCTGCGCAGTTCGCGGAGGTGGGCGGCGATCTCGGCGACCTCGATCGGCTCGAGGGCTTCAGGGCCCTCGAGGATAGGCGCATCGGATTCAGCTAGCTGGACGGCACCGGCGGTGTCGAGTCCGACATGGGCGAGGAGCGCCATCGGATTGCGCGGGCTGACCGAGAACCGCGCGCCCCACCGCTCGAGAACCGTGGCGTTGTCGGGGAGCAGGTTCCAGAGGAAGGTGATGGGCGCGTCGCCCCCGTGGGTGCGGCGCGACTTCGGCAGGGAGAGTGACAGCTCCATGCGGCGAGCCCCCTGGCGCCACTCATCGTCGAATTCGAACTGGACCGCTCCCCCGACGCCGGTGAACCAGCCGACGCGATCTCCGCGCAGGTAGGCGGTGAGGCGGTCACTCATGGCGCGGCGACTTCCACGTCGAGGTCGAGCGCCTCGGCGAGCCGGAGGAGGTGATCGACCGTGGCGGTCGCAGCGTTGCCGTTCTCGAAGCGCACGACCCACTGTCGACTCATGCCCACGGCCTCGGCCAGGGCACCCTGGGACATGCCCCGATCGCGCCGACGGTCGCGGACGATGTTGCCGAGGTCGGCAGGCGTCACTACGAGCATCGAGTCACCTCTGTCCGTCAGGTCTGACAACCGAGCGAATGTCCGTGAAGTCTGACACTTCACGCGATGTCCGTCAAGTCTGACATCGCTCCCCCGATCTGCGCCATCAACCCCGGCGTCGCCGGCGCAGCCAGGGGAAGACCTGTTCGGACACACCCCTCGAACATCTCGGACGGCGAGAAGTTCGTGAACTGGCTCCCTCGCAGGTCCCGTTACACCGCGCGGCGTGTCGCACCCATCAGTGCCGATCGAAAATGCGCGGAATTCCGCGGCTCTCACCTTTCCTCAAC